>NZ_JBIAHS010000016.1:0-229083 GCF_042870755.1 Streptomyces sp. NPDC006365
ACAAGACGTCGCCATGCCTCCCTCAACCCGAGCGAAGCCATGCCTGACCAGCAGAAATCAAGGGATCAGGTTCGGTTGAGATACGGCTTCTAAGGCACTCACTTTCGCCCAGGCCGAGGCGGTGCTCAAGGCGGCCGAGGGAACCTCGATGCACGCGTACATCGTCGTAGCCCTGCTGACCGGTGCCCGCACGGAGGAACTGCGAGCCCTCACCTGGGACCACGTCTTCCTGAAGGGCCAGCCGGACGCCGACCCGCCGCAGCTTCCGCACATCGCGGTGTGGCGCTCGGTCCGGCGCGGTGGGGACACCAAGACCCGGAAGTCCCGGCGCACGCTCGCTCTGCCGGCACGTTGCGTCGATGTGCTCTGGCAGCAGTTCGAAGACCAGGGCTGGGATCGGCTCGCCGCTGGCGACAAGTGGGAGGAACACGGCCTGGTCTTCTCGTCGGCCGTGGGCAAGCCGCTCGACGCGACCAACGTCCGGCGAGCCTTCCGCCAGGCGCTCAAAGATGCCGAGGGCATCAACGCCGACGAGTGGACCCCGCGGGAGCTGCGGCACAGCTTCGTGTCGCTGCTCTCCGACAGAGGGGTGCCGCTGGAGGAGATCTCGCGCCTTGTCGGGCACTCCGGTACGGCCGTCACTGAGGAGGTCTACCGGAAGCAGATCCGACCTGTGATCCAGACCGGCGCGGTCGTCATGGATGGCATCTTCAACAAGGAATCAGATAGGCGACGATCGGCACCACCACAGATTTGATCGCTGCAATCGGGAAGGGGCCCAGCCTATAGGCTGGGCCCCTTCCCGATTGGTCAGGCGTGATCTGACGCATTGCAATGCAGGAGACGCTGCGTGACGAGCACCACCCAAGCGACATCCCAGCTGTGGCCGACCTGTGATCACGTGGCATGCAGGGGCATACATGTACCCGGCCACACGTCGTGCCTCGCCCACTTGGGCGAGCCTCATCGCAGCGCGTATCTAGACAGTCTGGTTCCTGGTTCCGACATCGATCACCGAGGTACCTCGTTCACAGAGGCGCTGCTGGACACCTTGCTGAATGCCCTCCGTGACTCTGTCACCGGCGAATGCCTTCTTGGTGCCGTCCGTTTCAACGACGCGCAATTCGGAGACGCTCTCTTTGAAGGAGTGACGTTCTCCGGGACAGCAAATTTCGACGGGGCGACATTCCATGGCAGCGCTGACTTCGCCGCGACGACCTTCTGCGAAAATGCTCGGTTCGTCGGCACAACGTGCAACGGTGACGCCGACTTCACTCAGACAACCTTCACCGGACACGCCTATTTTGGTGGGACAACCTTCCGCGGAAGCGCTCAATTCGCCGCGGCAACGTTCATCCTGGACGCCCTCTTCAACAGAGTGACGTTCGAGGGCAACGCTGGGTTCATGGAGGCAACCGTCCGTGGCACTGCGGACTTCAACCGGGCGATCTTTTCTCGTTACGCTGGCTTCGCCAGGGCGACCTTTGAGCATGCGGCCGGGTTCGAGGAGGCCAATTTCAGTGGCAGCACCATGTTCGACGTAGCGAGATTCAAAGGCGCAACGCGTTTCCACAGGGCCGTCTTTAGCGATGTCACCCGGTTCGACGGCGCCACGTTCACGGAGAGAGTCGACTTCATAGGGGCACACTTCGACGTAGTAACGAATTTCGGACCACTTGCATGTGGCGAGCACCTCGACCTGTCCGAGGCGATCTTTCCGGAGCCGGTAACCCTGGAGATAGCTGCACGTACCGTGCGTTGTACGCGAACCCGGTGGGAGTCAACGGCGACGCTGCGTCTGCGTTACGCATCCGTGGATCTGACCCAAGCAGTCTTGTCCTTCCCGATGGCTGTCGCATCTCACCCTGCCCCCTTTACATTTCGCAATGACCATGGAGAAGACCAGCCGTTGGATGAGTCCCTGCTAACGGGTCGCTCCATTCCTGTTCGGGTCACATCAGTCCAGGGTATGGACGCTGCTCACCTCGTACTAACCGACACGGACTTGACCGACTGTGTGTTCTTCGGTGCCTTTCACATCGACCAGATCCGCTTGGAAGGCCGCACCATATTTCGTCGGCCTCCTGCTGGCATTCACTCCGGCCCGATGTGGTGGACACGGCGGCGCACCCTTGCCGAGGAACACCATTGGCGCGCTGTGGCGGCTGACCAGCCGGTCCTGCCAATAGAACAACGGCCCTCGTCCCGAGCGTGGCGGACCGGCCCCTATCACCCTGATCCGGAGCGTTCTCCCGACCCGGAGGACGTGGCTGCCTTGTACCGGCAACTGCGCAAGGCGTTCGAGGACAGCAAGAACGAGCCGGGAGCGGCGGACTTCTACTACGGCGAGATGGAGATGCGTCGCCACGACCGCACGGGTACCTCGGCTGGCGAAAGGGGCCTGCTGTGGGCGTACTGGTTGCTATCCGGCTACGGATTGAGGGCTTCACGCGCGCTGGGCTGGCTCGCTCTCGCCCTGATAGCGACGATCATCCTGATGATGGGTTGGGGCCTGCCCGACTCGTCGCCGAAGCAGACCGCAACTGGCACCGTCCCGGCCGACGGCGGCCGCGTGGCCCTGGTGGTCGACAAGTCTGAACCCGACCTTACCTTGCCGCCTAGCCAGCGCTTCACTCCCGAGCGCTTCGACAAGGCGGTGCGGGTGGTCTTGAACAGTGTCGTATTCCGCTCTAGCGGCCAGGACCTCACTACAGTCGGCACCTATACCGAAATGATCAGCCGCTTCGCTGAACCCGTCCTCCTGGGCCTTGCCATCCTCGCCATGCGAGCCCGCATCAAACGCTGACCATGATCGGCGTGGAAGCCGGGGCACCTGCCATCGCGGGTGCCCCAAGATCGCGAATCGTAGTCACTCAGATAGTCACTCAGTAACGCTCAGAGGCCCCCTCCCGTCTGGGAGGGGGCCTCTGACCTTGTACTTCTCTGTCGGGGTGGCGGGATTTGAACCCACGACCTCTTCGTCCCGAATAAGGTCAGGGCAAGATCCATACCTCGCCAGCCGAGAGTACGTGCAGGTCAGAGCCTTGGTCTGAGCTGGTGTGGATCGGCCCCCGGATGGCGCTGGGAGAAGATCTTCTCCCAGATTTCTCCCAACGCCCGCCGGCCGTCCGTTCGGCAGGAAGCCCTCAAGGAGTCACCGCCAGGAGCGTCGGTTACTCCGAGGCGATCCGCGCATCGATCACAATGTCTGGCACCGCTGCGCCGTCAGTAATCGACAGGTCAACACCATCGATCACCGCGGCCACCGCGTCATACGCTCGCTGGTACACCGCGCGCTCGCCAGGGGTAGCAGCGACCATGGGCAGCGTGCCCCACAGCGTTCGCTCCGTAAGCTGTGCCAACTGCGGCCCGGTGAGCGATACGCGCAACATCTCCCGATCGTCGGTGCCCTCTTTAGCGGCCCCAGGAAACGCGACGGTGCTGAACTGGCTTCGAGCCTGGGTACGCAGCAGCCGCCACGTTAGGGCTGTGCACAGTAGATCGACCTTGGCTACGCCAGCAGCCTTCTCAAGACGCGCGCGGTGCTTCTTCGACCACTTCAGTGGGATGTTCCGTAAGGTCATGCCCTCTCCTCCCCTGGTGTCTGCAGACGCGCTCTACCCAACGGCGCGTTGTGCGACACGACCCCTTCGTCCCGAACGCGGTCTGGCCCCCTCGTGACCTTGCTTGGGGGCACTGACCTGCCCGTTTCGGCTCCGGCATTGTCCGTCTAGGTGCGGCCGCATCGTTTGGCCCCGAGTCGATGCCTTGGGCCCAAACAGTCAGGCGCTGTTGGTGTTCGCTCGTCGCCCGCCAGGCTGCGATGCGCGGAGTGTCTGGCGGGCGGTGAACGTTCTTCTCTGCGACCGCCGGCGGCGGCTCTGTCGGTCTGTACGCGGCGAATGGGCGCTCCGACGCGATCGGCGACAACCTTCGAGGACTGAGCCACAGACCGCTCGTGACGCGTAGCGACCGAAGCTGAGTACAACGGGTCATCACAGGCAAGACTCTTCATGACAGCGGATCGCACCGTTGCAAGGGCGGAGACCTTGCAGGCTCTTGCCCTCGAACCATAAAGCCAAATCGAGTTGCACCCTAGCCAGAAGAGTAGACTTGCTGTAAAATCCCAAAGTTCGACTTGGAATTGAGATCGCTTAGGGGGAAGTGTGAAAGTATCAAAAAATGCACTGCTACCCCAGCTTGATCGGCGGTCGGACTATTTTGATTACTTCGACGGCGCCCAAGATTCTCAAGTTCAGCAACTGCAAGACAAGAAACTAAAAGCTGGACTTCAAAAAACGTACGTACTCGAAACAGTCGACGGCGGGGCTCCTCAAGATAGGCCGTCAATAGAGGCTATTTTCGGGCGAAGCGACTTGCGTGCAATCCCGCTAGCGGATGATGAGGCTGGCTTCCAGATTCTCACCGGGACGGGAGAAAGTGTTGCGCTTCTCGAAGAGGTAGACTCGCGATATCTTGCGCTGTACACGTTGCTACCTTCTAGCGAGTCCGATAAATTGATCCGGGATGCAGTTTCGGGAAATCCCTTCTTGGATCATCTGTGGCTATCTTCTCAGAGCTTTCTAGCTCTGTGGAATCAGGTTTTGCGTAGCAACAGTGGAAAGCGGTACGGGAAGATCACGTTCGAGCATGAGTCGATTTATGAAGCGCCTGATGAAGAGGTAGCAGAATTCATCCCCGCTGAACGGCGAACGTCCCGTTTTACGATGGTCGACAAGCTAGAAGTGATGTCTGACCGTATGAGTCCTCTGCAACAGGAGTATGCTCCTCTTTCTTCCATCACTCAACTGAGGATTCCTGCGCAGGGCCGTGGAGGTCACGACCTTTACTACGACGGAAAGCTTACAAACCGTAGTAGCTCGTTCCAAGACCATCGTGCAACACTTCAAGGGGTTGTGGGTCTTTACCGCACATTGACGAGGCGAGTCGAGGAGCAGTTGTGGTTGTCTGCCAGCCGGACTCAGGGGTTGGCTGACGGTAATTTCGGCTCAGTAGCAGAGATCGTTTTCAGCAAGCGCCTCCCCGAGGACGTTTTCAAGCGCTGGGTCATCAGCATGTTCAACAACCGGCGTAATAGGTTCCGGATCACTGGATATCCGACGTGGCTAAGCGACACCAAGGTGCACGCGAATGCCATAGACCAGCATCTCTGGCAACCATTGGTCCTGGAACTGACTGTTGATCGAGTCATTGCTGTACTTCCGCACGGTACCTGCGGAAACTCTGTCAACAGGCTCGTTTCGAATATTCAACGCTTTATCGATCCCAAGGTTGCCGCCTATATTGGCGACCAGGAATATGGATCGCTCGTTGACAACGTGGCAGTTTGAGGCGCCAGGGGGGGAATTGATTACTCGTGATCCAGTCTTCCAGGTCAACGCGTGTCTCTGGTTGGTGGCAAAGCCGTCGCCAGCGAAGGACGGTCAACGTCCTTACTATGCTCTGGGTTATCGACTGAGGTCTCTTGGCGCTCCCTTGGCATTCAGGGCAGAGCTTCGCCCAAAGCTCGTCAAAACAAAGCTGGGTGCAAATCCCCCGGAGCCTGACGTCCTGATACATCATATTGCTTCAGGTGATCACATGGTCATCGAATGTAAGGCGTCGAGCTTCAGTTCGTCCTCTTCCACGGCTGGCCAAGCTCGAAAGCTGCTCATTGCCTGCGCAGATTCAGATTCTGCAGTCGGTGTCGAAGGGGAAGCTTTTGTTATTTACGTCATCCCGAGTGAAGACTCGCAACTTCAAATGCAGACTCTTGCAGAGCTAACGACCGAACTGAATTCCGAAGAGTTTGATACGGCTCCTTACGGAACGCTCGGGTTGCAGGTCGACGATGATGGACTGTGGGCTAATCTGTGGCTGAATGATGAATCCGACAAAGAGCATGTGGCTGGTGTTGTAGGGCGCATTCTGGTAGTGCCCCAGTCTGGTGGCGACTCGCGCCCGCTGTACTTCATCCCCTACGACCCTGCCGCAGCCGACAATCAGTCTCCAGAGGAATTGCGCCGCTGTCACAAGCTTCTTGTTGAAAGGTTCTACGTCGGAGCTGTACAGGAAATCGGTACGGCCGATGTTCCTGACTGTCTCGTTATTCGGGCTGATGATCTTTTGCGTAAAGCCACGTATGGAATCTCCGATAAGTGGGTTGCGAGAGAGCTGTCGACTCTCAAAGCTAGACTTATTCAAGGAATGGGGAAAGTTCTAAACAAGAAGTCCCTGAAGGGGAAAGTTGAGGCCACAAGTTCGCGAGTTGAGATCCGTTTGGGCAGTGAAGATGATAGGCAAGCCGCAATTGACCTCCTCCTAAAGGCCAACATGGAGCAGCTTGCCATCAACAACGCCTCACCACAGACCGAGATCGAAGCACCTAAGTAAGTAGGTGCCCACGCCGCACGTCACCGAGGCATGAACCCGGGTTTCTGCTCAGCGAGCGAGTGAAGCCGTGCGAGGTAATCCTGTGCTGACGGTTCGGAGCTGTACCGGCGCCGCATCTCGGCAGCGAGTTCTCGGCTGGTCATGATGAGCGACGGCACCGACTGTCGGTCCCCTTCGAGGGCCCGCTCCCCCATGATGAGTGCCTGCTCCAAGTCGCCCTCACGTGCCGCCGTGACGCCCAGCGTGACGCGAGCTTCAGCGTTACGCATCGGCGAGCGGTCGGTGCCGTCGAAGTCGGTTCCTACCCTCAGCACCTCGTCGGCGAGCGTGCGCGCGAGCTTGTCCTCACCGACCAGGCGGTAGCAGTCCATTGCGTAGAAGTCGAACTTGGCGGGGTCCACCACGAAGTGGTTGTCCAGGTTCTCGGGGTGCGGCATCCCTTCGAGCAGTCGCCGCCCCTTGTCCAAGGTGACCTCGACTTGCCGGCGGTCTCCAAGCCGCGCCCACGCCTTGGCTTCCTGGGCAGCGAGCTGCACGGCCACGCCGTGGTGCGCCGCCGTCTCGGCTCCGGCCTGCGCCGCCGCGATGACGCCGCGGTAGTCGCCGGTCGTGAGGGCGAACCATGCCCGCATCTCGTGCGCCCACCCGGCAACTTCCGCATGGTCAGCCTCGGTCGCGAGCGAGAGTGCAGCCTGTCGCGTCGACTCGGCCGCGTGGCGGTCGCCCGTGTCGTACTCGACACATCCGACCAGGAGCGCGAGCCAGCCGGACAACGCGAGAACCTCGCGGTGTTGCGCGAGCGTGAGGCTCTTCGTGTGAAGTTCGACGACACGGCGAAGCCACTGCCGCCCCTCGATGAGGAGTTGCTCGCTCGGCATGAACGGGTACTCCGAGGCGAGTCGGTCCGTCGTGATCCGCAGAGCGTCAAGCGTGGCGTTGTCGACGTCGGACCGGTTGAGACGGCTCACGATCTCCAGTGTTTCCATGCCGGACGCTGCCAAGATCTCCTTGTCTCCGTCCCGCCGTGAGGGCGCCGGGAAGAGCGCGTGCGTCACGGTGCCGAACGTGGCCGCGATGATCGGTTGGTAGAAGTCGTTCGGCATCTGGCCTGACTCCCAGCGCTTCCACTGGCGAATCATGCTGTCTTCTGCGGGCAGCTCCGTGGGAGCGTGCGCCCGCAGGGCCCTGACTGCGTCACGTTGCGACCAGTCGCGCGCCGTCCGTTCAGCCGCGATGCGCCGCGCCCATGCGGGCCTGTCGTCGGTCATGCGCCCTCCTCCGAGTGCCTACTCCGAGTCTCGCGCGCGAGCCGGGGGGACAGGGAAGGTGACAGGGGGGTGTCACTGGACATGTCCCCTCCTCCGCTCCGCCGTCCCCTGGCTGTCACTTACGTCACACCCTCCGTTACTCGCATGCTGGTTGCAGATCACGCACCACCCGGCGCGGAGCGGCTTTCGAGCGCTTCGAGCCTGCCACGGAGTTCCGAGACCTGGGAGGTGAGATGTTCGAGCTGACGCAGGACTTCGGGAAGGTCGACACCCGCGTCGGCGTCGCCGGCTTCGGTGGCTTCGGTGGCTTGCTGCGGATCGCGGGCGTAGCTGCCGCGGGACGTGGTCAGGATGAGCCCATCCTCACGCAGGATCGAGAGGGCACGCTGCACCGTCATTCCCGAGATCTTGAAGCGTGTAGCCAAGTCCCGCACGGAGCCCACATGGGCCCCCGGCTTGATGTCGCCACGCAAGATCTCTTGCCGCAGGATGTCGGCCGCCTGCTCGGACTCCGGTCTGGGGTCGTCTTTCGAGATTTCAGCGCTCATCACGCCATCGAGCGTACCCACCCCTAGTACGACCTAGCACGAATCTCCGCGGCCCTCTTGCATCATGGTACGTGCTAGTACATGCTGTTACGCATCAGCACGGCGAGCCCGCAAGGGCTTCGCCGGCTGTGTCTGCAAGTGCTTGACCTGCAAGACCGCACGACCAGGAGCCCCGCATCGGACGGGGGGAGGCGACCCGGCGCCTTGTCATTAACCGGAGGGCTTAGACCGAAAGGTCACGTCTCCATACGCCTACTTCGAGGCCGGACAGCTCTACCTGATACGGGAGCGCGGTCGCGATGAAGGAGACATGCACTACCGCCCCGATGGTCGTAGACCGGGTTCGACTCCTGGTCGGGGCACTTTCCCCTGCCGTGCTGCGGCTCGGGTTCTTCCGGAGTGGTCGCCGTCTCACCAAACGCCTGCGGCTCTCTGGCTCCGTGTCCCTCCCACTTCAGGAGCAGTCATGCGTACGTACATCGGACACCAACAGGCCATCTCTGCCGCGGACTTCGCGGAGTTGGCGCTCGGCACCCCGGTTGAGCTGTGGCTCGGGGTCGAGGGCGAGACGGACGAAGAGCGCGCGGCCCGCGAGGACGCTGCGCGCGACATCCTCGCCGACAACCCCGACCTTCCCGACGACCTGATCCGCATCGCCGCGCAGGTCATCGAGGAGAACCCGGACTTGTTCGACGTCATCCCCCTGACCCGCCCCGCCCGGCGCCGCCGCGCGGCACGCAAGGGGGTAGCGGCATGACCACCAACCCAGCTCCCGAGGCGCCTGCGTCCGGGGTGCCGCCGCTGACGAAGCCGGAGATGGGGCTCGCCGGAGTTGGCGCGCTCGCCGCGGCCGGCGTCGGCGCGCTCGGTCTGATCTCTTCCTTTGACGCCGTGTCGGCCGCCGCTGCCCGATGGGGCTTCCACGTTCCGTGGATGCTGCCGGTCGGGATCGACGTGGCCATCCCGGTGTTCACCGTCGCCAACCTGCTGTTGATCCGGATGGACATGGCGCTCGCGTGGGTGCGGTTCGTGCCGTGGGTGCTCACCCTGATCACCTGCGGGCTGAACATCGCCGCCGGACAGGGCATGTGGGCCAAGGTCGCCCACGGCACGATGCCGCTGCTGTGGGTGGTGTTCTCCGAGATCGGCGCGCACATCTACGCCGTGCGGATCGGCGCGGCCACTGGTCGGCGCATGGAGAAGATTCGGTTCTCTCGCTGGCTGTTGGCCTTCCCCTCCACCTTCGCGCTGTGGCGCCGCATGACGCTGTGGGAGGTCACCTCCTACTCCGAAGCGCTGGCACGAGAGAAGGAACGGCAGTTGGCCCGCGCGGACCTGCGCGAGCGCTACGGCCGCAAGTGGCGCTCGAAGACCCCGCGGCGCGAGCGCGTGATGCTGCGCATGGGCGACCTGGCCCCCGCTGCCGAGCAGGAGGCGCCGGCACCGCCCCCGGCGGACAATCCGCCGGCACCGGTCGACTCCAAGTCGCGCCCGCGTCGCCGGACACCCGGCAAGGGCAAGGCCAAGACACAGCGCACCTTCGAGGAGGCGCTGACCGAGGCGCGCACGGTCACCGCAGAGTGGACCGGGGCGGAGCTGACCGCGGACCGTCTGCGCACCACGCTGCACGTCTCGCAGGCCAACGCCCGAAAGCTCCGCGACCAGTTGAAGGCAGAGCGCGTCGACGGCCGTCCGCTGCACTCCGTGGACGACGCCGAGGGCGACGGCACGACGGCTGAGGCCGCCTGATGTTCGCCAAGTGCTTCGACCCGACCGGCGCGAGGCACGGACTGCCCACCTACCCGTGGCGCTGTGCCCCCGACGGACTCGCCACCAAACGGCAGTTACGGGCCCGCGGCTTACGACCCGGTGGGCAGTCCATCGCGGCGCAGATCATGCGCCCGCGCTACCGGCGCGGCCCACTGGTCGCCCACCTCTACCGCGTCGACCGCGCCAAGCCCGTCCGGCCGATGACGTCGGGCAAGTGGGCCGCGCTCGCCAAGGCGAACCGTGCCCGCCGCACTTGCCCCGCCTGCCGACAGGACGCCGGATACGTCATCCCCACGTCGCTCGGCATGTGCGTGCCCTGCGCCTACCCCGAGGAACAGCGCGCCGCCTGACCTGCACATCACGATCCGGCGGGGTCCGTCCGCCCACCTCCTACAGCGACGGCCGGACCCCGCCTTTCCTCCCATTGGAAGGGACTTCCAGTGAAGCACCCCGACGACGACAACGAACTGTTCAACCGACTGGAGGCGGAGATGAGCGCCGACTCCGGGGGCGAGGTAGTCGACCTCGACAAGGCGCGGTCGGCCCGTTCGGAGTCGGCCGACCCGACCGTCCGACCCGACTCCGACCCGTCGGCCGACTCCGAGACCGCGCGGTCGGGTGCTGAGTCGGGCGACCCGACCGCGCGAGTGATGGTCGACCTGCCGACCCCGACGGCCACCGGTCCGGGCTACCTCGGTCGGCTGCTCGGGGCACAGCGCCGTGCGGTCGTTCCCGAGTGGCTGCGGTCGGTGGCGGAGCTGCGGACCGCCACGGCGTGGGTGGCTCGCCACTACGCCCACGCCGCCGGGTATCACGCGCTGCGTGCCCCGGTCTACGCCGCCCGGCTCGCCCTGCAAGCCCCGACCGGCGCCGCCCGATTCGTGGGCGGCACCATGCGGTGGGTGGCCGATCGTGAGGGCGAGCCGGTCCGACTCGCCGCGGTCCGGCGTGAGGACGCTGCGGAGTACCTGAAGCTGTCGCGTCAGCGCGACGGACGGGTCCGACTGCGCACCCTCGTGGCCGTGCTCGCCATGTTCGTCGGGCTCGGCTCCGCGCTCGCCATCTACGTGCTCGCCCCCGACTGGCTTCAGGCGGTGTCGGTGAGCGCGGTCGTGATGGCGCTCGGGTTCGCCGGACGCCGCGCGGATGCCCCGGTCATCCACCGCGCGGTGGAACTGCCCAAGGCGGTCAAGCTCACCAGTGACATCGTGCTGCGGGCGCTGGGTGCTCTCGGCATCCCCGCCATCAACCAGGCGCAGGCCAAGGGGCGCGACGGGTTCGAGTTCACCGCCCCGATCACCCGTGATGGCCCCGGATGGCGCGCGGAGGGCAACCTCCCCTACGGCGTCACGGTGACCGACGTCATCGAGCGTCGCGACCGGCTCGCTTCCGGCCTGCGCCGCCCTCTCGGATGCGTGTGGCCCGAGGCGGTACCGGATGAGCACACCGGCCACCTCGTGCTGTGGGTCGGGGATCAGGACATGTCCCGCGCCAAACAGCCCAAGTGGCCGCTGCTCAAGTCGGGCTCGGTCGACCTGTTCAAGCCGGTCGCCTACGGCACCGACCAGCGCGGACGCTGGGTCGAAGCGACGCTGATGTACATCGCGGGCGTCATCGGCGCCATCCCGCGCATGGGCAAGACCTTCCTGCTCAGGCTGCTGCTGCTCATCGCCGCGCTGGACCCGCGCGCGGAGCTGCACACCTACGACATGAAGGGCACCGGCGACCTGGACCCGGTCGGCGACGCCGTCTCCCACCGCCATGCCGCGGGCGACGACGACGAGTCCATCGAGTACTGCCTGAACGACTTCCGGGCACTGCGCGAGGAACTGCGGCGCCGCACCAAGGTGATCCGCTCGCTTCCGCGGGATGTCTGCCCGGAGTCGAAGGTGACCAGCACCCTCGCCGACAAGCGCGCCCTGGGTCTGCACCCGATCGTGATCGGAGTGGATGAGTGCCAGGTGCTGTTCGAGCACCCCGAGCACGCCAAGGAGTTCGAGGAGATCGCAACCGACCTGGTCAAGCGCGGTCCGGCCACCGGCATCGTGCTGCTGCTCGCCACGCAGCGCCCGGACGCCAAGGCACTGCCCACCGGCATCAGCGCGAACGCGTCGGCGCGTTGGTGCCTGAAGGTCATGGGCCAGCTCGAAAACGACATGGTGCTCGGCACGTCCGCGTACAAGCGGGGCGTGCGGGCGACCATGTTCGCCTGGGGTGACAAGGGCATTCACTACTTCGTCGGTGAAGGCTCCGACGCCCGGATCGTGCGCGCCATCTACATCGACGGCCGCGCCGCCGAAGACGTCGGCGCCCGCGCCCGCCGTCTGCGGGAGGAAGCGGGCACGTTGTCCGGGCACGCGCTCGGGGAGGCACCCGAGCCGGTCACCAGCGCGTATGACCTGCTGCGCGACATCCTCGCCGTGGTGCCGGCCGATGAGCCCAAGGTGTGGTCCGAAACCGTCGTTGCCCGGCTCGCCGAGCTGCGCGAGGAGGTCTACGACGGCTGGGACCCCGAGGGACTGGCCGCAGCCCTGAAGCCGCACGGCGTCTCCACGATCCAGGTGGGCCGCCGCGTCAAGGGCAAGGTCGTCAACCGGCGCGGCATCGACCGCTCCCACATCGTCACGGTGATTGCGGAGCGTGACGGAAAGCGGGACGCGGGCTGAGGCTCCGGGGCCGCTAGCGCTAGCGGCACACCCCGCTAACGTTAGCGGCCCCGCTAGCGCCCCAAACCCGCTCTGATCAGGCCGCTAGCGGATAGCGGCCCACCTGCGGAAACCCCTGAAACCCGCCTGGAAGGGCCCGTCATGACCCCTGCCCTGCTCGCTATCACCCTGATTCTAGGCGTAACACTGTGTTACGTCGCCGTGTGCGCTGCCTCGCCGTTCGGTAACTGCCGCAAGTGCAACGGCTGGGGCTTCGCGATGAAGACCGACCGCAAGGGCCGCATGAAGCGCGGCAAGGACTGCCGCCGCTGCAAGGCCACCGGCAAGCGCATACGCGTCGGCCGCTGGCTCTACAACCGCTGGGCCCGTATCTACCGCGCCGGCACCGACACCCCCTGACCGGAAGGCTCCCGATGATCCTGAACATCTCCGCCGTGCTGCTGTTCGGCGCCGCGTCCGCACTCGCCGTCAAGACCAAGTCCGCCGGAGGCGGCGCGGCCATCGTGCTGTTCCTCTTCGGGTTCTTCGCCGCCGGGACCGGCGCGTACGAGCCCATCCACAACCTCGTGCAGGCGTCCGCCGACGCCCTGTCCGCCCTCGGGAACTGAAGGAGGCTCGCTGTGCACGAGCACGCCAACCTCGTACCCGGCCGTCGTGAGGCGACCGTGGAAGTCCACCGGCCCACTCCGCTCGCCCCGGTGCCCTCGGCGCCGGTCGTACCGGTGCAGCCGGACGCCATCCCGTCGGTGACGAGCGTCGTCCTGCCGGACGGCCGCGTCGTCACCGGCTACGCCATCGAGCCCGCCAAGCCCGAACCGGTCGCGGCCAAGCCCGCCGTCTCCCGTACGGCGGTGAACATCGCCCTCGGCGGCATCGGGTTCGGTGCGGTGTGCGGTGGGCTGTTCCTGCTGACCGCGTTCATCACCGCGCTGACCGCGCTGATCACTCAGCTCATCACCCTCGCTGCCGTCATCTTCGGCGGCTGGGTCGCCGTGCAGGTCCTCAGCGCGAGCGGCCACCGCAGTGGGACCACGGTCAACATCCGCAAGGCCGTCTTCAAGCGCAACCACTTCAACGGCTGAACAGCCAGGCAGGAGAGCCATGTTCGAGATCCGCGTTATCTGCGACCCGGCCGACACGGGGCGCGTCACCTCCGCACTGAGCGGCATGTTCGCCACCGGCGCCGTACGCCAGTACCCCACCCGCGACGGCGAGCGCACCCGCCTGTACGTCACAGCCGACCACCGCCCCGAGTTGGGCCCGTGGCCGACGCCGGAAGAGGCGTACGCACTCGCTCCGAGCATGGTCAGTGAGATCGGATGGACCGCTCAGACGGCCGCTGACAAGCCGTTCGGTGAGGACCTTGACCGGGAGTACTGGCTTCGTAAGGCCGCGCTGCTGGACCGCATCGCACTCCAGGGTGAGGCCGACGGGTTCCACGGCGACGCGTGCGAGGTGGCCACGGAGGCGGCCCGCCGACTGATCGAGCGCGACCGGGACGGCGAGGGCGACTACCACGGCGCGCCGTACTGGCCGGACCACCCAGCGAGCGCCGCGGACCCGCGCGCCTACGTCCGCCAGGAATACACCCACTGGGCCAAGCACCACTAGCTACGCCCGAGGCGGGCGCCGTCTCACCACAAGCCTGCGCCCGCCCCGGTTCTCCTGTCCCTCCAACAGAACAAGGAGACCTCCAGCATGACCCAACGTCGTGCATTCGGCGAGGGCCATCCGGCCCATGCCACCCCGATGGGGCGTGGCCGACTCCGGCCGCGCCTGCTGGATCTGTTCTCGTGCGCCGGCGGCGCCGCCATGGGCTATGCCCGTGCCGGATTTGTCGTGGACGGTGTCGACATCGCCGACCGGCCGAACTACCCCTTCCCGCGCCACCGGGGCGACGCGCTCGAACGGCTTGCCGCGCTCATCCTCTCCGGAGACATCGAGCGGTACGCGCTCGTTCACGCCTCCCCTCCGTGCCAGGACAAGTGCGCCTTGACCGTGGGCACCAACCGGTCCCAGGGGTGGGGCGGAACCCACGAAGATCTCGTGGCGCCCACCCGAGACCTGCTCGACAAAACCGGTCTTGCGTACGTCATCGAGCAGCCCAACGGCCGCGCCGAGATCCGCAAAGACCTCACGCTGTGCGGCGAGATGTTCGGGCTCCGGGTGATCCGGCACCGCAACTTCGAGTTGGGCGGCTGGACCGTCGAGCAGCCGGCGCACGTCCCGCACCGCGGGCGGGTGCGCGGCTACCGGCACGGCCGCTTCTACGACGGTCCGTACGTGGCCGCGTACGGCAACGGCGGGGGCAAGCCGTCCATCCAGGAGCTTCAGGCCGCTATGGGCATCACGTGGACCGACGTGCGCGAGGAACTGACCGAGGCCATCCCGCCCGCCTACACGGAGTGGATCGGACACGCCTTCATCGCCTCCAACATGCGGGGGGTGGCGGCATGAACCGACACCTCCTGTACGCCGCGCTGGACGCTGCGGAGCGAGGATGGGCTGTCTTCCCGCTCCGTCCCGGCGACAAGCGTCCGGCCCTGCACGGTGAAGACGTCTGCCCCGGCATCGGGGACTGCGCGGCCGGTCACCGCAAGTGGGAAGAGCGCGCCACCATCGACCCGGACCGCATCCGCCGTGCGTGGGGCGAGCTGCCGTTCAATGTCGGCATCGCGACCGGCCCGTCCGGGCTGGTCGTTGTGGACCTCGACTTGCCCAAGCGCAAGACGAAGGGCGGTACGGACACGCCTAACGGCGTGACGACCTTCACGGCGCTCTGCGAGCGCGCCGGGTACGCCGTGCCCACGACCCGCATGGTGCGGACGGCGAGCGGCGGGGTTCACCTGTACTTCACCGCCCCGCCCGGCGTGCAGCTCGGCAACACGGCCGGCCGGCTCGGCAAGCGCATCGATACCCGCGCGTGGGGCGGCTACGTCGTCGCTCCCGGCAGCCTCACCCCCACGGGCGCCTACGCGGTCCTCAATGACATGCCGCCCGCGCCGCTGCCGGAATGGCTGTATGCCCGCCTGACGGTCCGTCAGGTTTCGCGGGCGCTAACGGCCGCACCGTCAGCCGTACGGGCGTCCAGCTACGCGGCAGCGGGCCTGAACGCGGAAACCGCGTCCGTACGGCAGGCACCGGAGGGCGAACGCAACGCCACGCTGCTGCGGGCGGCGCGAGCCCTCGGGCGGTTCATCGCGTGGGGCGACCTCCCCAGGGAGGAGGTGGAGGAGGCTCTTCAGTGGGCGGGGGAGCAGGCCGGTCTGTCGCCGCGGTCGTGTGAGGCGACCATTCGCAGCGGTCTGAACTGGTCGATTGCCCGCAACGGTCAGCGGAGGGCGGCATGAGCGCCCCGCCCCGCCCTCCACTGAAGAGCCTCCCCGCCACCCCGACCGGCCCGCGTGCCGCCGCACAAGCGGTGCCCGGTCCGGCCGTGGGCGAGCCGATAGGCGCCGCCCGCAAGGGCGTCCCTTCTGCTCTTCGTCCTGACCCGCACTCCGGCGACGGCCGTTACCCCGTCGCGTGGCTGCACATCGCCGCACCGCGCGGTGCCGTGCCTACGGCCACCTCGAAGTGTGCGTGTGGCTGGGACTGCAGCGCCGTTGGCCGCGCTCGCGTGCTGGCCCTGATCGACGACCACACCGCCCACCGGGACGTGTGCCCGCTCCGCACCAACCAGGAAAGGAGGCAGGCGGCATGAGCACCAACCCGCCGGCACCCGCCATGGACGGCTCCGCACTGCTCGATGACGTGGAAGCCTTCCACCGCCGCTTCAACATCTTCCCCCTCGAAGCCGCGTACGTCGCCGTGGCGTTGTGGGACGCGCACGCGCACCTGCTCGACTGCTTCGACTCCACACCGCGGCTCGCGTTCCTGTCGCCGGAGCCGGGTTCGGGCAAGTCCCGTGCGCTGGAGATCGTGGAAACCCTCGTGCCGCAACCGATGGTCGCGGTCAACGCGTCCGCTTCCGCGCTCTTCCGTGCGGTGTCCGGGATGGAGGGACGGCCCACGATCCTGTTCGACGAGATCGATACCGTCTTCGGGCCCAAGGCCGGAGAGAACGAACAGCTCCGCGGCTTCCTGAACGCAGGTCACCGACGCTCCGGCGTCATGTGGCGCTGCGTGGGCGACGGCTCCAACCAGCAGGTACAGGAGTTCCCGTCGTTCTGCGGGGTCGCGGTCGCCGGGCTCGGCTCACTGCCGGACACGATCCTCACCCGCTCGGTCATCGTCCGCATGCGCCGCCGAGCGCCGAACGAGCGGGTGGAGCCGTTCCGGCAGCGCATCCACGAGAAGGAAGGCCACGCGCTGCGTGACCGGCTCGCCACCTGGGCACAGTCCGTGCGCCACCTGGTCGACGGGGTGTTCCCGGCACTGCCGGAGGGCATCAGCGACCGGCCCGCGGACGTGTGGGAACCCCTGCTCGCAATCGCGGACGCGGCGGGCGGCGCGTGGCCGGAGCGTGCCCGCGCCGCCTGCATCGAGCTGGTGAACGCGGCCAAGCTTGGAGACAAGGGCAGCATCGGTATCCGCCTGCTGACGGATCTGCGCGACTACGTGTTCAACGGCATCGACCGCTTGCCCACCGTCGCCATCCTCGACCGGCTGCACAGCCTCGAAGAGGCACCGTGGGCGGACATGAGCGGAAAGCCCCTCGATGCCCGCGGGCTGTCGCGGATGCTGCGCGAGTACATGACCGCGGACAACACCCCCATCGCGGCCCGCAACATCAAGGCAGGCGGCAGCGTCATGAAGGGCTACTACGCGACGGACCTACACGACGCGTGGCAGCGCTACTGCCCACCCCCCGCGGAAAGTGCGCTACCTCCGCTACCTCCGCTACCGGGCAGCTCAGAGGCGGTTTCCGGGTAGCGGCAAGCCGCTCCGCATCCGCTACCGCAACGCCCCATCCGCTACCCGCCCCGCGGCCACGATCGCGGAGCCGGTAGCGGCTCCACCCGCTACCCGCGCCCCTATCCGCTACCTCGATCATGCCCCTGACCAGGGCGGTAGCGGAGGTAGCGGAAGTAGCGGACCTGAGAGGAAGAGGAGCCATGAACTCGGGTGAGACGAACTCCGCCCTTCCCAAGTCCTACTCGGCCGCGGAGGTAGCCGAGGCGCTCGACTGCTCCGAGTGGTGGGTGAAGGAGCAGGCACGGCGGCGCCGTATCCCGTTCCTCCGGAGCGGGAGCGGCTACCGCTTTACCCGGAGCCACGTAGAGGAGATCTTCCAGATCCTTGAGGAACGTCCCGATCCGGTGAACATGCCGGAGAGCAGCGCCGCTTCGACCCCTCGGCGCACGTTCGCCCCCTTCGACGTACCCGCGGTACAGCTCAGGGCGCGGCGCCCACGGCGCGCTAGGAATGCCGTCTGACAACAGGAAAACCATGGCGGGCGAGAGCTGAACACCGGCTCTCGCCCGCCTCTTTGTGATGAGAGGGAGCATGGGGTTCGTCGAGAACCGAGGCACGTATTGGCGTGGCCGCTACAAGATCTCACCGGGTAAGTACGGCACCGTGGCTGACGAGTACGGCAACGTTATTCGCTTCCGCACGAAGCGCGAAGCCAAGAAAGCCGCTGACGCCGAAGAGGCCAAGGTGGAGAGCGGCAAGTGGAAGGACCCGGCGGCGGGACAGATCACCTTTGGCGCGTACGCCTCACGGTGGTACGCGGCGCAGGACCTGGCTGCCTCCACGATGCAGAACTACCGGCGTCACCTGGAAGAGCACCTCCTTCCCGAGTTCGAGGACTGTCCACTTGCCGCGATCCAACGCATGGATGTCGACGCCTGGGAGAAGAAGGAAAAGGCGCTCTATGCCGCATCGAGCGTGAAGACATGGCGCGGCACGCTCCACCTGGTCCTCGAAGACGCGGTGGACGAGGAACTCATCAGCTCCAACCCCGCCACCAAGCGACGCGGCAGAGGGAAGCGCGCAGGCCGTTCTCGTGACCGAGGGCCGGAAAAGGTCATCACGGATCCGCTCGGCATCCTGCTGTGCGCCGAGCGCGCCTCCCTTCTCTCTGGGCGCGATGACGAGTTCGTAGCCTTTGTCACCAAGGGCTACACGGGCATGCGGTGGGCCGAAATCGTGGGCTTGGAGACGGAGTTCATCCGCCCCTCAGCCGTTCGCGTGGAATGGCAGCTCTACGAACTCGACTCTGGAGAGTTCGAGCGCTGCCCGCCCAAGGACGACAGCTACCGCACCATCGACGCTCCCGCGTGGCTCGCTCGTCTGTGGACCGGCCACATAGCCCGTACGCAGCCGAAGCCCTGCACCTGCCACGGCAAGACGTACGTGTTCCGAGGACAGGGCGTGTCCCGCACAGGGGAGACCGGCGCGAAGGTGGTGGACGTGGCGAGACGTGCCGGCGTCTCCACCGGCACGGTGTCCAACGTCCTCAACCGGCCGGACGCCGTAGCCGAAGCCACCAGGGCGCGCGTGCGGGAGGCCATTGAGGCTCTCGGGTTCATCCGGGGCGGAGGCGCCGTCGACCAAGCGGAGCACTGGCGCCGGAACGGGTTCGCCACGTGGCTCTTCACGCCAGCCGCTTCCGGCTGGTACCCGAAGAAGGCGCCGCAAGAGGCGCGGCCCGTGCCCGTTCTCGCCCATCCCTGGCCCGGTGTGCCAGCGCGGGGGAGGGGCGCCCGCACGCGTGCGGATGCCTGCTGGGTTCCGATCGCGAAGGGGCTCACCCCCCACGGATTGCGGCACACGCACAAGACGCGCATGGAGGGCTTCCGCACCCCGCCTAAGCTCATGAATGAACGCATGGGGCACATCGACGGATCGGTACAGGCGCGCTACTCCCACGTCACTCGGGAGATGCGAGAGGAGCTGATAGCGGACCTCACCGCCGAGTGGGAGGCGTCCCTTGATGCTCGACTGGCACTGTGTTCCACGTCACCGGTTGCCGTGCTCAACGATCTCTTGCAGGCGCGTCTTAGTTCGCATGCGGAGCGCAGCCACTAGCCCAATTCAAGATCCACCTGCGTGAAGGGGGTGCCTGTCGCGATAGTGGGTGCCCCCTGGCCAGGTGCTTTCTTGGGAAAATGATGGTCACTCCGTTCGGGAGCGACGAAGCTGAGCCGGTAACTAAGCAAACTCGAAGTATCACTCTTTGTGAGTGAAGCCTAGAGCTGAGGCCCTGCGAACTTCCATTCGTCGGGGTAGGCGTCAGCAACGCCCTCGAAGCTGCGCGCAACCTGGGCAGCAGCTTCCGCGTCCGCGTCGTCGGTCAGGATGGCAACCATATGGTCGGGCAGTTCGTCGCGTGGCGGCAGGACATCTTCAGCGCCCGCATTGCGCAGCTGACCTGCGATGCGCTGCCAGTCGGCACCGGATTCAAGATCCACGACAACCCGTATGGACACGCCCATTTCCCTTCCGACGAACTACACCGCATACGCGGCGCACGTTTTGGGGAACGTACCTTAGGGTGCCCAGTTTAGTCACGCTGAAATCTGATTACGGTACTGCAGCCTGTGCGTCGATGATCCCGGAGCCGTACTGGTGATTCGGGACCGTTCCCGAAGGGTTGCCGAGGAGCGGTCGTGCGGTATCCCGGATGACCTGACTCATGGACGATGCCGTCAATCCGGGGTTGCGCGAGAGAACCAGCGCGGCAAGACCAGCGACGTGGGGAGACGCCATCGAGGTGCCGTCCAAAGATGCGTAGAGCCTGTCCCCCCAGTAGGTGCTCATGATGTCGACCCCTGGGGCGCACACGCTGATGTGCGGTCCTACGTTTGAGAACGCAGCCTTCTGATCGTCCTCCGTTGTTGCTCCGACAGCTATGACGCCAGGAAATGCGGCCGGATAACTAGGAGTTGACGTATTGTCATTTCCCATGGCTGCGATCACCGCTACGTCGTGATTGATGGCGTACTCGATCGCTCGACGCTCTACGGATGTTGCACGGTAACCACCAAGGCTCAAGTTGATGACGCGTACTCCTTGGTCGACGGCCCATCGGATTCCTGCTGCGATGTCTGCTGCACTTCCAACACCGCTTACGCGATTAGTGATGCGGTTTCGAATACGGGCAAGTACCCGCACTGGGCGCAGCGTACATGTCCATGTCATGCCAGCGACGCCGGCGCTTTCGTTAGGTCGGCAGCAGATGACACCCGCCACGTGTGTGCCGTGTCCAACCTCATCCTGGGGCGAGCTATCCAAGCCCATGAAATCGCCCTCAAAGACCCATCCGGGTGGCGCGGTTGGCTGCGGGCCAAGGTCCACCAAGTCCTTGCCGTCGATGAGTGCTGGCGACAAGTCAGGGTGAGAGAGGTGGACCCCCGTGTCGACTACGGCCACGGTGACGCCCCGTTCACCAACGGACCTCTTCCAAGCGTCAGGGCACTTGGTTCTTACGATGCCCCACGGGAGTGCGTCGTGTGCTTGGCCAGCTGTTTGGATCTCGCGCCAGCGGTTAGGCTCGGCGAGTTCCACTTCGTCGAGCGCGCCAAGCATGCCAACCGCTTCGTTGATCGGCACCTCAGGCTTATACCGGATGCGGTAGTCAGCTGAGAGGGAACTGGCGGGCTTTGCGAACGCCATGGTCCCAGCTGGCTGTGTAGGCGCTGGCGGGTGAAGGTGTGTCACTGATTGAGCACCGAGCGCTTCGAGCGTTGGGGCTAGTGCAGGAATGCCGAAATCAGTCGCAGTGGAGAAGGTGCCGTGAAGTGGCCCACTGGGAACCGGAATTGACTCGTCACTCATAGCCTGCGTTTGCAGATGGACGAGTGCTTCACCTCTGATTCGATCATCTTGCTCGAAGAAGATGCTGAACCGAGCCCCTTGCGTGGCTTCTCCGGGGTGTTCCGCGGATGTCATAGCCAGCTTCCTTGCAACCCTGTGGACGGTGTGCGGGTTTAACCCACACGGTGACCTGTGAGGTGGGCAGTGCCACTCTCGAGTGACCTCGACGAGGGAAGTCCGAACCTGATGCCTCTCTTCTGAAATTCATCTTAGATGAGTCTCGTGTGTCCTTCATGTCGAGAATCCTCTAAAGCCTCGGGAATTACCCAGGGTGAGGCTATTTGCCTACATTTCAGCGCGTGGTCACGTAGGGTCAATAATTGACCGTTTAATTTCTAGGCTGGGGTGCTGAGGGCTCCTCAGCATCTTTAACGCCGTCAGATGGGCTGGAGGGCACAGCCGATGGCGTAGATCTCTCACGGTGCTTGAAGAGTTCCGAATGTCTGCCGAGGCGAGGGTGTTGCTGACGGGAGCTCGGCTCTTTCATGCTGCGAGGCGCTGTTGCTCCGCGGCACCGATGGACAGCGTGGCGAGCGGATCGACTACATGGCAATCTCGCGGGCAGAGGGGTCATCCCAATATCTTCGCCATCTGGTCGAGGGCACGCGGTGCGTGCCCGGTCCCGAACTGCGGCTGCTGCGTCTGGGCTCGGCTCAGCGTCCCGATGTCTGGGACCTAGGGGAGGGGCGACACGGTTGGAGGGAGAGCCGGGCCCGTTCGCGGGTGGAGCTTGTCACGGCGCCAAGGCGACGACCCTGGCCGCTACGGGGGGTGGTCCGAGCGCTGACTAATGGCCCCAGCATCGCCTCGTGTCCGCGCATGCCGCGCAGCGGTGTCACCCCAGGAGATTCCAAGATCTTCTCCCAGATTTCTCCCAAACGATCTCCAGAAACCTGTCAGGGGCCTGATCCACTCACTGGATCAGGCCCCTGACCTGGTACTTCACTGTCGGGGTGGCGGGATTTGAACCCACGACCTCTTCGTCCCGAACGAAGCGCGCTGCCAAGCTGCGCTACACCCCGGTGTCGCTTTGAGCAGGCCACTTCAAGTGGGCTGCGTCGTGGCGACGTCGTTTACTTTAGCCCACCGGTGGCTGGAGGCGAAATCCGGTTTTTCGGGGGTCGGCGGTGTGGGCCCGGGCGGGGCGGCAGGGGCCAGTCCAGTGGTGCCGCCAGGGAGCGCTGTGTGGCCGAGCTGGTTCCAGGAATCTCCCTGCTTCGGGTCGGGAGAGCACTTCAATCCCGCCCCGTAAGCGTCAGCAACGTAGCCTCCGGCGGGCAAGCGAACCGTACCGGCGTATAGCGATTCGTGCCGCAGCCCGCCGAGACGTGCAGGTACGCCGTCCGCCCGGCGGACGTATGCGTGGACAGGCCCTTCACCCGGCCCGTGTCCAGGTCGCAGTTAGTGACGAAGGCGCCGTAGAAGGGGAGGCAGATCTGGCCGCCGTGGGTGTGGCCGGCCAGGGTCAGGGGGTAGCCGTCCGCGGTGAAGGCGTCTACGACGCGCAGGTACGGGGCGTGGGCGATGCCCATCGAGAAGTCGGCCGACTCGGAGGGGCCGCCGGCCACGCGCGCGTACCGGTCGCGTTTGATGTGCGGGTCGTCCAGGCCGGTCAGCTCGATCTCCAGGCCGTCGATCTTCAGCGAACCCCGGACGTTCGTCAGGTTCAGCCAGCCTGCCCCGTCGAAGCCGTCACGCAGGTCCTCCCACGGGTTGTGGATGGCACCTACGACGGGCGGGTTGCCGTTCAGCCCGTGCCGTCCCTGTGCCTTCTCCAGCAAGTACCGGGCGGGGTTGCGGGGTTTGGGCCCGTAGTAGTCGTTCGAGCCGAAGACGTACGCGCCCGGGAACTCCATCAGCGGACCCAGCGCGTCCAGCACCTCCGGCACGCCCTCCGTGTCGGACAGGTTGTCGCCGGTGTTGATGACGAAGTCGGGGCGCAGTCCGGCCAGAGAGCGCAGCCAGCGCTGCTTCTTGCGCTGGCCGCTCACCATGTGGATGTCGGAGACCTGGAGGACGCGGAGCGGGCGCATGCCCGGCGGCAGCACTGGCACAGTCACCCGCCGCAGGCGGAAGGACCGGGCCTCGAAACCCACCGAGTAGAGAAGACCGGCGGCGCCGGCCGCCGTGATTCCCAGGGGTACTCCGTATCGCGCGCGCATGCGCCCATCGTCTCAGACGGCGCGTACGGCCGAAGCCGCCCGGTCCGCGCCGGGCGACCCAGGGCGTGCCGCGGGAAATCAACAGGCCGCTGTCGCACCACACCTGCGACAATCGACCCCATGACCAAGCTCAAGTCGAAGCTGCAGGAAGACCTCAATGCCGCGATCAAGGAGCGCGACGAGCTCCGCTCCTCGACGCTCCGGCTGACCCTCGCCGCGATCACGAAGGAGGAGGTCGCGGGCAAGGAGAAGCGCGAGCTCTCCGACGACGAGGTGCAGAAGGTGATCGCCAAGGAGGCGAAGAAGCGCCGTGAGGCGGCCGAGGCCTTTGCGCAGGGTGGTCGCGCCGAGTCGGCCGAGCGGGAGAAGGCGGAGGGCGAGGTCCTCGCCGACTACCTGCCCAAGCAGCTGTCCGACGACGAGCTCCAGCAGATCGTCGCCCAGGCGGTCGAAGAGGCGAAGGCGGCAGGCGCGGAGGGCCCGCGCGCCATGGGCCAGGTCATGAAGATCGTGAACCCGAAGGTGGCGGGCCAGGCCGAGGGCGGTCGCGTCGCCGCCGCGGTCAAGAAGCTGCTCGCGGGCTGAGGCCCGCACAGCCACACGCGGATACGTGCATACGACGGTGGGGGCGCCCCTTTCTACAAGGGGCGCCCCCACCGTCGTATCGCATCAACCGCCAGGTGCCCTACGGGAACCGACCGCCGTCCCCGTTGCCACCGTTCCCGTTCCCGTTCCCGCCGATCGTCCACTCCTCCGGGATCGAGAAGGACGGGTCTGGGATGTCACCGATGCCGCCGTCCTCGTTCCCGCCGTTGCCGTTGCCGTTGCCGTTCCCGGGGTCGTCGTTGTCATCGTCGTCCGGGCGGCCCTTGTCCTCCTTGGGCGGGTCGGGGATGTTGACCAGGTTGAAGCCCGGGGACTCCTTGCCCTCGAGGGCGCCGGTCATGGCGTCCTTCCAGATCGGGCCGGGCACCTGGCCGCCGTAGACCTTTTCGTGCCAGACGCCGCCGATCGTGATGTTCGACATCTTGACGGCCTGGGTGGCGCTGCCGACCCAGACGGCGCCGGACATGTTCGGCGTGTAGCCGACGAACCAGGCGTTCCTGCGCTCGTCGGTCGTACCCGTCTTACCCGCGTTGGCACGGTCGGTGAGGCCGGCCTGCTGTCCCGTACCGGAGTCGACCACGCCGCCCAGCAGCGTGTTGATGGTGTCCGCTGTGGTCTCGGACATCGCCCGGCTGCAGGTCGACTTCGGCACCTCCAGCGACTTCGTCTCGCCGCCTATCTTCCGGTTGATCGACTCGATGGCGATCGGCGTGCAGTACGTACCGCGGTTGGCGAAGGTCGCGTACGCGCTCGCCATCGTCAGCGGCGAGATACCCGTGGAGCCCAGGGTGAGGGAGGACGGCACGGTGGGCAGCTTCTTGCCGTTGCCCTGCACCACACCCATCTTGTCGAGGAGCTTGGACACCGGGCACATGCCGATGTCCTCGAGCATCTGCACGAAGTAGGTGTTGACGGATTTCTCCATCGCCTCCTTCAGGCGGTACGGGCCGACCTCGGACTCGTCCTCGTTCTCCACTGTGGCGCCGTCGGTGTTCCGCCACGGGCTGGAGTCACAGGTCTCCACCCGGTCCGGATACGGCATATCGAACGGTGCCGAGTACGACTGAATCGGCGGGGTGCCCTCCTCGAGGGCGGCCGCGGCCAGGAACGGCTTGAAGGTCGAACCGGTCGGGAAGCCGAAGTTCGAGCCGCCCGTGCCTTGGTCGACCGAGTAGTTGATCTCGGTCTCGTTCTTGCCGGAGCCGTACGGCTTCGACTGGCCCATGCCGAGAATCTTGCCGGTGCCCGGCTCGACCAGCGTGGCGGCCGTGGCGACCTTGTCCGACTTCCTGACGTGGCTCTTGATCGAGGCCTGCACCGACTCCTGCGCCTGCGGGTCGAGCGTCGTACGGATCGTCAGGCCGCCTTGGTTCCAGACCTTCGCGCGGGCCTTCTTGGTCTTGCCGAAGGCCTTGTCGTTGTGCACCAGTTCGCGCACGTAGTCACAGAAGAAGCCGGCGCCCTTGACCGCCGTGATGCAGCCGTTCTTGGGCTTGCTGACCTTCAGCCCGAGCGGCCGCTCCTTGGCCTCGTCCGCCTCCGCCTGGGAGATGTTGCCCACGTCGGCCATGCGCTGGAGCACCACATTGCGCCGCTGTATCGCCGCTTGCTCGTCGTTGACCGGGTCGTAGCGGGTCGGGGACTGGACGAGGCCGGCGAGCAGTGCGGCCTGCTCCAGCTTCAGGTCCTTGGCGGACGTGGAGAAGTAGCGCTGGGCCGCGGCCTCGACGCCGTATGCCTGCTGGCCGAAGAACGTGATGTTCAGGTAGTTCTCGAGGATCTGCTTCTTGCCGAGCTCTTCCTCGACCTGGATCGAGTACCTCAGTTCCTGGACCTTGCGGCCGATGGTCTGCTGCTGGGCCTGGGCGACAAGCGTCGGGTCGTCGCCGGCCTCCTCCACGAAGACGTTCTTCACGTACTGCTGCGTCAGCGTGGAGGCGCCCTGGGTAACTCCGCCGCTCCGCGCGTTCCGGTTGAGCGCGCGCAGGATGCCCTTGAGGTCCACCGCGCCGTGCTTGTAGAAGCGGGAGTCCTCGATCGCGACGATCGCCTGCTGCATGTACGGCGAGATGTCCTTGAGCTCGACCACGGTGCGGTCGCGCGAGTAGACCGTGGCGATCCGCCCGCCCTGGTTGTCCAGGATCGTTGTGCGCTGACTCAGCGGCGGACGCTTGAGGTTGGCGGGGATCTCGTCGAAACCCTCGACCGAGCCCTTGGCTGCCAGCCCCAGCACACCGGCCGCGGGCAGGGCGATGCCCGCCGCGACGGCTCCCGCGAGCACGCTGACACCTAGGAACTTGGCGGCCTGTTGAATCGGAGACAGGCCGCCACCCGAGCGCTTGTTTGCCATGAGGGCAGCCTACGTTCTCATTCGCCGGACACGCGTATAGGCCTTGGCCTAAGCTGCTCACAACTGTCACAGCAGCAGGGCTACGTATCAATACGGCTGGCGACCCCGAATCGTTCCAGTCGATTCCCAACTTTTTTGTTGGGCTCGTGCCCGAATCCGCCTCATGTGTCACTTGGCGTCCGTTGTGACGCAGCTCAACTGTCCTGGTTTGCCAGGAAGGTTACGTATGCCGTCAGGTCACTCCGTTGGGTGATCTGCCGCGTACCCATAGTCCATTCGGGCCATTCAAGATTGGGCCCGCAGGGGCTGGTTGACTGTGCCCACCTTCCGTAACGTCCTCAACTGGCGGCGGTGAATATGCCGCTGCCGCCGTGGGGGAGCCTCGATTCGGGAGAGGACGGCGCCGGTATGGGCTGGGTAACCGACTGGAGTGCGCAGGCGGCCTGTCGCACTACCGATCCGGACGAACTGTTCGTTCAAGGAGCAGCGCAGAACAGGGCCAAGGCAGTGTGCACCGGATGTCCGGTGCGCACGGAATGTCTTGCCGATGCGCTGGACAACCGCGTCGAGTTCGGCGTGTGGGGAGGGATGACGGAGCGGGAGCGCCGCGCACTGCTGCGCAGGCGGCCAACCGTCACCTCCTGGCGCAGGCTGCTCGAGACAGCGCGTACTGAGTACGAGCGGGGGGCGGGCATTCTGCCCCTCGACGAGGAAGAGGTGTACGAGCACTACGCGGCGGTGGGCTGACCGCTCGCCGCGGCCGCACACCACACAGACGCACCGTACAAAGCCGTATACGACTGCTGTACGGCCGTAACACGACGCCGTCTGCGACCAGGGCCTGCGCGTCCGTACACAGAAGGGGTCCACGAGACCCCAAGAGGCTCACGCAGCTCCGGCCGGCTAGGCACCGGCCGCGAGCCGGTCCCCGATGTCCCGCAGCCCTGCGAGGTCGTGCACATCGCCGGGCAGCGCGGCCACCTCTGCCACCGCCACCTCGGGGTGTAGCGAGGTGAAGCGGTCACGCGTGCGCTGCTCGCGGAAGAGCAGCCGCATGCGCTCGGCGTGCAACCTCAGCAGGCCCGCGGTGAGTTGCTCGACGGTTCGGGCCGTCCCTGCTCCTTCGGCGTCGATCCGGTTCGCGGCGGGGGAGCCTGCGTCGGGTGCGGGAGCCTCGGGAACGGCGGAAGCGGGAGATTCTGAACTGTCATACGTGTCGGGAGAGTTACGAACTCCAGCTTTCCCACCCTCCTGATCGACAATGCGGGCTTCCGCAAGATTTTCCGCGGCGGCGAGCGCCCGCTCGGCGGACAGCTGGGTGGCGCCGCTGCTGTGTACCCGGTTCAGCACCAGACCCGAGAGCGGCATGTTCTCGGCGGCCAGCCGTTCCACGAAGTACGCGGCCTCGCGCAGCGCGTCGCGCTCCGGGGCCGCCACCACCAGGAAGGCCGTGCCGGGCGCCTGGAGGAGCTTGTACGTGGCGTCCGCGCGCGTACGGAAACCACCGAAGGTGGTGTCCATCGCGGCCACGAACGTCTGGACGTCCTTGAGGAGCTGGCCGCCGAGCAGCTTGCCCAGGGTGCCGGTCATCATCGACATCCCGACGTTCAGGAACTTCATCCCGGCCCGGCCGCCCAGCTTCGCCGGCGCGGTCAGCAGCCGGATCAGCCTGCCGTCCAGGAAGGACCCGAGCCGTTTCGGGGCGTCCAGGAAGTCGAGCGCCGAGCGGGAGGGAGGCGTGTCGACGACGATCAGG
The DNA here is from genome assembly GCF_042870755.1 of Streptomyces sp. NPDC006365. Classification (NCBI taxonomy): domain Bacteria; kingdom Bacillati; phylum Actinomycetota; class Actinomycetes; order Kitasatosporales; family Streptomycetaceae; genus Streptomyces; species Streptomyces sp. NPDC006365. The sequence continues at coordinate 28,283 of NZ_JBIAHS010000016.1, forward strand.
TCCCATTCGTCGCGGGCCCGCAGCTGGCCCAGCTTCTCCATCGCCATGTACTCCTGCGTGCCCGCGAAGCCCGCCGAGAGCGACTGGTAGAAGGGGTTGCCCAGGATCGCGGCAGCCCGCTCGGGGTCCGCATGCGCCTCGACGATCTCGTCGAAGGTGCGCTTCATGTCGAGCATCATCGCGTGCAGCTCGCCGTCCGCGGAGTCGTCGATGCCCTTCACCCGGCGCGGGGTGTTGTCGAGCGCGTCGATGCCCATCGACTGGGCGAGCCTGCGCGCCGGGTCGATGGTGAGGACGACCACCTTCCGGCCGCGCTCGGCGGCACGCAGCCCGAGGGCCGCCGCGGTGGTCGTCTTGCCGACGCCACCCGCCCCGCAGCAGACCACGATGCGGGTGTTCGGGTCGTCGAGCAGCGGGTCGACGTCCAGGACGCGGACCGGGTCCAAGCTCATGAGATCCCCTGTCGGCGCAGTTCGGTGGCGAGTTCGTACAGGCCCGCGAGGTCCAGTCCCTCGGCGAGCAGCGGGAGTTCGTGCAGTGGGAGGCCCAGCCCTTGGAGTACGGCCCGCTGCTCATGCTCCAGTGCGTACCGCTCGGCGTACTCGTCCGCCTGGGTGAGCAGCGGTTCCACGAGCCGCTCGGCAACCCCGCCGCGGCGTGCGCCGCCGAGTCCGGCCGCGGAGAGCGACCTGGCGATGGCCGTACGCGGTGCCTCGCGCGTGAGCTCCAGGTCGGCCTCGTCGAGGATCGTGGGCCGCACCATGTTCACGATGATCCGGCCCACCGGGAGCTTCGCGGCGCGCAGTTCGGAGATGCCGTCGACGGTCTCCTGGACGGGCATCTCCTCCAGGAGGGCCACCAGGTGCACGGCCGTCTCACGGGACTTGAGGACCCGCATGACGGCCTGGGCCTGATTGTGTATCGGGCCCATCTTGGCGAGGCCCGCCACCTCGTCGTTCACGTTCAGAAAGCGGGTGATGCGGCCCGTCGGCGGGGCGTCCATGACGACGTAGTCGTACACGAACCTTCCGGTCTTGTCCTTCCTGCGGACTGCTTCACAGGCCTTCCCGGTGAGGAGCACGTCCCTGAGGCCGGGCGCGATCGTCGTCGCGAAGTCGATGGCGCCGAGCTTCTTGAGGGCCCGTCCGGCGCCCCCCAGTTTGTAGAACATCTGGAGGTAGTCGAGAAGCGCCAGCTCGGGGTCTATGGCGAGGGCGAACACCTCCCCGCCCCCGGGTGCGACGGCGATCTTCCGTTCCTCATAGGGCAGCGCCTCCGTCTCGAAGAGTTGCGCGATTCCCTGCCTGCCCTCGACCTCGACCAGGAGGGTGCGCTTGCCCTCCGTCGCGAGGGCGAGCGCGAGGGCTGCGGCGACCGTCGTCTTGCCGGTACCGCCCTTGCCGCTGACGACCTGGAGCCTGCTCACATCTTCGAGCCTAACCAGTCGGCGGCCGGGCTACGCAGGTGGCTGTGGACAACGGGTGGCGGAGGCTGTGGAGAACGTGCGGGGAGGCCGGGTGCACGGTGCGCGGGAGACAGGGGGGCAAGGCGCGCGGAAGGCCGCGCGTGGCAGCGGATACAGTCGGCCACATGACCAAGTGGGAATACGTGACTGTGCCGCTGCTCGTCCACGCCACGAAGCAGATTCTGGACACCTGGGGCGAGGACGGCTGGGAACTCGTCCAGGTGGTGCCCGGGCCGAACCCCGAGCAGCTGGTGGCCTACCTGAAGCGCGAGAAGCAGGCATGAGCGCCGTCGAGTCCAAGCTGGCCGAACTCGGGCTGACCCTGCCCGAGGTGGTGCCGCCGCTGGCCGCGTACCAGCCTGCCGTGCAGACCGGGGTGTACGTCTACACCTCCGGCCAACTCCCCATGGTGGACGGCAAGCTCGCGGCCACCGGCAAGGTGGGTGCGGAGGTCACTCCGGAGGTGGCCAAGGAGCTGGCCGCCACCTGTGCGCTGAACGCCTTGGCCGCGGTCAAGTCGATCGCGGGTGACCTCGACCGTGTCGCGCGCGTGGTGAAGGTCGTCGGCTTCGTGGCCTCGGCCACCGACTTCACGGGCCAGCCCGCCGTCCTGAACGGCGCGAGCGAGCTGCTGGGCGCGGTCCTGGGCGACAAGGGCGTACACGCGCGGAGCGCGGTCGGGGTGGCGGTGCTGCCGCTGGACTCGCCGGTCGAGGTCGAGATCCAGGTCGAGCTGACGGAGGCGTAGTCCGGTCCTTCGGGGGCCTGACGGAGGCGTAAGCGGGCCTCCGGGGGCGCCGGTCGGTCGACGATCGGGCTCCCCAAGGGCATTGGTTCCTCCGGGCGGCCCCCGGAGCAGCCGATTGTTGCCTCTCGAACATCAGCTCTCTACGGGATAGCCTCCGCGCATGGCGAATGGGCAGTGGTATCCACGGGAGTGGCCGGACCGTATCCGTGCGCTCACGGAGGGCAGGCTCACACCGGTCGTCCCCAAGCGGGCGGCCACCGTCATGCTGCTCAAGGACACCGACGGCGCCCCCGCCGTGCACATGCTGCGCAGACGCGCCTCCATGGCCTTCGCCGGAGGCGCGTACGCGTATCCCGGGGGCGGTGTGGACCCCAGGGACGACGACCGGCAGATCCGCTGGACGGGTCCCACGCGCGCGTGGTGGGCGTCCCGGCTCGGCGTCGACGAGACCTCCGCCCAGGCGATCGTCTGCGCGGCGGTGCGCGAGACGTACGAGGAGGCGGGCGTGCTGCTCGCCGGCCCCACGCCGGACTCCGTGGTCGGTGACACCACGGGCGACGACTGGGAGGCGGACCGTGAGGCCCTGGTCGCCCGGGACGTCTCCTTCGCCGAGTTCCTGGACCGCAGGGGGCTCGTGCTGCGATCCGACCTCCTGGGGGCGTGGACGCGCTGGATCACCCCGGAGTTCGAACCGCGCCGCTATGACACGTGGTTCTTCGTGGCCGCCCTCCCGGATGGCCAGCGCACCCGCAACGCCTCCACGGAGGCCGACAGAACCGTCTGGATCCGCCCCGGGGAGGCGGCGGACGCGTACGACAAGGGCGACCTCCTGATGATGCCGCCCACCATCGCGACGCTGCGCCAGCTCCGCTCGTACGACACTGCCGCCGAGGCCCTCGCCGCCGCACCCGGGCGCGATCTGGCCCCCGTCCTGGCCAGGGCCCGCCTGGAGGACGGCGAGCTGGTGCTCTCCTGGCCGGGACACGACGAGTTCACCAAGCACATCCCGACCGGTGGAGCCTCCGCATGACGGACGCAGCAGCCCTTCCCGGCCAGCCACGGGGCGGGGTTCTCGACGGCCCCGCCACCGAGCGTGCGATCAACGTCCTCGCCCCGAACGCGTCCCCGATGACGCTCGACGGGACGAACACGTGGATCCTCTCCGAGCCGGACTCCGAGCTCGCGGTGGTGATCGACCCGGGGCCCCTGGACGACGTACACCTGCGCAATGTCGTGGACACCGCCGAGAAGGCGGGAAAGCGGGTCGCGCTGACCCTGCTGACGCACGGGCACCCCGACCATGCCGAGGGAGCCACGCGGTTCGCGGAGCTGACCGGCACGAAGGTGCGGGCTCTCGACCCCGCGCTGCGGCTCGGCGACGAGGGCCTGGCTGCCGGAGACGTGGTCAGGACGGGTGGCCTGGAGCTGCGCGTCGTACCGACCCCCGGCCACACCGCCGACTCGCTGTGCTTCCATCTGCCCGCCGACCGGGCCGTCCTGACCGGCGACACGATCCTGGGCCGGGGCACCACGGTCGTCGCCCACCCCGACGGCCGCCTCGGCGACTATCTGGACACCCTGCGGCGACTGAGGTCCCTGACGGTCGACGACGGCGTACACACGGTGCTGCCGGGGCACGGCCCCGTCCTCGACGACGCCCAGGGCGCCGTCGAGTACTACCTCGCCCACCGTGCCCACCGCCTCGCCCAGATCGAGACAGCGGTCGAGGACGGCTACCGCACCCCGAGCGAGGTCGTGGCCCACGTCTATGCCGACGTGGACCGCTCCCTGTGGCCGGCTGCAGAGCTGTCGGTACGGGCACAGCTGGACTATCTGCGGGAGCACGGCCTCATCTAGTCCGCGCCCTGGAGGGGCGCGGGGAACCGCGCGACCAGCCACAACGGGCCCGCAGCCGCGACACGACTGTCACCCCCCACCCCTGGCGGGGCCTGGGGGGCAGCCCCAGGGGTGGGACGGGTAAGGGCGGCGGGGTCGAGAACCGTCCCGGCACGCCCTCCCGGCGGGCGGCAACAAAAGGGTCCCGCCCTCCCAAAGGCGGGACCCCATCGACATACGGCCAAGACCCAGCGTCAGCGCGACCGCTTGGCCAGCCGCTCCACATCGAGCAGGATCACCGCACGCGCCTCCAGACGGAGCCACCCACGACCGGCGAAGTCGGCGAGCGCCTTGTTGACCGTCTCACGAGAGGCGCCGACCAGCTGGGCGAGCTCCTCCTGGGTGAGGTCGTGCACCACATGGATGCCCTCTTCGGACTGCACGCCGAAACGGCGCGAGAGGTCGAGCAGGGCGCGCGCGACACGGCCGGGAACGTCCGAGAAGACCAGGTCGGACATCTGGTCGTTCGTCTTGCGCAGGCGCCGCGCGACGGCGCGCAGCAGGGCGGCGGCCACCTCGGGCCGCGCGTTCAGCCACGGCTGGAGGTCGCCGTGGCCCAGGCCCAGCAGCTTGACCTCGGTCAGCGCCGTGGCCGTCGCCGTACGCGGACCGGGGTCGAACAACGACAGCTCGCCGATGAGCTCGCCGGGGCCGAGAACGGCGAGCATGTTCTCGCGGCCGTCGGGGGACGTGCGGTGGAGCTTGACCTTGCCCTCGGTGACCACGTACAGGCGGTCACCCGGGTCACCCTCATGGAAGAGCGCGTCGCCGCGTGCGAGGGTCACCTCACTCATGGAGGCGCGGAGCTCCGCGGCCTGCTCGTCATCGAGCGCCGCGAAGAGCGGGGCGCGCCGCAGAACGTCGTCCACGAGTTCTCTCCTTGTCGACCTGCTCAGGGGATCTTGCTCCCCCGTGTACCAGGGGACGGTGTTCCCCATATTGCCGGACGGTCCAAACAGTGTGATCAGTCACAAGTCTGCCGCACGTACGTCCCGGGCAGTGTGGCAGGGGCCCAATTGGTTGCCGATCCCGGAGGGCCGGGGCGGATGTCGGTGCGGGGCTTTAGGCTGGCCGGGTGTCCAAATCGCCGGTGAGAGCACAGGCCAAGGGGGCTGGACGGGTGGCAGTACGTCGCGATTCCGCTGTGGGCGAACAGAGCCCCGACGGGACGAAAAAAACGGCAAAGGCGGCACATCCGGCACCGGTCGAGCGGACGTCGGGGGTCGCGAAGAAGGCGACGGCTACGACGAAGAGGGCTTCAGCTTCGGCGAAGAAGGCCGCGCCCGCCAAGAAAGCCGCCCATGCGGCGACCAAGGCCCCTGCCAAGAAGGCTGCCGCCACCAAGAAAGCGGCCGCAGCAAAGAAGGCCGCCCCTGTGAAGAGGACCACAAAGAAGCCCGCTCCGACCGAAGCACCCGCGGTCACCCCTAGCCGTAACGAATCCCGTACCGCCCTGGTCCGTCGCGCCCGCCGTATCAACCGCGAGCTCGCCGAGATCTACCCGTACGCCCACCCGGAGCTGGACTTCGAGAACCCCTTCCAGCTCGTGCTCGCCACCGTGCTCTCGGCCCAGACGACCGACCTGCGGGTGAACCAGACGACGCCGACGCTCTTCGCCAAGTACCCCACCCCGGAGGACCTGGCCGCCGCGAACCCCGAGGAGGTCGAGGAGATCCTGCGGCCGTGCGGGTTCTTCCGGGCCAAGACCAAGTCGGTGATAGGACTCTCCAAAGCCCTGCGCGACGACTTCGGGGGCGAGGTCCCCGGGCGCCTGGAGGACCTCGTCAAGCTCCCCGGAGTGGGCCGCAAGACCGCGTTCGTGGTGCTCGGCAACGCCTTCGGGCGGCCGGGAATCACCGTGGACACCCACTTCCAGCGGCTCGTCCGCCGCTGGCAGTGGACCGACGAGAAGGATCCGGACAAGATCGAGGCGGCCATCGGCGTGCTCTTCCCCAAGAGCGACTGGACGGACCTCTCCCACCACGTGATCTGGCACGGCCGCCGTATCTGCCACGCCCGCAAACCCGCCTGCGGCGCCTGCCCCATCGCCCCGCTCTGCCCGGCGTACGGAGAGGGCGAGACGGATCCGGAGAAGGCAAAGAAGCTCCTGAAGTACGAGAAGGGCGGCTTCCCGGGCCAGCGCCTCAAGCCACCGCAGGCGTACTTGGACGCGGGCGGCCTCCCCGCGCCGCCGCTGGGAGCGTCCGTCCCGAGCGCGTCCACAGCGGATTAGGGATGACGGAACGATCAGGCGGGCCACTGGCGTTGAGATCAGCAGAACGGGGGTGTCGATGACGCACGCGAGCGATATGCACAACGGCCGATTGAGCCTGAGCAAGGACGGCCTGCCCGGCTGGCTGGACCCGGTGGTGCACGCCGTCGAGACGGTGGAGCCGCTCCAGCTGAGCCGCTTCCTGCCGCCGGCGAACGGCGCGGGCCGCCAGTCCGCCGTACTGATCCTGTTCGGCGAAGGGGAGCGCGGCCCCGAGCTGCTGCTCATGGAGCGGGCCCATTCGCTCAGATCGCATGCGGGGCAGCCGTCGTTCCCCGGTGGCGCCCTCGACCCCGAGGACGGCGACCCGAAGGCCGATGGACCGCTCCGGGCCGCTCTCCGCGAGGCCGAGGAGGAGACCGGGCTCGCCCCGCGCGGCGTCCAGCTCTTCGGCGTACTGCCCGCGCTCTACATCCCGGTGAGCGGCTTCGTGGTCACCCCGGTGCTGGGCTGGTGGCGCGAGCCGACCCCGGTGGGTGTCGTAGATCCGAACGAGACGGCCCGGGTCTTCACGGTACCCGTGGCGGATCTCACGGATCCCGCCAACCGCGCCACGACCGTCCACCCCAGCGGCCACCGAGGTCCGGCATTCCTGGTCGAATCCGCCCTCGTCTGGGGCTTCACGGCCGGCATCATCGACCGCCTCCTGCACTACTCGGGCTGGGAACGACCTTGGGACCGCGATAAGCAGGTCCCGCTCGACTGGCGCGCATGACAGGGTGGCCTCCGTGAACGTGCTGGACATCCTGCTGTTGGTCGCCGCCGTGTGGTTCGCGATCGTGGGCTATCGCCAGGGGTTCGTCGTCGGCATCCTGTCGGTGATCGGCTTCCTGGGCGGCGGTCTCGTCGCCGTCTATCTGCTGCCCGTCATCTGGGACGCCCTGACCGATGACGCGGAGGTGGGCACCACGGCCGCCGTTGTCGCGGTGGTCGTCGTGATCGTCTGCGCCTCCGTCGGCCAGGCCCTCACCACTCACCTGGGCAACAAGCTGCGCCGGTACATCACTTGGTCCCCGGCCCGCGCCCTGGACGCCACTGGCGGCGCCCTCGTCAACGTCGTGGCGATGCTGCTGGTCGCCTGGCTGATCGGCTCGGCCCTCGCCGGTACGACACTGCCGACGCTCGGCAAGGAAGTCCGTAACTCCAAGGTGCTGCTCGGCGTGTCGCGGGCCCTTCCCGCACAGGCCGGCACCTGGTTCGCCGACTTCTCCTCGGTCCTCGCGCAGAACGGCTTCCCGCAGGTCTTCAGCCCGTTCGCGAACGAGCCCATCAACGAAGTGCAGGAGCCAGACCCGGCCCTCGCCAACAGCGCGGTCGCCGCCCGCGCCCAGCGTTCCATCGTCAAGGTCACCGGCACCGCCCAGAGCTGCGGCAAGGTCCTCGAAGGCACCGGCTTCGTCTTCGACGAGCGCCGGGTGATGACGAACGCGCACGTGGTGGGCGGCGTCGACGAGCCGTACGTCCAGATAGGCGGCGAGGGCAAGCGGTACGCCGGGAAGGTGGTGCTCTACGACTGGAAGCGCGACATCGCCGTTCTCGACGTGCCCGATCTGCGCGCGCCCGCCCTCCAGTTCACGTCCCGGAACGCCGCGGGCGGCGACAGCGCGATCGTCGCGGGCTTCCCGGAGAACGGCGCGTACACAGTCGGCTCCGCGCGCGTACGCGGCCGCATCACGGCCAACGGCCCCGACATCTACCACCGGGGCACCGTGCGCCGCGACGTCTACTCGCTCTACGCGACCGTGCGCCAGGGCAACTCGGGCGGCCCGTTGCTCACCCCGGACGGCAAGGTGTACGGAGTGGTCTTCGCGAAGTCCCTCGACGACCCGGACACGGGGTACGCGCTCACCGCGGGCGAGGTCCAGGAGGACATCGCCAAGGGCCGTACCGCGGTCCAGCAGGTGGACAGCGACAGCTGCGCACTGTGACCGGGTGTGTCGCGAGCGGGGTCAGCCGCGCGGATGGCGCAGGCGCGCCGAAACCCAGCGGGCCCTGCGCCTCAGTATGTGCGGAATGCCCAACCGGGGGTCCGTGCCCTGCATCTGCGGGGCGCCCCTCTGGTGGGAGCTCAGCCCACCGGCCGAGCGGCGGTTGCGTGCTGCGTCACTGTAGTCGTGCGTCCAGCCCATACCCCGACGTCTGCCCCTGCCCCAAGGTCGATAACCGCCCCCATGGCCCCCAATTGGCCTATGCGCCAGGCATTGGCCGTTCGTAGGACAAGCGTTCCCATGAGGGCCTCAGTAGTCCGGCTCGAAGCGGACTTGCCGGGGTTCGGCGCGGTGCCGCGCCCCGAGGGGGCCGCAGGCCCCGAAGAGGCGCGGGCAGTGACATATGCGGCTCCGCCGCGATGGGGGTCACCCCGCTCGAGCGAAGCCGAGAGTGGGGGAGCGACCAGCCACGACGGACCCGCAGCTTCCAACCGTTCTTCCAGCGGAGCGCTTCACTTCAAACCCATGTCCAGCCGAGCGCTCAGCGATCCGGCTCGGGGTCCTTGAGCCAGTTGATGAGTTCCGTGGAGAACGCCACCGGATCCTCCTCGTGCGGAAAGTGCCCCAGCCCGTCGAACAGCCGCCAGCGGTACGGGGCTTCGACGTACACTCCGGAGCCCGCCGCGCTGCGCGTGCGCATCACCGGATCGAGCGAGCCGTGCAGATGCAGCGTCGGCACCCGCACCGGCCGCTTCATCCGGCGGTTGAACTGGATGCCGTCCGGACGCGCCAGCGAACGCACCATCCAGCGGTACGGCTCGACCGAGCAGTGCGCCGTCGACGGGATGCGCATCGCCTGCTGGTACATCTCCACGGCCTCGTCGTCCGGCAGCCGCGGACCGGACCAGTCCCGTACGAGACGGCCCACCAAGGCGGCCTCGTCGGCGACGAGTTGGCGCTCGGGGATCCAGGGCCGCTGAAAGCCCCAGATGTACGAGCCGGCCTTGGTCTGCTTCATGTCCGAGAGCATCGCCGAGCGCCAGCGCCGGGGATGCGGCATCGAGGCGACCGCGAGCCGGCGCACCAGCTTGGGGCGCATCACGGCCGCCGTCCACGCCAGGTAGCCGCCGAGGTCATGCCCGACCAGGGCCGCGTCGGGCTCGCCGAGGGACCGTACGACCCCTGTGATGTCCAGCGCGAGGTTCGCCGGGTCGTAGCCGCGGGGCGTACGGTCGCTGCCGCCGACGCCCCGCAGGTCCATCGCGACCGCGCGGAAGCCCGCGTCGGCGAGCGCGACCAGCTGATGCCGCCAGGTCCACCAGAACTGCGGGAAGCCGTGCAGCATCAGGACCAGTGGCCCGTCGCCCAGCTCGGCGATGTGGAAACGTGCGCCGTTTGCGGCGACGTCCCGGTGACGCACCTCTTTCCCGCCGGGCACGTCGACCCGTACGACCGAGGTGGACAGCGCCGAGGGTGGTTGCCCCGCAGGAATGGAGGAGCCCGTCATGAGGACGAGCGTGCCACAGCCTTGACGCCCTCACCGACCCGGTCGGCCTCGGTCACCTGACGGGGGTGCGGCTTCGCGTTCTGCAGGACGGACGCGCTCTCCCTGACCGAGGCCGCCGTCTTCTGCGTGCCCTGGCCCTTCTTCGCCTTCTTCGCGAAGACGACGCCGATCAGTGCGAGCACGCCGGCGACCAGCACGTTCGCGGCGAACGACAGCAGGAAGCAGACCGCGAGGTTCCAGTCGCTCCAGGTGCGGATCCCGTACGCCAGCGCGAAGCTCAGCATCGGCAGGGAGAAGATCAGCACCGCTCCGGCCGCCGCGAACGCGCCACCGCCCACCGCACCGCGTTTGACGTCGCGCTTGAGCTGGGCCTTAGCCAGCGCGATCTCGTCGTGCACCAGCGCGGACATCTCGGTCGTCGCCGAGGCGAACAGCTGGCCGATGCTGCGTTCGGCGCCGACCGGGCTGCCGTCGGGTGCGCTCATCGCGTTCTCCCTGTTCTCTTGGGACGTTCTCTTGGGCGTCTCGGCCCTGAGCTCTTGCGCTCTTCGGCACTTGAGGCGTTTTGCGTGTGTGTCAGATCATGCCGGACCGTCGTTCTCCTCGCTTGCCCCGGCCGTGACTTCGGCAAGCCTGCGATGTTCGGCGGCCTTCCGCTCGTAGATGTCGGCCATCCGCAGGTGGTACTCCGGGTTGTCCTGCTCGTAGATGTCGGGGATGCCGTCGAGATCCTCGTCCAGTTCCTCGGCCTCGCACAGCTTGCGGTACTTGGCGTTCCGTACCTTCAGCAGGACGCTCGCGAGAATGGCCGCGATCAGGGAGCCTGTCAGGACGGCGGCCTTGACCTGATCGGTGAGCACCTCGTCGCCCTCGAAGGCGAGCTCCCCGATGAGCAGCGAGACAGTGAAGCCGATGCCCGCGAGGGAGGCCACCGCGAAGACGTCCGGCCAGGCCAGGTCCTCGGACAGCTCCGCCCGGGTGAAGCGGGCCGCCAGCCATGTACCGCCGAAGATGCCGAGGGCCTTGCCGACGACCAGCCCGAGCACGACACCCAGCGTCTCCGGCCGCGTGAACACCTCTCCGATCGCGTCGCCCGACACCGCGACCCCCGCGCTGAACAGCGCGAACAGCGGCACGGCGAGACCCGCCGACAAGGGGCGTACGAGATGCTCGATGTGCTCGCCGGGGGAGTGAGCCTCGTCCTCATGGGGCGTGCAGCGCAGCATCAGGCCCATCGCGACACCGGCGATGGTGGCGTGGATGCCGCTGTTGTACATCAGCCCCCAGATGACCAGGGCGAGCGGGACGTACACATACCAGCCGCGTACGCCCTTCCTGAGCAGCAGCCAGAAGACGGCGAGGCCGACGACGGCGCCGCCGAGGGCCGCGAAGTCCAGGTCGTCGGTGAAGAACACCGCGATGATCAGGATCGCGAAGAGGTCATCGACGACCGCGAGGGTGAGCAGAAAGGCGCGCAGGGCGCTGGGCAGGGACGTACCGATGACGGCGAGGACGGCGAGCGCGAAGGCGATGTCGGTCGCGGTCGGCACGGCCCAGCCGGCGAGCGAGCCCCCGCCGGTGACGCTGACCAGCGTGTAGACGAGCGCGGGCACGGCCATGCCGCAGAGCGCGGCGACGACCGGGAGTACGGCGGCCCTGGGGTCCTTGAGATCACCGGCGACCAGCTCGCGCTTGAGCTCGATACCCGCGACGAAGAAGAAGACCGCGAGTAGTCCGTCGGCGGCCCAGTGTCCGATGGAGAGGTCGAGTCCGAGCGAGGCGGGCCCGAGGTGGAAGTCGCGGACGGACTCGTAACTCTCCTGCAGGCCGGAGTTCGCCCAGACCAGCGCGGCGATCGCGGCGAGGAGCAGGAGTACTCCGCCGAGGGTTTCCGTGCGCAGTGCGTCCGCGACGAAGTTCCGCTCGGGGAGCGAGAGCCGTCCGAGGGCCTTGCGGTCTTTGGTGGCGGTGGTGGGAGCGGGCACGTGGGTCGGACCTCCGGTCGGTAAGCAGGGCAGAGCACATGCCGACCAGGCTTCCCGGCGCACCTCAGGCTTCTTGTCGCGTTGTTGACGCTTTCCTTAGCTTACGTAAGGAGGGCACCCGGCAGCGCGCCGGGTGCCCTCCTCGTCGTACCTCCGACTCTCAGGCCGTACGCACGACTGTGACTGCCTTCGTCCGTACGACCGTCAGTCCTCGCTGGCCGCCGACGGGAGCTTCGTCTGGATCAGGTCCATCACCGTGGAGTCCGTGAGCGTGGTGACATCACCGAGCTCGCGGTTCTCCGCGACGTCGCGCAGCAGACGGCGCATGATCTTGCCCGAGCGGGTCTTGGGCAGCTCGGCCACCGGCAGGATCCGTTTGGGCTTGGCGATCGGGCCGAGGGCCTTGCTGACATGGCTGCGCAGGTCGCCCACCAGGTCCGCGGTCTCCGCGGCCGAGCCGCGCAGGATCACGAAGGCCACGATCGCCTGGCCGGTGGTCTCGTCCGCCGCGCCCACGACCGCCGCCTCGGCGACGGAGGGGTGCGAGACGAGCGCCGACTCGACCTCGGTGGTGGAGATGTTGTGCCCGGAGACGAGCATCACATCGTCGACCCGGCCGAGCAGCCAGATGTCGCCGTCCTCGTCCTTCTTGGCGCCGTCACCGGCGAAGTACCTGCCCTCGAACCGCGACCAGTAAGTGTCGAGGAACCGCTGGTCATCGCCCCAGATGGTGCGCAGCATGGACGGCCACGGCTCGGTGAGGACGAGGTAGCCGCCGCCTCCGTCCGGCACTTCGTTCGCCTCGTCGTCGACGACCGTCGCGGAGATGCCGGGCAGCGGGCGCTGCGCGGAGCCGGGCTTGGCCTCCGTCACGCCCGGCAGCGGCGAGATCATCATCGAGCCGGTCTCGGTCTGCCACCAGGTGTCCACGACCGGGCACTTGTCGGCGCCGATGTGCTTGCGGTACCAGATCCACGCCTCGGGGTTGATCGGCTCGCCCACCGACCCCAGCACGCGAAGGCTGGACAGGTCGAACTTCGCGGGGATGTCGTCGCCCCACTTCATGAACATGCGGATCACGGTGGGCGCGGTGTACAGGATCGTCACGCCGTACTTCTGCACGATCTCCCAGAACCGCCCCTGGTGCGGGGTGTCCGGCGTGCCCTCGTACATCACCTGCGTCGCGCCGTTCGCCAGCGGTCCGTACGTGATGTAGGAGTGGCCCGTCACCCAGCCGATGTCGGCCGTGCACCAGTAGACGTCGCTCTCCGGCTTGAGGTCGAAGACGGCGTGGTGGGTGTACGCGGCCTGCGTGAGGTAGCCGCCGGAGGTGTGCAGGATGCCCTTGGGCTTACCCGTCGTCCCCGAGGTGTAGAGGATGAACAGCGGCTGCTCGGCGTCGAACGCCTCGGGCGTGTGCTCCGCCGACTGCTTCTGCGTGATCTCGTGCCACCAGATGTCGCGGCCCTCGGTCCAGTCGACCTCCTGGCCCGTACGGCGCACGACCAGCACCTTGTCGACGCCGTCGACCCGGGCGACCGCCTCGTCGACGGCTGGCTTGAGCGCGGAGGGCTTGCCGCGGCGGTAGCCACCGTCCGCGGTGATGACCAGCTTCGCGCTGGCGTCCTCGATACGGGTGGCGATGGCGTCGGCCGAGAAGCCGCCGAAGACGACCGAGTGCGCGGCGCCGATGCGGGCGCAGGCCAGCATCGCGACGACGGCTTCGGGAATCATCGGCAGGTAGATGGCGACCCGGTCGCCCTTCTCGACTCCGATCTCCGTAAGGGCGTTGGCGGCCCTGGAGACCTCGTCCTTCAGCTCGGCGTAGGTGATGGCCTTGCTGTCGCCGGGCTCGCCCTCGAAGTGGATCGCGACCCGGTCGCCGTGGCCGGCCTCCACATGACGGTCGACGCAGTTGTACGCGACGTTCAGCTTTCCGTCCGCGAACCATTTGGCAAAGGGCGGGTTCGACCAGTCCAGCGTCTCGGTCGGCTCGGTGGCCCAGGTCAGCCGGCGCGCCTGCTCGGCCCAGAAACCGAGCCGGTCAGCCTTGGCCTGCTCGTACGCCTCCGCAGTGACGTTGGCGTTCGCGGCCAGGTCGGCGGGCGGCGCGAACCTGCGCTCCTCACGAAGCAGGTTGGCCAGGCTTTCGTTGCTCACGACATCTCCCTTTCCCAGGGTGTCCGTTGTGTCCCAGGTCAGCTCATCAGACGCGGACCCCTGGTGACAAGGGCCGTCGCCAAAATTGGTTTAGACCTGTTGGAGGGCGGTGGTGGCCCCCCGTACATGGGGGGCCACACGTTCTCACGGACGCGGGAGGCTTGCGGTTCAGGCTCCCAGGTGGGGGAGCCTGGCCGGGGCGGGGTGTTTGCGGGCGGTCAAGGGCTGTTTGCGGGGTGGGTTGAGGTCCCGACTTCGTACAGCGCTCTCGCCTCGACCCGGTCGAAGACCTTGCCGCCGGACTCGGATTCAGGCTCGGTTTGGGACCGGTCGCCGGGCGTCGGTCGGCTGTCGGCTGCCTGCTGGTTGTCGGGCGCGTCCGTGAGCAGATACGCCTGGGCCTCGCCCACGTGGAAGTACATCCCGTGCAGTTCGAGCGCGCCCTCCCGCAGAGCTCGTGCCACGGACTCGTGAGCTCGCAGATGCTCCAACTGCTGCACCACGTTCGTCAGGCAGAGCTGCTCGACGGCGTCGGCGGACGGCCGTCCGGCGATCCGCACCCGCGGCCGGTCCTTCGCGGCCATCCCCTCCAGGCTCGGCAGCCCATGCCGCAGCCACCGCTTCAACGGCGTCCGCGCACCGGTGGGTTCGGTGTGCAGCAGTGCCTGCATCGCCCCGCAGCCGGAGTGCCCGCACACGGTGATGGATCTCACCTTCAGCACCTCCACCGCGTACTCGATCGCGGCCGCCACCGAGTCGTCACCGCTCTCCTCGCCGGGCGGCGGCACGAGATTGCCGACATTGCGTACGACGAAGAGGTCGCCGGGGCCGCTGGAGGTGATCATCGAGGTGACCAGCCGGGAGTCGGCGCAGGTCAGGAAGAGCTGCGAGGGCCGCTGCCCCTCCCGCGCGAGCCGGGCCAGCTCGCCGCGCACCAGGGGAGCGGTGTTGCGCTGGAACGCGCTGATGCCGCTGGCCAGTTCGCCGACGCCCCCGTCCGGCGGCGCGGTCCGTGACGGCTGCTCGCACTGGTGGTTGCGCCAGGGCGTCCAGGGCCGGCAGTGACACTGGGCGGCGCCCGCGGGCTCGGTGATCCGCGTGCCTCCCCGCCCGGTCAGCTCCACCGATCCACCCTGTGCGGTGTGCGAACTCTGCCAGTCATGCAGCGACTCGTACGCCGCGTGGTCCATGAACGAGCCGTCCAACTCCACGACCGCATCGGCCCCTTGAGGCACCAGATGCAGCGCCCGGCTGAGCCGCGGCACGGCGAGAAACGTCAACTGCCCGCGTACGCGCACATGGTGGACGCCGTCCTGGTCCTCCTCGTGGGTGATGCGCGTACGGGTCAGCCGGTGCAGCGCGACGGCCACCGCCACTGCGACGCCGATCCCCACGCCTTCGAGGACGCCGAAGAGCACCACGCCCACCGTCGTGGCCGCGTACACCGGGATCTCGCGGTGGCGGGTGACGGTGCGAATGTGGGTGAGCGACACCATCTGTACGCCGACGGCCGCCACCAGCGCGGCGAGTGCGGCCAGCGGGATCAGGTCCAGTACGGGCACCAGCAGCAGGGCGGCGACCACGATCCACAGGCCGTGCAGCATCGTGGAGTTGCGGCTCACGGCGCCCGTCTGGACGTTGGCCGCGCTGCGCACCGCGACGCCCGTGACGGGCAGCCCGCCCAGCGCCCCGGAGACGATGTTCGCCGAGCCCTGGCCGCGCAGCTCCCGGTCGAGGTCCGCGCGCGGGATGCGCGGCCCCTCCTTGCGGGCGGCGGCCAGCTTGTCCACGGCCACCGCGGAGAGCAGCGACTCCACGCTGCCGACCAGCGCGACGGTCAGCACGGCAGCGGCGATGCCCAGTACGGGCCCTTCCGGCAGCCCGGCGAGGGTGTGGCTGCTCCAGGAGGGCAGGTCGACCCGGGGCAGCCGCAGCCCGGCGACCGCTGCTGCGGCCGTGGCCAGCGCGACCGCGGCGAGCGCCGCCGGTACCGTACGGACAACTCGGCCCGCCCGCCCGGGAACGCGCGGCCACAGCAGCAGTACGGCCAGCGTCAGGGCGCTCGTCGACAGTGACGCCAGATGCGGCTCGGCCAACTGGGCGGGCAACTCGCGGACGTTGTCGACGACGGAGCTGTGCGGTGAGCCGCCGAGCACGATGTGCAACTGGGCGACGGCGATGGTGACGCCGATGCCGGCGAGCATGCCGTGCACGATCGCGGGGCTCACGGCGAGCGCCGAGCGCGCCACCCGCAGAAAGCCCAGGCCGAGTTGGGTGAGCCCGGCGAGTACGGTGATGGCGCACGTCGTACGCCAGCCGTACTGCTGGATGAGATCGGCGGTGACCACCGTGAGCCCGGCAGCCGGCCCGCTCACCTGGAGCGGAGCGCCGCCGAGGCGGCCCACCAGGAGCCCGCCGGCCGCGGCGGCGACGAGGCCCGCCTGCAAGGGAGCCCCGGTCGCCAGGGCGATGCCGAGGGACAGCGGCAGGGCGATCAGGAAAACGGCGATCGAGGCGGACAGGTCGGCGGCCGCGATCCGGGGACCGCGGCGGCGAGGTGAGGGCGGGCTGTGCGGCCGCCCCTCGTCGGGCAGATGCGAAGAGTCGTCGCTTCGAGTGGTGGTGCAAGTAGACATGGGGTTCCCGTCTCCTCCGGGGCTACGCGGTCGCAGAAGGGCTTCTGGGTGCGGCCGTGGGTCACGGCGTTACAGCGGCGGGATTTTTCAACTCTCGGTAAATGAATGGTAATGGAGAGTAAAGGCCTCGTGGTGGAAACTAGAGCAAATGGGCTATTGATTCACTCTGGCGAGTTAATGAGTACATTCATCGGCTTGTCGCACTAATTCCTTCCGATCTCCGTGCGACCTTGGCGGCGCTGTCGGTGTTCGCCCGGGTTTTCCCGGATCTGAAGGAAGTAGGTGGGCGGATGATGGGTGCCACCCAGAGAATCGCCATGGGCGTCACGGTCACCGCGGTCTGCGCGGCAGCGCTCGCGGGTTGTGCGACCGGCGACGCCGGCGCGAAGAAGACGGCGGGCGCCCGAGCGTCCAAAGGCGCCGCGGGGGGCGCCCAAGCGCCCAAGAGCCCCTTCCGTCTGATCGGCGACGGCTCCACCGCCTTCACCGGCGCGCAGCCGCATCTGCCGCGTCCCGAGCGGTTGAGGCCCGGTCAGAGACCGCCGCAGTTCGTGGTGTTCTCGTGGGACGGCGCGGGCGAGGACAGCCAGAAGCTGTTCTCCCACTTCCGAGAGGTGGCCCGGGACAACAAGGCCACGATGACGTACTTCCTGAGCGGTGTGTACATGCTGCCGGACGAGAAGCGCGACCTCTATCGCCCGCCGGGGCGCTCAGCCGGCCGCTCCGACATCGGTTTCAATGACGAGCGGGGCGTCCGGGACACGGTGGTGCAGCTGCGTGGCGCCTGGCTCGAGGGCAACGAGATCGGTACCCACTTCAACGGCCACTTCTGCGGCAGCGGCGGCGTCGGTGAGTGGTCGGTCGAGGACTGGAAGAGCGAGATCGCCCAGGCCAAGTCGTTCGTGAAGTCGTGGAAGACCAACACGGGCGCACGGCAGGCCTCCCCGCTGCCCTTCGACTACGAAAGGGAACTGATCGGCGCCCGCACGCCATGCCTGGAGGGCCGGCCGAACTTCCTGCACGCGGCCCGCGAGATGGGGTTCCGCTACGACACCAGCGGCGTCAACGACCAGGTCTGGCCCAAGAAGAAGCAGGGCCTGTGGGACCTGTCGATGCAGCTCGTGCCGGTACCGGGACGCGCCTTCGAGACGCTCGCCATGGACTACAACTTCATGGTCAACCAGTCGGGCACCACGTCCCAGGGCGACCGGGCCAAGCACGCGTACTGGGGCGACCAGATGCGTGACGGCCTGCTCAGGGGCTTCGACCGCGCCTACCACGGCAACCGCGCGCCCCTGATCATCGGCAACCACTTCGAGTCCTGGAACGGCGGCACCTATATGCGCGCCGTCGAGGAGACCATCGAGCGCGTCTGCACCCGGAGTGAGGTGCGCTGCGTCTCCTTCCGGCAACTCGCCGACTGGCTCGACGCCCAGGACCCGGGGACCCTGGCCAAGCTCCGTACGCTCAATGTCGGGCAGGCCCCGGAGCAGGGCTGGACGTCCTTCCTCACCGCTCGATCAGCACAGCCCGCCCCCGTCTCGAAGGGCGTCCCGGGCGCCACGGCAGCCAAGCCGTAGCGCCCGGTCGGCCGACGTGAGCCGTCACGCCGTGGCGGTCTCGGCCTCACGCAGTACGAAGGCGGGGTCGACCTGGGCTGCCAGGTCGGCACCCGTCCGCTCGTTGCCCCAGGACTGTGCGTTCTTCAGGTGGAAGTGCACCATCTGGCGCGTGTAGCGCTCCCAGTCGCGCAACTCGTGTGTGGCGTCCGCCGCGGACTGAAGTGCCTGCAGGGCGCGGCGGTTGGCGTCCTCCAAGTGCTCGAAGCGGGGCGGGCGGCCCTTCTCCATGGCGCGCACCCAGTCCGACTGCCCGACCGTCACCAGGAGGTCGTCACCGACTTCGGCGCGGAGGAAGTCGATGTCGTCCTGGCCCTGCACCTTGTTGCCGACGACCTTCAGGGTGACGCCGAAGTCGCGCGCGTACTCCTTGTACTGGCGGTAGACGGAGACCCCCTTCCGGGTCGGCTCGGCGACGAGGAACGTGATGTCGAAGCGGGTGAACATGCCGGACGCGAAGGAGTCCGAGCCCGCCGTCATGTCGACGACGATGTACTCGCTCTGGCCGTCGACGAGATGATTCAGGCAGAGCTCCACTGCACCGGTCTTGGAGTGGTAGCAGGCCACCCCCAGGTCGGCCTCGGTGAACGGGCCGGTGACCATCAAACGGACGGCGCCGTCGTCGAGTTCCACGGCTCGCGCACAGGCGTCGTACACCGGGTTGTTCTCGACCACCCGCAGCAGCCGGGAGCCCTCGCCGGGCGGAGTCGTCTTGATCATCGTCTCGGCGGAGGCGATACGCGGGTTGGAACCGCGCAAGTAGTCCTTGATCAGCGGAAGCCGGTCGCCCATCGCCGGCAGTGCGGCGGCGTCCGCCTCGTCGAGTCCGAGCGCGGGCCCGAGGTGCTGGTTGATGTCGGCGTCGATCGCGACGACCGGCGATCCCGTGGTCGCGAGGTGACGGATGAAGAGCGAGGACAGGGTGGTCTTGCCACTGCCGCCCTTCCCAACGAAAGCAATTTTCATGTTCAGTAAGCCTAGTGGTCGAACCACGCTCGGTCGTCGCCAAACGTGAAGAAGACCACTCCTTCGTGGGGACGGTCACAGTGGTGCGTAGGGTCGCACTCATGAGTACGACAGATGCGAACGCCGACCCGCTTGCGACCCTGGGCTCACTGCCCGGCGTCGCGGAATCCGTGGAGTCAGTGCGCAAGGCTGTGGACCGGGTGTACGGGCATCGCATCATGCGGCGCCGCAGTAACGAGATCACCTCCGAGGCCGCGCTGCGCGGTGCGCGAGGCTCCGCCGCGCTGTCCGGCGCCGACTGGGCCCTCGAGGAGGTGCGCCGGCGCACCGACTTCAGCGGTGACGACGAGGCCAGAGTGGTGGGCGCGGCCCTCCGGCTGACCGCCGAGGCTGGTCAACTCCTGTCCATCTGGCGCCAGTCGCCCCTTCGGGTGCTGGCGCGGCTGCACCTGGTGGCGGCCGCGGACAAGGGAGACCAGGTCGGCCGGCCGCGGCAGGACGGCGAACCCGTCGACGAGCCGCTGGTCGAACTGCCGCTGCCCGACGCGGCCGAGGTCGAGGGCCGTCTCGACGGTCTCGCGCAGTTGATCATCGCGGGCAGCTCCGCCCCCGCCCTGGTGACTGCCGCCGTGGTGCACGGCGAACTGCTCGCTCTGCGCCCCTTCGTCTCACACAACGGCCTGGTCGCGCGCGCGGCCGAACGCATCGTCCTGGTCGGCAGCGGCCTCGACCCGAAGTCCGTCTGCCCGGCCGAGGTCGGCCAGGCGGAACAGGGCCGCGCGGCCTATCTGGCAGCCTTCGAGGGATACGTCTCCGGCACCCCGGAAGGCATGGAGACCTGGATCGCCCACTGTGGCAAGGCGGTTGAGCTGGGCGCGCGGGAGTCGACGGCGGTGTGCGAGGCGCTGCAGCGCGGAGCGGCGTGACGTCCGGCCTCACGGCGCGGAGCTTTTGCGCTCCGGGCTCGAAAATGGGCCTCTTGGGAGGGCGAAAAACTCCCTGAACAGGGTTGCGGCGGTACGAGGGTTCGTACCGCCGCTGGCATGTTCACCGGGTTACCAAGCGTCCTCGAAATATTGCCCATCAGGTCGGGAACTTTGCCCGTCACCTGGTGCGGCTGGCCCGTAATCGACGGGTCGACGTCGCGTGGGTGCCCAGTGTTCATGCTCGGTCCGTGGGGCCTTGGTTGCGTTTAAAGGTGATCCTTTCGGATGATCCTTGGTCTCGCGGGCCGTTAACTTCTTTGTACTCCAGGACCGCAGGAAGCGGAACCCCTGGCAGCGCTTCTTTACTTTCGGCTGCAAAGAGGAGTAATCGGTCACCCATATCGTCATGGGGCCATTCGGCAGGCTCAGCCCACCACTGAACGGCGCCGGCTCGCGTACCAGACCAGGCCCGCGGTGGCCGCCGCCGCACCTATCGCCGCCGCGGCGACCAGGGCCGGGCGGGGCGGCACGGACAGCCGCTGCTTGAGCCGCACCGGATGGTGGAAGTCGAGTATGGGCCACGCGCGCGTGGTGGCCTCGCGGCGCAGCGCACGGTCGGGATTGACGGCATGGGGGTGGCCGACGGCTTCGAGCATCGGGATGTCGGTCGCCGAGTCGCTGTAGGCATAGCAGCGCGAGAGGTCATACCCCTCGGACGCGGCCAGCTCCTTGATCGCCTCGGCTTTCGTCGGGCCGTACGCGTAGTACTCCACATCGCCCGTGAAACAGCCGTCGTCGCCCACGACCATGCGGGTCGCCACCACCCGGTCCGCGCCGAGCAGTTCACCGATCGGCTCGACGACCTCCGTCCCGGAGGTGGAGACGATCACGACATCGCGGCCGGCCAGGTGGTGCTCCTCGATGAGCGACGCCGCCTCGTCGTAGATGATCGGGTCGATCAGGTCGTGCAGCGTCTCGGCGACGATCTCCTTGACGTGCTGGACGTTCCAGCCGCGGCACAGCGCGGACAGATACTCGCGCATCCGCTCCATCTGATCGTGGTCGGCGCCGCCCGCGAGGAAGACAAACTGGGCATATGCGGTACGCAGCACAGCCCGGCGGTTGATCAGTCCACCTTGGTAGAACGACTTGCTGAACGTGAGCGTGCTCGACTTCGCAATGACCGTCTTGTCCAGATCAAAGAAGGCCGCTGTGCGGGGCAAGGAGTGGTTTTCCACGAGCCTGAGCATAGGCGCCCGCCATTCGGCGTAAGGTGAGGTGCATGGGTTTGCCTGAGAAGGCTCTCGGGTACACCATGGAAGTCACGGATCGTTCGCGACCGTGCTAACCCGGTCCGGCTCCTCCCCCCCCCGAGTCGGCCGTGGGGACGACCCCCGCTCTCCCCCCCGGCGGGGGTCGTCGCATGTCCGGGTGGGTTTTCTCCCTTCCTTCGCTGAGCACCGGGTCCGTTGTGCGGGCTTCGGTGCTTCTTCGCGTGTACGCATGATCCGTCACCGTGCGTAGTCGTTGTGCTGCTCTGTGGAAGTCCTGCACGGTCACCGGTTTGGGTGAACGCGATATTCACAACCATCGGGTCGTCCACAGTTATCGAGCAAGATCCACACGATTTCCGGGATCGCTGCACCGTGATTCCAGCGCGCGCCGCCGGGTGCGAGTTCATGGCCGGTTCGGTTTGTCCGGCGGCTTTGGCCGGTTCGTATCGGCGGTTCATATGGAGGACCGGTTGCCGGTTCTTGTGCGCGGGCGGGATTCGCGGGGCCGCGGGGGCTTCGCGAGGAAGCAGCGAAGGGGGATGGAGATCGTGGCTGGAGCCATCACACACGACCGGCAGTCGGCCGCCGAAGGGCGACAGGGCAGGCCGTTGATCGTCACGGAGGACGTGGAACTGCTGGACGACCTGCTGCGGCTGTGTGCCGCGGCGGGCGCCAGGCCAGAGGTCCACCATGGGGTGCCGGAGCGCGGAGGCGGCTGGGAGACGGCGCCCTTGGTGCTCGTCGGCGACGATGCCGCGCGTCGGGTGCGCGGGGCCGTGCGCAGGCGCGGAGTGGTGCTGGTAGGGCGGGACCAGGACGATTCGGGGGTATGGCAGCGGGCCGTGGAGATCGGCGCCGACCATGTCCTGCTGCTGCCCGATGGCGAACAATGGCTGGTCGATCGGATCGCCGATGTGGCGGAAGGAGTCGGCCCGCCCGCGCTCACCGTCGGCGTGATCGGCGGCCGCGGCGGGGCCGGTTCGTCCACGCTCGCCTGCGCGCTCGCGGTCACCTCGGCGCGCGAGGGGCGGCGCACTCTGCTCGTGGACGCGGATCCGCTGGGCGGCGGACTCGACGTACTCCTCGGCGGCGAGACAGCTGAGGGCCTGCGCTGGCCGGCCTTCGCCGGCTCGCGCGGCCGGGTCGGCGGCGGCGCTCTGGAGGAGTCGCTGCCCGAGTTGCACGCCCTGCGGGTCCTCAGCTGGGATCGCGGCGACTGTGTCGTCATCGCCCCCGAGGCCGTACGCGCTGTGCTGGCCGCGGCCCGCCGACGAGGCGGCACGGTGGTCGTGGACCTGCCGCGTCGGATCGACGAAGGAGTCGCAGAGGTTCTCGCCCAGCTGGACCTCGGACTCCTCGTGGTCCCCGCCGAACTGCGCGCCGTCGCGGCGGCAGGGCGGGTGGCGTCCGTGGTCGGCATGGTCCTGCGCGATCTACGGGTCGCGGTACGAGGGCCGTACGCACCCGGCCTGGACGACAAGGAGGTGGCCCGACTCCTCGGGCTGCCCCTGGCGGGCGAAGTCCCCGTGGAAGTGGGACTGCCGGTGGCCCAGGAACGCGGGGCTCCGCCCGGAGCCGACGCACGGGGGCCGCTTGCCCGCTTCTGCTCGGCGTTCTGGGAGCGGGCCGCGATGGCGGGAGGCGGCGTATGAGCGGGAGCACGCGCCTGCGTGGCGAAGGGCTCGGTGGGCGTACGGGTGTTGCGGGGTTGCCTGTGGACGCTGGGACGTTGGGCGGGCGTGCGGGTGTGGGTTCGTCTGCGGGCGCGAGGTCGGCGGGTGGTCGTACGGGCGTGAACTGGCCTGCGCATGCGGGGCCGACCAGCGGGCGAGCGGGAGTTGGGCCGTCTGTGGTTGCGGGGCCGGTCGGTGAGCCTGCGGGTGTGCGCTTGCCCGCGGACGCGAGGTCGGCGGGTGGTCGTACGGGCGTGGCCTGGTCTGTGGATACGGGGCCGGCCGGCGGGCGAGCAGGAGTGCGGAGGGCTGCGGTTGCGGGGCCGGTCGGTGGACGTGCGTGCGTGGGATTGCCGGCGGACGCGAGACTGGGCGGCGGGCAGGCCGGCGTGAACTGGCCTGCGGATGAAGAGCTGTTGGACGGGGTGCGGCAGTGGCTGGCCGAGAGTGGGGCCGAGCCGACTCCGGCGCGGGTGGCGCAGGCGTTGCGGGACCAGGGGCGGGTGCTGGGAGACGCCGAAGTGCTCGGTGCGGCCGAGCGATTGCGCTCCGAGCTGGTCGGGACGGGTCCGCTGGAGCCGCTGCTCGCCGATCCCTCAGTGACCGACGTGCTGGTCTCGGCGCCCGACCGGGTGTGGGTGGACCGTGGCGGCGGCCTGGAGCTGACGGCCGTCTGCTTTGCGGATGCGGCGGCCGTACGACGGCTCGCGCAGCGCCTCGCGGCCGTGGCCGGGCGGCGGCTCGACGACGCGCACCCCTGGGTCGACGCCCGGCTTCCGGACGGTACGCGTCTGCATGCCGTGCTGCCACCGGTCGCGGTCGGCTCGACGTGCCTGTCGTTGCGGGTCGTACGGCCGCGGGCGTTCACCCTCGACGAACTGGTGGCCGCGGGGACCGTACCCCCGGGCGGCGACCGGGTACTCAGGGCACTGCTCGATGCCCGGCTGTCGTTCCTGATCAGCGGCGGTACGGGCAGCGGCAAGACCACGCTCTTGAGTGCCCTGCTGGGGCTCATCGGACCGGGTGAGCGGATCGTGCTCGCCGAGGACTCGGCGGAGCTTCGCCCTGACCATCCCCATGTCGTACGCCTCGAATCTCGACCCGCCAACCAGGAGGGCGCCGGACTCGTCACCCTCCAGGACCTGGTGCGTCAGGCCCTGCGGATGCGGCCGGACCGGTTGGTCGTCGGCGAGGTGCGCGGGCCCGAAGTCGTCCATCTGCTGGCCGCGTTGAACACCGGCCACAACGGCGGTGGCACCGTCCACGCGAACGCCGCGTCATTGGTGCCCGCCCGCTTGGAGGCGCTGGGCACGGCGGCGGGGCTCGACCGGGCCGCCCTGCACAGCCAGGTGGCGGCCGCCCTTTCGGTGGTGCTCCATCTTGCACGCGACCGGGCCGGGCGGCGGCGGATCGCCGAAGTGCATGTTCTGGAGCGGGACCCGGCAGGGCTCGTCGTGACGGTGCCGGCGCTGCGCTGGGGCGCGGAGGCCTTCGCCTATGAGCGGGGATGGGAGCGGCTGCGGGGGCTGCTCGGTGAGAGGAGTGAGGGCTTGTGACGGGGATCGGTGAGGTGTCGGTGGGTGCGGCGATGGTGTGTGCCGGGGCGGCGGCCTGGCTGATGTGTGGCCAAGGGCCAGGCGCTCGTCGGGCTCAACTGCTGTGTGCGGGTGGCGAGGTGGCAGGGACCGGACCGCCGACGCGGGAGCGGGTAGCGCCGGCCGTGGAATGGCTACGGCGACTGCATCGGCATCGGGGCGAGTGGTGGTCGCTGGTCGCCGGGGTGGTGGTCGCTCTGCTGGGGGCTTCCGTGGTGCCGCTTGTCGTGGGCGCGCTCGGAGTGCCGCTGGTGAGGCGGGCTCGACGGGCCGGTCAGGCGCGGCGTACCCGGGAGCGGTGGGCCGATGCGGTGATCGCGTTGTGCGGGACGCTTGCGGGGGAGGTGCGCGCCGGGCGGCAGCCGGGCGAGGCGCTGCTGCGGGCCGCTCGTGACTCGGGCGGGCTCGGCGATGCGCAGGCAGTGGTGCTGGCGGCGGCGCGGTTCGGCGGGGATGTGCCCGGCGCGCTCACCGATGCGGCACGGCGGCCGGGCGCCGAGGGACTGCTGGGGCTCGCCGCGTGCTGGCGGGTCGCCGTGGACCGGGGTGCCGGACTCGCGGACGGGCTCGACCGGCTGGAGGCGGCGCTTCGCGCGGATCGGGATCAACGGGCCGATTTGCGCGCCCAGTTGGCGGGAGCACGGTCGACGGCGGTTCTGCTCGCCGGTTTGCCCCTGCTGGGTCTGCTCCTCGGCACCGCGCTCGGCGCCGACCCGCTGCACGTCGTGCTGCACACCGGAGCGGGCCTCGGCTGTCTGCTGGTCGGCGGGGCGTTGGAGGGCGCCGGGCTGTGGTGGGCGCTGCGGATCGTACGGCTGGCGGAGGCGGGATGAGCCCGGAGACTTTCCACAAGCTGGGTGTGGCCCTGTGCCTGGCGGCGGGGCTGTGGTCGCTCGCGTGGGTCCTGGGGGCGGCGCGGCGGGAGCGGAGGGTGCGCAGGCGGCTGGGAGCGGTGCTGGTCGTGGAACCGGCGCCGACCGGACGACGCTTCGACGTTCGGGCCCCGATGCGGAAGTGGCTGCCGATGGTGGGCGCCGTCAGCGCCTGCTGGGTGTTCGTCGGCGGCGTTCCCGGGATCGTCGTGGGGATCGCGGCCGGGTTCGGGGTGAGGCGGTGGCAGTGCAGGCCGACTCCGGCGGAGGAGTCCGACTCGGGACTGGCCGAGCGGCAACTGCCCCTCGCTGCAGATCTGTTGGCGGCCTGCATCGTGGCGGGCGCCAGTCCCGTAGCGGCGGCCCAGGCCGTGGGGGAGGCGCTGGAGGGGCCCGTGGGAGAACGGCTCGCGCGGGGCGCGGCCGAGGTGCGGCTCGGCGGTGAACCGGCTGAGGCATGGCGGGGGCTGGCCGCGCTGCCCGGCGCCCGGGCACTGGCCCGGCTGCTGGAGCGGGCGGGCGAGTCGGGCGTACCGGCGGCGAGTCCTGTCGGGCGCCTCGCCGCGGAGGCCCGCGCGGAGTGGGGACGTACCGCCACCACTCGTGCGCGGCGGGCGGCCGTCATGGTCACCGCACCTGTGGGGCTGTGCTTCCTGCCCGCGTTCATCGCGATCGGGGTGCTGCCTGTGGTGATCGGGCTCGCGGGCGGGGTGTTGGGAGGTGGTGGTTGACGGGCGAGGCGTGGTGAGGGGCGAGCGATGAACGGAACAGGTCCGGCTGAGCTGGACGAAGTGAATGAGTCGAACGACTCGACAGAGCGGATCTACACGGGGGTTCGAATGAGCAAGGCAATGCGGGTACGAGTGCGGGCCGGCCGGGTGCAGACGCTGGTGGGCAGGGCCTGGGAGGTGCCTACGGCCTGGGCGGTACGGAGGGCTTCGTCGG
Organism: Streptomyces sp. NPDC006365; assembly: GCF_042870755.1. NCBI lineage: Bacteria > Bacillati > Actinomycetota > Actinomycetes > Kitasatosporales > Streptomycetaceae > Streptomyces > Streptomyces sp. NPDC006365. Next base: position 54,750 of record NZ_JBIAHS010000016.1, read on the forward strand.
CGCGGAGGGATGCCGGAATGGTGACCTCCGAGTACGCGATGGGGCTCATCGCGGCGGTGGGGTTCGCCGCGCTGCTCTACGAGGTGCTGACCAGTGGGCAGGTCAAGGGAGCTCTGCAGGACATCGTGGAGCGAGCGCTCAATGGCCAGTTCTGAGGAGCGGGCTTCCCGTCCGGCACGAGGCTGGGGCCCAGTCCCACGTCTGGCCGGGGACCGAGGGTTCGTGACGGCGGAGGCGGCCGTGGTGCTGCCCGTGCTGATCGCGTTCACGTCGGCACTGGTCTGGGCCCTGATGGCCGTGTCCGCGCAGATCCAGTGCGTGGACGCGGCCCGCGCGGGGGCACGTGCGGCAGCGCGCCAGGACCCGCCGGGCACGGTGACGACGGTGGCACTGCAGACGGCGCCGGACGGGGCGCAGGTCACGGTTCGGCGCGACGGCGACCTGGTGCGCGTGCGGGTCACGGCGAAGCCTCCGGGTCCCGACGCGCTGGCGCTCGACCTGGAGCACGAGGCCGTCGCCCTGGCCGAGGAGACGGTGGGGGCGGGCGGATGACGAGGCGAAGCGAGCGATGGTGGGGTTCGCGTAAGAGAGCGTTCTCCTCGGACCGGGGTTCGGCGACCGTCTCGGCGGTGGGCGTCATCGCGGTGCTGTGCGTCTTCTTCGGCGCCATCCTCGCGATGTGCCAAGCAGTGATGACCCGTCACCACGCGGGCGGTGCCGCCGACTTGGCGGCACTCGCTGCGGCGGACCACTGGATGGAGGGCGGTACGGCGGCCTGTGCCCAGGCTGACCGGGTGGCACGGGCCCAGGGCACCCGCATCGTGCGATGTGCCGTCTACGGCGAGGTCTCGGACGTCAGGGTCGCGGCGGGGCGGGGCCCATTCGCCGCGGAAGTCAGGTCTCGGGCGGGACCGGCGGGGCCGAAGCCTCCGGCGGAGCCTGAGGGGGTGATGGCGCCGCCTCACCCCGCGGGCGAAGCAGCGGAGCCGGAGAGGGGCTGAACCCGTGGAGGGACCCGGCGCGTGACGCCCGACTCGCCGACTCGGATCGGCCGCGCACGGAGCTCGAGAAGAGCCCACCGCGCACCCGGGAGCGAGGTCGGCTCCGCAACTGAGGTGACGCCATAACTCCGCTTCCGGCCGTTGGCCTGGGCACGCCGCTTGGGCCGATGGCAGGGAGCCGGCGCTCTCGCCGAGCTACCCATCCGCCCCCTCACCCCTGGCCCCTGCCCCCGAGGCGGCCCCGGCCTCTCGTCCCCCGGGCGCCCCCTGCAGCAGAACCGTCAGCAATCGCACGGCCCCCCGCTTGTGCAGTGGGTCGTTGCCGTTGCCGCACTTGGGGGACTGGATGCAGGACGGGCAGCCGGCCTCGCACTCGCAGGAGGCGATGGCCTGGCGGGTGGCCGTGAGCCACTCGCGAGCCGTATGGAAGGCGCGCTCGGCGAAGCCCGCCCCGCCTGGGTGGCCGTCGTACACGAAGACCGTCGGGAGGAGGGTGTCCGGGTGCAGGGGGATGGAGACGCCGCCGATGTCCCAGCGGTCGCAGGTGGCGAACAGCGGGAGCATGCCGATCGACGCGTGCTCGGCGGCGTGCAGGGCGCCGCCGAGGATCTCCGGGGTCACACGGGCGGCGTCGAGCTGGTCCTCGGTGACCGTCCACCACACGGCGCGGGTGCGGAGCGTACGAGGAGGGAGGTCGAGTTTCGTCTCGCCGAGCACCTCGCCGGTGATGACACGACGACGCAGAAAGGAGACGACTTGGTTGGTGACCTCGACGGAGCCGTAGCACAACCGGCCCTCGCCCCAGGGGACTTCGATGTCCGTTTCCAGGACGGAGATGGCCGTTGTGTCGCGGGCGACCGTCGAATACGGCGGGTTGGCCTCCTCCACCAGGGCGACCGAGTCCTCGAGGTCCAGTTCCTTCACCAGGTACGTACGGCCCTGGTGGAGGTGGACCGCCCCGTCATGGACGCTGGTGTGCGCGGCGCCGGCGTCGACCGTGCCCAGTAGCCGCCCCGAACCGGCCTCGACGACCTGTACGGGACTGCCGCCCCCGCCGCGGATGTCCGTGAGGTCGGCGGCTCGTTCCCGGCGCGTCCAGTGCCATGCCCTCGTACGGCGGCGCAGCAGCTTCGCGGCCTCCAGCTGTGGAAGCAGATCGGCGGCGGCCGGGCCGAAGAGCGGCAGGTCCTCGTCAGTCAAAGGCAGTTCGGCGGCGGCGGCGCACAGGTGGGGTGCGAGGACGTACGGATTGTCGGGGTCGAGGACGGTGGACTCCACGGGCTGGTCGAACAGGGCCTCCGGGTGGTGGACGAGGAAGGTGTCCAGTGGGTCGTCGCGGGCCACCAGGACCGCGAGAGAGCCCTGCCCGGAGCGTCCCGCGCGGCCTGCCTGCTGCCACAGCGAGGCCCTCGTGCCGGGGTAGCCCGCGATGATCACGGCGTCCAGTCCCGAGACGTCGACGCCGAGTTCGAGGGCGGTGGTGGCGGCGAGGCCGAGGAGTTCGCCGGAGTGGAGGGCCTGCTCAAGGGCGCGGCGTTCCTCGGGGAGGTAGCCGCCGCGGTACGCGGCCACGCGCCGGGCCAGGGAGCGGTCGACTTCGGCGAGCCGTTCCTGGGCGATCACCGAGATCAGCTCGGCGCCACGGCGGGAGCGTACGAAGGCGACTGAGCGGACGCCCTGCACGGTCAGGTCGGTGAGGAGGTCCGCGGTCTCGGCGGTGGCGGTACGGCGGACGGGGGCGCCCTTCTCGCCGTGGAGTTCGGTGAGCGGAGGCTCCCACAGGGCGAACACCAGTTCGCCACGCGGTGAGGCGTCGTCCGCGACCTCGACGACCGGGAGGCCGGTCAGACGGCGAGCGGCCACCGACGGTTCGGCGGCGGTCGCGGAGGCGAGGAGGAAGACGGGCGAGGAGCCGTACCGCGCGCACAGGCGGCGCAGCCGGCGCAGTACCTGGGCGACGTGTGAGCCGAAGACGCCGCGGTAGGTGTGGCACTCGTCGATGACGACATAGCGCAGGGCGCGCAGGAAGGAGGACCAGCGGGGGTGGGAGGGCAGTATCCCGCGGTGCAGCATGTCGGGGTTGGTCAGGACGTAGTTGGCGTACTGGCGCACCCATTCGCGTTCCTCGACGGGAGTGTCCCCGTCGTAGACGGCGGGACGCACCGTGTTGCCCAGAGGATGTGAAATTTTCTTCACGGCTCGGCACTGATCCGCCGCGAGGGCCTTGGTCGGAGCGAGGTAGAGGGAGGTCGCACCGCGGCCGTTGGCGGCTTCGGAGCCGTCGAGCAGACACGACAGCACCGGTGCGAGGTACGCCAGCGACTTGCCCGAGGCGGTGCCTGTGGCGACGATCACTGATTCGCCGTCCAGGGCGTGCTCGGCGGCTTGTGCCTGGTGGGCCCAGGGGTGCTCGATGCCCGCTGCCTGCACCGCCGCGATCACCTCGGAGCGGATCCGGTCGGGCCAGACGGCATGGCGACCCTCACGTGCGGGCAAGTGCTCCGTATGAGTGATGCGCAAAGCCCGGCTCGGCCCCGAGGCGAGCCGGTCGAGAACCGTGCCCGGAGCGGGGCGGGAAGCGGTGTCCGTCGAGGGTCGGTCGGACCTGGGATTCTTGGCCATCGGCATCGAGTGTGTCACTGGCGTGACGGACAATGGGCCTAAGGCGTCGTGCACGCCTGCCGGTAAGTGATTGAATGCCATCGCGGCTGGCGAACAGTCCCGGGGGCGCCGCCGAGGTGTCCCGAGGGGCGACCGCTCGATAGCAAGGTGCTGGAGGATCCGTGGACCTGTCCCTGTCGACACGTACCGTCGGCGATCGTACGGTCGTCGAAGTCGGTGGCGAAATCGATGTATATACCGCGCCCAAGCTGCGCGAGCAGCTGGTCGAGCTGGTGAACGACGGCAGTTTTCATCTTGTCGTCGACATGGAGGGCGTGGACTTCCTCGACTCCACCGGACTCGGCGTGCTGGTAGGCGGCCTGAAGCGGGTGCGCGCCCACGAGGGCTCGCTGCGACTGGTCTGCAACCAGGAGCGCATTCTGAAGATCTTCCGCATCACCGGCCTCACCAAGGTGTTCCCCATCCACACCTCGGTCGAGGAAGCGGTAGCGGCCACCGACTGAGCGGTCCTCGGTCGCGACCGAGCGGCCCTTGGCCGAAGGCCGGTTCCGGGCCGTGGGTCCGGGACGGAAGAAAGTCAACGAGGGGGGTTCGGGCTTCGGCGGCCCGGCCCCCTGACAGCACGCCCGTAGTTCCGAGGGGGATGCATGGCCACCGTTGAACTCCGCTTCAGCGCGCTGCCCGAGCACGTCAGGACCGCCCGACTGGTGGCGGCAGCGGTGGCGCGCAGGTCCGGAGTGGACGAGGCCGTCCTCGACGAGGTCAGGCTCGCCGTCGGCGAAGCCTGTACGCGGGCCGTCGGACTGCACCAGAGCGGCGGTATCACGGCGCCGGTGCGGGTGCTGCTGATCGAGGAGGAGAAGCAGTTCTCCATCGAGGTCGGCGACGAGGCGCCGCATACGGCTCCCGGCGAGGTGCCGGGGGCCCATGGCGGAGCCGACGAGTCGGACGCGGAGACCGAGGAGGACGAGATGGGCCTCGCGGTCATCAGCGGCCTCGTCGACGACGTGGAGGTCACCGCCGGTGAGAACGGCGGACTGATCAGGATGAGCTGGCCCACCACGCCGCCGGCCACGCTCGTTCCCTGACCCCTCACCCAACGCAGTACGGAAAGGGCCCTGCTCAGCGGGGCCCTTTCTCGTGCGCGCTCGTGCACGTGGATTGCGCAGGCGCTATCGTGAATGAATTCACGATCAGCCTTATGATCGGGTTTACTGCCTGTCGCGCGTCAACGGATCAAGCGTCAATGCTTTTGGGGCATTACCACTTTCGGGTTCCATGATGGTCCGTGGATCATTTACTGAAGAGCATGTGAAGGCCGATTCCACTTACCGCGCACTGTTTTGATCAGGTTCCGGTACCTACAATCCGTCCACATCTTGAGCTCAGCACAGGCGTCAAGGAGGACGAATGGCGGGGCTTTCTACCCCTCATCAGTTTGGCCAGCCCACAACCTTCGCAGCCGCAGTACTGACCGACGACAACCGCCTCATCGTGATGGTCATCGCGGCCGTCGCCCTTGCGGCGCTTGTCGTCGCCGGGATCTTGGTCCGCCAGGTCCTCGCGGCAGGCGAGGGCACCGACAGCATGAAGAAGATCGCGGTGGCGATTCAGGAGGGCGCGAATGCCTACCTGGGACGGCAGATGCGTACGCTCGGCGTATTCGCCGTCGTGGTGTTCTTCCTGCTCATGCTGCTGCCCGCGGACGACTGGAATCAGCGCGCCGGACGATCGGTCTTCTTCTTGATCGGCGCGGCGTTCTCGGCGACCACCGGCTATATCGGCATGTGGCTCGCCGTCCGCAGCAATGTCCGCGTGGCCGCCGCGGCACGGGAAGCGACCCCGGCGGAAGGTGAACCCGAAAAGGATCTCACCGCCGTCTCGCACAAAGCCATGAAGATCGCTTTTCGCACAGGCGGCGTCGTCGGCATGTTCACGGTGGGGCTCGGTCTGCTGGGCGCCTCCTGTGTGGTGCTGGTGTACGCGGCCGATGCGCCGAAGGTCCTGGAGGGCTTTGGTCTTGGTGCCGCGCTGATCGCGATGTTCATGCGTGTCGGCGGCGGCATCTTCACCAAGGCCGCCGACGTCGGCGCCGACCTGGTCGGCAAGGTCGAGCAGGGCATTCCGGAGGACGATCCGCGCAATGCCGCGACCATCGCCGACAACGTGGGCGACAACGTCGGCGACTGTGCCGGTATGGCCGCCGACCTCTTCGAGTCGTACGCCGTCACGCTCGTCGCCGCGCTGATCCTCGGCAAGGCGGCGTTCGGCGACTCAGGGCTCGCGTTCCCGCTGATCGTGCCCGCGATCGGCGTGATCACCGCGATGATCGGCATCTTCGCGGTGGCGCCGCGACGGGCCGACCGCAGCGGAATGAGCGCCATCAACCGCGGCTTCTTCATCTCCGCGGTGATTTCGCTGGCGCTGGTGGCCGCGGCCGTCTTCATCTACCTGCCGTCCTCGTACGCCGATCTGGACGGCGTCACGGACACGGCCATCCTGGACAACGGCGGCGATCCGCGGATCCTCGCGCTCGTCGCTGTCGCGATCGGCATTGTGCTGGCCGCGCTGATCCAGCAGCTGACGGGCTACTTCACCGAGACGACCCGCCGTCCCGTACGGGACATCGGCAAGACCTCGCTGACCGGCCCGGCCACCGTCGTCCTCGCCGGCATCTCCGTCGGTCTGGAATCGGCCGTCTACACCGCCCTGCTGATCGGGCTCGGCGTGTACGGGGCGTTCCTGCTCGGTGGTACGTCGATCATGCTGGCGCTCTTCGCCGTCGCGCTGGCCGGTACCGGGCTGCTCACCACGGTCGGCGTCATCGTCGCCATGGACACCTTCGGGCCGGTCTCCGACAACGCGCAGGGCATCGCCGAGATGTCCGGCGATGTCACGGGTTCGGGCGCCCAGGTGCTCACCGACCTGGACGCGGTGGGCAACACCACGAAGGCCATCACCAAGGGCATCGCCATCGCCACGGCCGTACTCGCGGCTTCGGCGCTCTTCGGCTCGTACCGCGACGCGATCCTCACGGCCGCGAACGAAGTGGGCGAGCGGGTCAGCGGCGAGGGCGCTCCGATGAACCTGATGATGGACATCTCGCAGCCCAACAACCTGGTCGGGCTCATCGCGGGCGCCGCGGTCGTCTTCCTCTTCTCGGGGCTGGCGATCAACGCGGTGTCGCGGTCTGCCGGGGCCGTGGTCTACGAGGTGCGGCGGCAGTTCCGCGAGCACCCCGGGATCATGGACTACACCGAGAAGCCCGAGTACGGGCGTGTCGTCGACATCTGTACCAAGGACGCACTGCGCGAACTGGCCACACCAGGCCTGCTCGCGGTGCTGACGCCGATCGCGATCGGTTTCACGCTCGGGGTCGGTGCGCTCGGCTCGTTCCTCGCGGGCGCGATCGGCACGGGCACGCTGATGGCGGTCTTCCTCGCCAACTCCGGCGGCGCCTGGGACAACGCGAAGAAGCTCGTCGAGGACGGCCACCACGGGGGCAAGGGCAGTGAGGCCCATGCCGCGACGGTGATCGGCGACACGGTCGGCGACCCCTTCAAGGACACCGCGGGACCCGCGATCAACCCCCTGCTGAAGGTGATGAACCTGGTGGCGCTGCTCATCGCGCCCGCGGTGGTCGAATTCAGCTACGGCGAGGACAAGAGCGTGGGTATGCGCGTACTCATCGCGGTGCTCTCGATCGCCGTGATCGTGGGCGCGGTGTACGTGTCCAAACGGCGCGGTATCGCCGTAGGTGACGAAGGCAACTCCGAACCGGTCTCCAAGTCGGAGGATGCGGCGGTGGTTTCCTAGGGGATTGCTCCACGGCTTGGCCTTACGGCTGGTCAGGTTCCGCACAACGAGCGGGCGGGCGGCGCGTCTTGACGCGCTGTCCGCCCGCTCTCGGGTTTTGACACCGGGTTCGTGAGCCTTCTCTCGCTTGGTACAAATGGCTACAATATTTTACAAATCGGACTTCCATCTCGTGGGTGTCGCCCACTTGGCGTGTATGTTCCGGGGCCGAGAGCCATGGAAGGGACCAATCCGGTGAACAAGAAGCTCGCGGCCGCACTGTCCGGCGGTGCGGTACTGGTACTGGCGCTGTCGGGATGTGGCGGAGACGACAGCAGCGAAAAGCTGAACTCCTGGGCCAAAGAGGTCTGTGACGAGGTGCAGCCGCAGGCGAAGAAGATCGAGGCCGCCAACACCTCCATCCAGAAGCAGACCTCGGACAACAGCACGCCGGCCGACGTCCAGAAGACGGACTCCCAGGCCTTCCAGGACATGTCCGACGCCTACAAGGCGATCGGCGCCGCCGTGAACAAGGCCGGGGCGCCGGATGTCGAGGACGGCGAGAAGAAGCAGGCGGACGCCGTCAAGGAGCTCAACGGCATCTCCACGTCGTACGCCGACCTCAAGAAGCAGGTCGACGCGCTCGACACGAAGGACCAGGGGAAGTTCGCGGACGGGCTCAAGGACATCGCCACCGAGCTGGACAAGCTGGGCCAGAGCGGCAACGTCTCCCTCAACAAGCTGCAGGAGGGCGAGGTGGGCCAGGCGATGGCCAAGCAGGAGAGCTGCAAGTCCGCCTCCGGGTCGCCGTCGGCGACCAACGGCTGACCCAGGAGACCGATCGTTCGTCAGCCGAGAGATGGCCCGGTACGCGCGCGTGCCGGGCCATCGGCATGTTGTCCACAGGCGGCATGTTGTCCACAGGGACACGCGTCCCGTCGGCGGGAGCGGCAACAATGGAGGCGTGAGTAACACCAGCCTGGCAACGCTGCCCTCGACCGACCGTTCCGACGTCACCGCGCGGCTGCGGGACGCCCTCCTGGGCGCCTCCTTCAGCGCCGACGGCCTGCTCGATCTGCTGGGCGCCTCTGCGTACGCGGCGCTGGCCCGGAGCGAGACCGTGCCCGCGCTCCGGGCGACCCGGGGCGACACGCCGCTGGAGACACTCGTGCGGCTGTTCCTGTTGCAGCAGCCCGTGCGGCACGCGCGCGTGGCGGACGTACTGCCGGTTCAGGACTGCCTGGAGGGCGGCTGGCTGATGCGGACCGGCGGCGACGAGGTCGCGGCGACGGTCGATGTCCGGCCGTTCGGGGGACCCGGCGGCGAGGACTGGTTCATCGTCTCGGACCTCGGATGCGCGGTCGGCGGAGCCGGCGGCATCGGCAGTCATGACGAACGGGTCGTACTCGGCGTGGGCGGCGCGTCCACGACCCTGGCGGGCGTCACGGTGCGTACGCCCGTCGCGTCGGCGCTCGATCTCGGCGCCGGCTCCGGAATCCAGGCGCTGCACGCCGCACAGCACGCCACGCGTGTGACCGCGACCGACGTCAACCCGCGCGCGCTGCACATCACCGCGCTCACGCTCGCCCTGTCCAGCGCCCCGGGGGCCGATCTGCGCGAGGGCTCGCTGTTCGAGCCGGTGGGCGAGCAGACGTACGACCTGATCGTCTCCAATCCCCCCTTCGTCATCTCTCCCGGCGCCCGGCTCACCTACCGGGACGGCGGGATGGGCGGGGACGATCTGTGCCGGGCACTCGTTCAAGGGGCGGGCGCTCATCTCAACGAAGGGGGCTATGCGCAGTTCCTTGCCAACTGGCAGCACGTGGAGGGGGAGGACTGGCAGGACCGGCTGCGCTCGTGGGTGCCGCGCGACTGTGACGCGTGGGTCGTGCAGCGCGAGGTGCAGGACGTCATGCAGTACGCCGAACTGTGGCTGCGGGACGCCGGTGATCATCGTTCGGATCCGGTGGAGTACCAGACGCGGTACGACGCGTGGCTCGACGAGTTCGAGACGCGGAAGGTCAGAGCCGTGGGCTTCGGGTGGATCACCCTGCGCAAGTCGGGGGCCGCGCAGCCCTCGGTCGTCGTGGAGGAGTGGCCGCATCCCGTCGAACAGCCGCTCGGCGAGACGGTGCGCGCGCACTTCGACCGCGTGGACTATCTGCGTGGGCACGACGACGCGGCGCTGCTCGCCGGGCATTTCAAGCTCGCGGGCGAGATCGTTCAGGAGCAGGTGGGGCTGCCCGGCGCAGAGGATCCGGAGCATGTCGTACTGCGCCAGAACCGCGGGATGCGGCGGGCCACCAGGGTGGACACGGTGGGCGCGGGCTTCGCGGGTGTGTGCGACGGCCAGCTCAGCGCGGGGCGGATTCTGGACGCCATCGCCCAACTGATCGGCGAGGACCCGGTGTTGCTGCGGGACCGTACGCCCGCGCAGATCCGGCTGTTGATCGAGCAGGGATTTCTCGAGCCCGCCGGATGAGCAGCCGGGTGGGCGGAAGCCCACGACCGCCGAGCCGTCATGGATGGCGCGAAATCGCTCCGGCCGCACATTCGAACCGAGCTGGCACGGCGCTGTGCGTGTGGTGTGCGCGGCGAGCCGCACGGCTCTGTCCGCCGTGCGTTCACCGTGGGTTCGCGTGCCCGCTTCCCGGAGGTGTCAGTCTCCCGTCCTTGGGCACCCAAGGGCGAAGGGAACGAACCATGGAGAACGGACCGGCGGTCTTCGCGGGATCGGTGTTCGCCCTGTTCGGAGCCGGGCTGCTGGTGTGGACCGCGGCCCGGCTGCGGCACCGCGAACCCGTCGCCGACGGGATGAGCCCGGCCGCGTCCGCGATGGTCGCGAGCTTCGCCGGGACGACCGCACTGCTTCTCGCGGTGTGGTGCTTCACACGCGTCTGAACGGGCGAGTGTTCCGATGTGACTCCCGTTTCCGGAGCGATGCCCTCCGGTGAACCGGAGTTGTTGCCTCCGAAGGGTCAGGAGCAAGATCTCCAGCCGTCATGATTCCGCCGTTTCGGTAACTGAGAGATCACCCTCCGTTTAGCGCCGAAACAGCAGGTCCGCACTCCGGGCGGCAGGAATGCCGGGAGTCGGGTTACCGTTCGAGTGGCCGTTGCGGGCTTTTCCCGTTTGACACGGGGGCGGGATGTACCGTCACACTCCGCAGCGTCAGCACGACCCGACCCCTGGGACCAGCACCCGGGGTGAACCCCCTGCGTCGACCGGAGAGAAGAGCGAAGTTGTCCCCGACCAGCGAGACCGCACACGGCGGCCGCCGACTCGTCATCGTCGAGTCGCCTGCCAAGGCGAAGACGATCAAGGGCTATCTCGGCCCCGGCTACGTCGTCGAAGCGAGCGTCGGGCACATCCGCGACCTCCCCAACGGCGCCGCGGAGGTGCCCGAGAAGTACACCGGCGAGGTACGCCGCCTCGGCGTGGACGTCGAGCACGACTTCCAGCCCATCTATGTCGTCAATGCCGACAAGAGGGCCCAGGTCAAGAAGCTCAAGGACCTGCTGCGCGACTCCGACGAGCTCTTCCTCGCCACCGATGAGGACCGCGAGGGCGAGGCCATCGCCTGGCACCTCCAGGAGGTGCTCAAGCCCAAGGTCCCCGTCAAGCGGATGGTCTTCCACGAGATCACCAAGGCCGCGATCCAGGCCGCCGTCGCCAACCCGCGCGAGCTCAACCAGAAGCTCGTCGACGCCCAGGAGACGCGCCGCATCCTCGACCGCCTCTACGGCTACGAGGTCTCGCCGGTGCTCTGGAAGAAAGTCATGCCGCGTCTGTCGGCGGGCCGAGTCCAGTCCGTGGCGACCCGCCTGGTCGTCGAGCGGGAGCGCGAGCGCATCGCGTTCCGTTCCGCCGAGTACTGGGATCTGACGGGCACCTTCGGTACCGGTCGCGCCGGCGACTCGAGCGACCCGTCCTCCCTGGTCGCGCGCCTCACCACGGTCGACGGCAGGCGTGTCGCCCAGGGGCGCGACTTCGACTCGCTCGGGCAGATCAAGAGCGCGAACACGCTCCACTTGGACGAGGCGAACGCTCGCGCGCTCGCCGCCGCCCTGGAGAACACCGACTTCTCCGTACGGTCCGTCGAGTCGAAACCGTATCGTCGCTCCCCGTACGCCCCGTTCCGTACGACGACGATGCAGCAGGAGGCCTCGCGCAAGCTCGGCTTCGGCGCGAAGGCCACGATGCAGGTGGCACAGAAGCTGTACGAGAACGGCTTCATCACCTACATGCGTACAGACTCCACGACCCTCTCGGACACCGCGGTCGCCGCGGCCCGCGCGCAGGTCACACAGCTGTACGGTGCCGACTATCTGCCGGCGCAGCCGCGGACGTACGCCGGGAAGGTCAAGAACGCGCAGGAGGCGCACGAGGCGATCCGCCCCTCCGGGGACCGCTTCCGTACGCCTGCTGAGACCGGACTGACCGGCGACCAGTTCAGGCTCTACGAGCTGATCTGGAAGCGCACTGTCGCCTCCCAGATGAAGGACGCGACCGGGAACTCCGTCACGGTGAAGATCGGTGGCCGCGCAGCGGACGGCAGGGACGCCGAGTTCAGCGCGTCCGGCAAGACGATCACCTTCCACGGCTTCCTGAAGGCGTACGTCGAGGGCGCGGACGACCCGAACGCCGAGCTGGACGACCGCGAGCGCCGGCTGCCCCAGGTCAACGAGGGCGACGCGCTGTCCGCCCAGGAGATCTCGGTCGACGGCCACGCGACCAAGCCTCCGGCCCGCTACACCGAGGCCAGCCTGGTCAAGGAGCTCGAGGAGCGCGAGATCGGCCGCCCGTCGACGTACGCGTCGATCATCGGGACCATCCTCGACCGCGGCTATGTCTTCAAGAAGGGCACGGCCCTGGTGCCCTCCTTCTTGTCCTTCGCCGTGGTCAACCTCCTGGAGAAGCACTTCGGGCGGCTCGTCGACTACAGCTTCACCGCGAAGATGGAGGACGACCTCGACCGCATCGCGCGGGGCGAGGCGCGCGCCGTGCCGTGGCTGAAGCGCTTCTACTTCGGTGAGGGCGCGGGCGGCGACAGCAGCGCCGCCGAGGCCGGCAACGGCGACGGGGACCACCTGGGCGGCCTCAAGGAACTCGTCACCGACCTTGGCGCGATCGACGCCCGCGAGGTGTCGTCGTTCCCCGTGGGCAACGACATCGTGCTGCGCGTAGGGCGCTACGGCCCTTACGTCGAGCGCGGTGAGAAGGACTCCGAGAACCACCAGCGCGCGGACGTCCCGGACGATCTGGCTCCGGACGAACTGTCGGTGGAGTACGCGGAGGAACTGCTCGCCAAGCCGAGCGGCGACTTCGAGCTGGGCGCCGACCCCGTCACCGGCCACCAGATCGTCGCCAAGGACGGGCGCTACGGGCCGTATGTCACCGAAGTGCTCCCCGAGGGCACCCCGAAGACCGGCAAGAACGCCGTCAAGCCGCGTACGGCCTCGCTCTTCAAGTCGATGTCCCTGGACACGGTGACGCTGGAGGACGCGCTCAAGCTGATGTCGCTGCCGCGCGTCGTCGGCAAGGATGCCGAGGGTGTGGAGATCACCGCGCAGAACGGGCGCTACGGGCCATACCTGAAGAAGGGCACGGACTCGCGTTCGCTGCAGTCCGAGGACCAGCTCTTCACGATCACGCTGGAAGAGGCCCTCGCGATCTACGCCCAGCCCAAGCAGCGCGGGCGCGCCGCGGCCAAGCCGCCGCTGAAGGAGCTCGGCGAGGACCCGGTCAGCGGGAAGCCGGTCGTCGTCAAGGACGGGCGTTTCGGGCCGTACGTCACCGACGGCGAGACCAACGCGACCCTGCGGTCCGGCGACAGCGTCGAGGAGATCACGCCGGAGCGGGGTTACGAACTGCTCGCGGAGAAGCGCGCGAAGGCACCCGCCAAGAAGACGGCCAAGAAGGCCCCCGCGAAGAAAACGGCCACCAAGAAGGCCCCTGCCAAGAAAACGGCAGCCAAGAAGACGACGACTTCGAAGACGGCTGCCAAGAAGGCTCCGGCCAAGAAGGCAGCCACCAAGAAGGCGACGGCTTCGGAGGGCTGAGCGCCCCGCGGAGGCCCCTCGTCCGCATGTGGTGGCCGCCCTTCGGGGTTGTCGGCGCCTCCCGATAGGCTGAACGCATGACGCGAGCGGAGCAGCCAACGGCCCACACCCCGGCCCCAGACGACGCCCTGGTCGCAGATTCACGAGAGCGCGCCGTCCGCGCACTGCTCCGCGTACCGCAGTTGAAGCGGCTGTGGAGCGCTCAGCTCGTGGGCAGCGTCGGCGACGCCCTCGCGCTGCTCGTCCTGGTCGTGCTCGCGCTCCAGGCGGCGGTCGCGGCGGGGTCCTTCGGGGGGAACTACCGCGGGGTGGCCTTCGCCGTCTCGGCCGTCTTCGGGGCGCGGATACTCGCGACGCTGCTCTTCGGAGCCGTACTCCTCGGACCGCTCACCTCCCTGACCTCTCAGGAGGGGCCGCTCGACCGCCGCTGGACCATGGTCGGCGCGGACGGTGTACGGGCCGTGCTGCTGATCATCGCGCCCCTGTGGATCGACTGGACGCCCGACGACGCGCTGGCCGCGATCCTGGTGACCGCGTTCGTCACCGGAGTCGCCGAGCGTTTCTGGACGGTGTGCCGGGAGAGCGCGGCGCCCGCCCTGTTGCCCGCGGCGCCCCTGGAGGGCGCGGCGGTCCGTCCCCTGCCGGACCACACGGAGACGCTGCGGCGCCTGTCGCTGCGTACAGGATTCGTGGCGGTTCCCCTCGCGGCCGCCGCTCTCGTCGTGGCCGGGCTCCTCAACAACCTGCTGGGCGCCGGAATCGCCTGGTTCGACCAGCATCAGGCGGCGCTCGCGTCATACGTCGCGGCGGGCCTGTTCGCCGCCTCCCTGTCGGTGCTGACCGTCCTCGAACTGCCCGACGCACGCACCCCCCGCGCGCGGTCGCCGCTCGAGGGCCTGCGCCGCCCCAAGTCGGGCACCGGCGTCGACAAGGGGCGTACGGGTTCGCTTCCGCTGCTGGTCCTGGCCTGTGCGGCCGTCGCCGGGGCGGTCGCCGCCGCGGTCGCCGTCTCCGTGCTGCACGCCACGGACCTGCGCGGCGGGCCGGTGACGTACGGGCTGCTGGTGGCAGGTCTGACGGGCGGCGTCGTCGTAGGCATCCGTACGGCTCCGAAGGTGCTGCCGCCGCTGTCGCGGCGCCGGCTGCTCTCGCTGGCCATCGCGTTCACGGGCCTCGCGCTGCTCGCCGCGGGGATCGTCCCGGACGTCGCCACGGTGATCCTGATCACGGCGTTCGCGGGCATCGGCGCGGGCATCGCCGCGAACACCGGGCACACGCTGCTCGACCAGGAGGTCGAGGACCACCGTCGGGCGCGTACGACGGAACATCTCCACGCGGTCGTACGGGTCTACGTCGCCTTGGGCGCCCTCGTGGCCCCCGTGCTGGCGGCGGCAATCGGGCCCCACCGGTTGGAGAACGGCAAGTTCGTGTTCGCGCACGGGGGCGCGGCGTTCACCCTGATGCTGGTCGGCGCGCTCCTGCTGCCGGTCGCCGCGCTGGTGCTGGCCAAGGTCGACGACCGTTCCGGCGTACCGCTGCGGCACGACCTGCGGGACGCGCTGCGAGGCGGGGACGAGCCCGCGACGGCACCGGCTGCGAACGGGTTCTTCATCGCCCTGGAGGGCGGTGACGGGGCCGGGAAGTCGACGCAGGCCGAGGCGCTCGCGGAGTGGATCCGGTCCAAGGGACATGAGGTCGTGCTGACGCGCGAGCCGGGGGCCACACCCGTGGGCAAGCGGCTGCGATCGATCCTGCTGGACGTGTCGTCGGCCGGGCTGTCCAACCGCGCGGAGGCGCTGCTGTACGCCGCCGACCGCGCCGAGCACGTGGACACCGTGGTGCGGCCCGCGCTGGAGAGGGGCGCGGTGGTCATCTCGGACCGCTACACCGACTCGTCCGTGGCGTACCAGGGGGCCGGTCGAGATCTGTCCCCGACCGAGATCGCGCGGATCTCGCGATGGGCGACCAATGGGCTTGTGCCTCATCTGACCGTGCTGCTCGATGTGCCGCCGGAGACCGCGAGGGAGCGGTTCACGGAGGCGCCGGACCGGCTGGAGTCGGAGCCCGCCGAGTTCCACGCGCGCGTGCGGGCCGGTTTCCTGACGCTCGCCGCCGCCGACCCCACGCGCTACCTGGTGGTCGACGCCGGGCAGGAGCCCGAGGCCGTCACCACCGTCGTCCGGCACCGGCTCGACATGATGCTGCCGCTCTCCGAGGCCGAGGTGAAGGCCCAGGAGGAGGCCCGTAAGGCGGCCGAGGAGGAGGCGCGGCGGCGCGCCGAGGAAGAGGCCGCCCGCAAGGCCGAGGAGGAGCGCCTGGAGCGCGAGCGGCAGGAGCAGCTCGCCCGGCTGCGCGCGGAGGAAGAGGAACGCAAGCGGCGCGAGCTGGAGGAGGCCCAGCGGCGCGAGCTGGAGCGGCAGGCCGAGGTGGCCCGGCAGCAGGCCGAGGAGGCGCGTCGGCGGGCCGAGGAGGAGCGGAAGCGACGGCTCGCGGAGGAGCAGGCCCGCGCGGCCGAGCAGGAGCGCCTGCGCAAGCAGGCCGAGGAGGAGGCGAGGCTCCGGGCGGAGGCCGAGGCGCGGCGCCTGGAGAAGCAGCGGAAGGCCGAGGAGGCGTTGCTCCGGGCGGAGGAGGCCCGAAGGGCTGCGGCAGCTGAGGCTGCTGCCGCGATGGAGGATTCGGGTACCGGTACCCCGGCGACCACCCCCGACAACGAGGTCACGGTGCCGACGCTCACGCCCGTCGTGCCGCCCACGAACGCGCCTGGTGGGCCGGTGGACGACGAGACCACGGTGCTGCGTCCCGTGCCGCCCGGCGACGCTCCCGAGACCGGGCCCGACGCGGAGGAGACAGCCGTGCTGCCGCAGCCTCCGGCGCCGGAGGGGGCCGCGGACGAGACGGCGGTGCTTCCTCCGGTGCGCCCGGACGCGGACGAGACGGCCGTTCTTCCTCCCGTGAGGGAGGACCAGGCCGTACGGGACGACCGTGGCGGCGAGCAGCGGGGCAGCGACCCGGCGCGCCGGGTGCCTCCGGGGTACTTCCGCGACGAGCGGTCGGCGCCCGACGGCTCCGACGCCCGCACCCGTGAGCTGCCCCAGGTCGAGGCCGAGGGGGGTTCGCCTCGGCGGCACCGCTCGGACTGGGCAGAGGAGACCCCGCTGGACGATCTCCCGACGCTGGCGGACGAGTTGCTGGGCCCGCGTGAGGACGATGACCTCGATGAGGGGCGTGGCCGACGGGGGCGTCGCGGGCGCTGACGGCTTGCACGCCTTGTGTCGCGGGTGCTGACGCGAAGGCGTGAGGCCCTGTTGTCAGTGCCCTCCCGCACAATGGGACGCGGCAAGGCAGATGTGCGACGGAGGGGCGGCAACCCATGCCCGTATGGGACGACCTGGTGGGTCAGGAGAAGGTGAGCGAGCAGCTCGACGCCGCCGCCCGGGACGCCGACGCCCTGGTCACGGCCGTGGCCGCCGCCGCCCCACTGCCCGAGACATCGAAGATGACGCACGCCTGGCTGTTCACGGGGCCGCCGGGCTCGGGCCGTTCCACGGCGGCGAGGGCTTTCGCCGCGGCTCTCCAGTGCGTGAGCCCCGACCGCGCCCTCGGCGGATCCCCCGGCTGCGGGTTCTGCGACGGCTGCCATACGAGCCTGATCGGTACGCACGCCGATGTGGAGATCGTCCGCACCGACCTCCTGTCGATCGGCGTCAAGGAGACCCGTGACCTGGTGCGCCGTGCCCAGATGTCGCCCGCCACAGGCCGCTGGCAGGTCATCGTCATGGAGGACGCCGACCGCCTGACGGAGGGTGCGGGCAACGTCTTGCTGAAGGCCGTGGAGGAGCCCGCCCCCCGCACCGTCTGGCTCCTGTGCGCGCCCTCCCTGGAGGACGTCCTGCCGACCATCCGCTCCCGCTGCCGCCACCTCACGCTCCGGACGCCTCCTGTGGCGGCGGTCGCCGACATCCTCGTACGCCGCGACGGGATCGAACCGGATGTCGCGGCTGTCGCCGCCCGCGCCACCCAGGGGCACGTGGGCCGCGCCCGCCGCCTGGCCACGGACCCGAGCGCCCGCGAGCGCCGCGCCGCCGTCCTCAAGCTCCCGCTTCGTGTCGACGACGTCGGCGGCTGCCTGAAGGCGGCCCAGGAGCTGATCGACGCGGCCTCCGAGGACGCCAAGCAGATGGCCGAGGAGATCGACGCCAAGGAGACCGAGGAGCTGAAGGCGGCGCTCGGCGCGGCCCAGGGCGGCCGGATGCCGCGCGGCACAGCGGGCGTGATGAAGGAACTGGAGGACAAACAGAAGCGCCGCAGGACCCGTACGCAGCGCGACAGTCTGGACCTCGCCCTGATCGACCTCACGGCCTTCTACCGCGACGTCCTCGCCCTCCAGTTCGGTACCAGCCGCGCCCTCGCCAACACGGAGATGCAGGACACGCTGGAGCGCCTGGCCCGAGGCACGACCCCAGAGACCACCCTGCGCCGCATAGAAGCGATCGCCGCCTGCCGCGAGGCCCTCGACCGGAATGTGGCCCCGCTGCTTGCGGTGGAGGCGATGACGATGGCGTTGCGGGCGGGGTGAGGGCCAGGAGGCAGTGGGTTCAGAGGCAGAGGGCTGGCGTCCGGCAGGTTGACGGGTCACTCGTATGAGGCGCGAGGGCGACCTTAGGTGGTCGATTCATCGCACAGGGTTACGCTCGCTTGATGCACATCAGGCGCCATTCCATGCCAACCCGGACCAGAGCAACTCGTTCCCGCCCTTCCCGGCATCACGCTCATTCATCCCCTTCTCGTCGGTTCCTTCGTGTGTGCGGCACTCTGCTCGCGCTCGCCGGACTGCTCATCTCCGCCTGTTCCGTGGGGAGTTCGACGACTTCGGCCAGCCGGGCGGTGGCCTCGGCACTGAACGCGCTGCCCGAGGCCACGCCGGCGGCGCTCGCTCCGTACTACGGCCAGAAGCTGAAGTGGCGCGGCTGTGACGCCCCCGGCTTCCAGTGCGCCACGCTCAAGGCCCCGCTCGACTACGCCAAGCCGGCCTCCGGCGACATCAGGCTGGCCGTCACCCGCAAGAAGGCCACGGGCCCGGGCAAGCGAATCGGTTCGCTGCTGGTCAACCCGGGAGGCCCGGGCGGCTCGGCGACCGGTTACGTCCAGTCGTACGCGGGTGTCGGCTACCCGGAGGATGTCCGCGCGCGCTACGACATGGTCGCGGTCGACCCCCGCGGCGTCGCCCGCAGCGAGCCGGTCGAATGCCTCACCGGCCGGCAGATGGACGAGTACACGCAGGCCGACCTCACCCCCGACAACCGACGGGAGAAGGGGCAACTGGTCGACGCCGTCAGGGAGTTCACGGAGGGCTGCGGGCGACGCTCGGCCAGAGTGCTGCGGCATGTGTCCACGGTCGAGGCGGCCCGCGACATGGACATCCTGCGGGCGGTGCTGGGCGACGAGAAGCTGACGTACGTCGGTGCCTCGTACGGGACGTTCCTGGGTGCGACGTACGCGGGCCTGTTCCCGGACCGGGTGGGGCGGCTGGTCCTGGACGGGGCGATGGACCCGTCGCTGCCCGCGCGCCGGTTGAACGAGGACCAGACGGCCGGCTTCGAGACGGCATTCCGGGCCTTCGCGAAGGACTGCGTACGCAGGTCCGACTGCCCGCTGGGCGGCGCGCGCACCACACCGGACCAGGTCGGCAAGAACCTGAAGGCCTTCTTCCGGCAGCTCGACGCCGCGCCCATCGAGGCCGGCGACGCGGACGGCCGCAAGCTCGGGGAGTCGCTGGCGACGATGGGCGTCATCACGGCGATGTACGACGAGGCGGCCTGGCCTCGACTGCGGGAGGCCCTGACCACGGCCATGAAGAACGAGGACGGCGCGGGCCTGCTCACCCTCGCCGACACCTACTACGAGCGCGGCCCCGACGGCCAGTACGCGAACCTCATGTCCGCGAACGCGGCGGTCAACTGCCTGGACCTCCCGGCCGCCTTCTCCTCCCCCGAGGCACTCGAAGAAGCCCTTCCCTCCTTCGAGAAGGCTTCCCCGGTCTTCGGCGAGAGCCTGGCCTGGGCCTCCCTGAACTGCACGTACTGGCCGGTCCACCCGACCGGCGAACCCCATCGCATCGAGGCGAAGGGCGCCGCCCCCATCGTCGTGGTGGGTACCACCCGCGACCCCGCGACCCCCTACGCCTGGTCCCAGTCCCTCGCCGCCCAGCTCTCCTCCGCCACCCTTCTCACCTACGACGGAGACGGCCACACGGCATACGGCCGCGGCAGCAACTGCATCGACTCCACACTCAACCGCTACCTGCTCGCAGGCACCCCTCCATCCCAGGGAAAGCGCTGCTCAGCCACCTGATCACGAGGCCCACCGGGGGTGCCCCGAGGGCGCGTACGGAGCACCCCCGGAAACTGTGTAGACTTACCGGCGTTGCCGATCGCACCATAGTGCAGGCAGCCCGCCGCCTTAGCTCAGATGGCCAGAGCAACGCACTCGTAATGCGTAGGTCTCGGGTTCGAATCCCGAAGGCGGCTCTGAGAAGCCCAGGTCTCATAGTTTGTGACCTGGGCTTTTTGCGTTCCGTTGACTGATTGCCGTGCGTGGTCGAGGGCTTGCACAGTGTCATGCTGAGCGGGGGTGCCCGCGATCTGTAGGCGTCAGGCTTTGATGACCTCGACGGCGGGTCCACAGAGCAGACTGATGTCCTCAGGGTCGGAGGTGAGGACGGTGACTGGTCTTGGCGCCGAGCGTGCAATGGCCGCAAGGACGGCGTCAATGGCGTACTTGTGGCCGCTGAGGTGGTGGCTGCGCAACAGCGCTGCCGCTTGGTCGGTGACGCTCTTGGTGACGTCATGGACGTCGATCCGGGAGAGTACCCACCGGATGCGGGCGGGGTGGATGCGCTCGTAGTCCGCCTCAAGCGTGGTCATGGCGGTCGTGGCCACTCGGGTGCCTTCTTCCGAGGCTGCTTGAACGAGAGTCAGGACGGTGCGGTCCTTGAGGTAGAGCTTGGACAGGCCATCGCTGTCGAGGAGGAGCGTGCCGGGCATCAGGCTGCGGCACCGCTCGAGTCGCGCTGATCATGGCGCAGTACGGCGCGGGCCGCTTCGATCTCTTCGCGGGACAGCGGGTCGTTGTCGGTCTCGAAGTCGGCGACGATCTCACGAAGCTTGTCCATGGCTACACGCTGCTCCAGGGCCTCGGCTACGTAGGCGGAGAAGCCGCCTGGGCCTACGTGGGTACGTACGGCCTCAGCGAGGTCTTCGGGGAGGCTGATCGAATACTTCTTGCTACCACTCATGGTTCAGATCCTACCAGCGGTGGTAATCCCGTGTCTGAAGTCGGGTGAGTGGATGGCCTGCGCAGTCAGGTGAGAGCGGGCCGCCAGCCCACACCTTCTGCGCCCGAACGCGGTATCCATGCACTCAGCTGCACACAAGCCCATGCAGCTGGCTGCGGGGGCTTGCACTCCCTCGTCCGGGCTTCCCGTGGGCGGGCCCGCCCACCCCTTCGGACGTACTGGAGGGCAACCGCGACGACCGAGACGGCGCCGATCGCCGACGACGACCGGCAGCTCAACCATCTCGATCACGGACTTGCCGATGCCGGTGACCGAGGACTGTGACACCGGCGGCTGCGAGTCCACCTGCGCGTCCTTCTGCGCCAGCTGACCTACACACCGCGCACGGGGTGCGCGCCGGGCCCGCACCCCGGCCTGCACCGGCCTGGCCGAACGGGCGGCCCGGTACGGGGTCAGGCCGAGACGGCGCTGGTTGACGGTCGAGGCCAGGGTGATGTGGGTCCGTGCCGGCACGCCGGCGGGGACCCTGACGATGAGGGCGAGGCCGAAAGTGCCTGGTCGTCAGTCCGGCGATTGACGGCGGCCTTGCATGGGCTTCCTGCTGCTCCAAAAACCCAAATCGCATGCTGTTCTCGCGTGCTGTCCTCGGCGGCTAGGTTCGTTGCGTCAGAAGCTTCGTTAGATGCTTTGAGTCCGAGGGGAGTTGTGGCGTGCAGCACAAGGCGCTGCTGTTTGCGTTGGTCGTCCTGGCATCGGTGATCGTGGGACTGCTGGCCGGCATCCTTCAGTTCGCCGACGGAGGACAGGTGGTGGGGGCGGTCAAGAGCGGCGGGGTGGCGTTCGGTGTCGCCATGGGCCTTGGCATGGCGACCATCACCTGGCTGAAGACGTCGTGACGGCAGAGGCTGAGGCTGCAGGGTCTCCCGCATTCAGGCGCGTGTGGCGCGCGATCGACGCGCTGTGCGAGATGGTTGCCCCGGAAGACGCGTACCAGGTCGCGTTTCAGGTGATCTTCCTGCGTTCTTCGGGGAGAGCGCTCTGGTCCCCCCTCGTCAGACACTTCGGGCCTGCGGAACCGGCGCTGAACATGGCCTGGGCGAACACGCGGCTCGACAGTGTCTTCAGGTTGGGGGTGCGTCGCTCCGCCGGAGCCGTCGGACTGTTCGGAGAGGCAGACCGGCGGCTGGCCGCGCTGATCGCCGAGGTCGACCGGGTTGAGTCGGCGGGCCAGCCGGTCCGCCTGTTCGATGCGTGCCTCGACCGGTACTCGCACAGGTTCGGCCAGGGCGGGAACTACTACACGCCTCGGGGAATCGCCCGGCTGGTGGCGGGGCTGGCCGGGCCTCGCGCCGGTGAACGTGTGCTGGATCCGGTCTGTGGATCCGGGAGGCTCCTCGTCGAGGCCGCACGATGGGCTGGACGTCAGGGGACTGGGAACGATGTAGCGGTTGTGTGCGGTAGGGATATCAGTACCGAGGCGCGGCGCGTGGCAGCGATGAACCTCACGCTCAACTCGCTGCCCGGAGATCTCGGCACCAGCGCCGTTGACAGCCTGCGGGGCGGATCCACGGGGTTGGCTGCTGATGTCGTACTCGCCAATCCGCCTTTCAAGATGTCCGGTTGGGGACACGATGAGCTGGTGGGAGACCCGCGCTGGAGCTTCGGCCAGCCGCCCAAGGGCAGTGCGAACTTCGCCTGGGTCCAGCACATCCTGAGCGAACTCTCCCCGAGAGGGCGTGCAGTCGTCCTGCTGGCGGATGGCGCCGCGAGGAGCACTCGGGGGGAAGAGAAACAGATCCGGCAGCGCATGGTGGAGACCGATGTCCTCGCAGGTGTCGTGGCGCTGCCCGCCGGGTTGTTCCCGCACACCAGGATCGGCGCGAGTCTGTGGTTTCTCAGCAAGGACAAGACTCCCCATATCGGTTGGGGGAGGAATCCTCGCCCCGGCGAAGTCCTTTTTGTGGACGCGCGAAGGCTCGCCAAACGCGCGGACCGCTCTCGACGGCAGCTGGCGGACGAGGAGGTGACGCGGATCTGCCGGATCTTTGCGGCCTGGCGCGGCGCCGACAGTGGTGACGCGGTGATCGACGGCCCGCAGGAGGAGGCGAGTTGGTGCCGTTCGGTCCGTCGCGAAGAGATCGAGGCGTACGGGTATGACCTGACTCCCGGGAACTACGTCCGTTCGTCGCCCGTGGCTACCGGGTCTTCGTCCGATCACGATGTCGCCGAGCGGAGCCTGAAGGAGGAGCTGTACGGGCGCTTTGAAAAGGCCGCACGGATCGACAAGCGGCTCCGATCCGTGTTGAGGGAGACGTGAGTTGGACGAGGAAGAGGCCATGGTCGCTTCACAGGCCTGGGGGCTCCGTCCCCTGGGTGAGCTTCCCGGTGTCGATTCGGTGACGTACGGCATCGTCACACCCGGCCCGCACCAGCCCGCAGGAGTGCCTCTGCTCCAGGCGGGGGACATCGCGGGTGGCGTGGTGGACCAGAGCAATCCCAGGATGATCGACGCAGCTGTGCACCGCCGTCACCAGCGGACCTCCCTCGTCGCAGGCGACCTTGTCGTCGTTCTGGTGGGCCGGATCGGGGACGCCGCAGTCGTCGGCGCGGAGCAGCACGGATGGAACGCCGCCCGGTCGGTGGGCGTCGTCCGCTTCACCGAAACGGGGCAACAGTACGGCATCAGTACATGGCTCAAGTGGTGGTTGAAGACACCGGAAGCTCGCGCTCGGTGCTCGGAGAGTTCAGCGGGCTCGGCGCACTCCACATTGACCATCGCCACACTTACGCAGCTCCCTGTACCGATGCCTCCCCTCGACCTTCGTACACGGCTCCTCCGCACGATGCGCCTCATCGAACGACGGATGATGCTGAACACCCGGATCGCGGCGTGCGCGATGGAACTCGCGGACGCGCACTTCGCCAGATGCCTGGAGGAGCACAAGGACGCGACAAGGCCGGTCGCAGCGATTGGCGACGTGGGTGAAGTAGTGGGTGGGATGCGGAGGTCCGATGTGTTCGAAGGAGGTAACCCCGTGGCGTGGGCGGCACCGGCCGAGGTCCTTCGGCACAGGCTCGCCCATCTCGACCGAACCGATCAGACCACCTGGGCGCTTCGCCACGCGGTGTGTGCTGCGGGGACGATTCTGGTTGCGCCCAGGCCCGGCGGGGTGGAAACGGTGGTGTCCCGGATTCCCCTGGTTCCCGGACGCGGAACGCTTGCGGTCCGTATCGAGAGAGAGGCGGACCGGATGTGGCTGCTGCACGAGCTGCGGTCCAGGAGCAAGGAACTCGTCTCCACGGCGCAGGGGCAGCAAGGGCGCGAGATGAGCCGAAAGGCGTTCACACGCTTCACCGTGTCCTGGCCGGACTCCATTCATGTGAGGGAACCGTTTGCCCGTGTCGCGGCGCCGCTCCATGAGCGGGCAGCCATGGCACTTGACGAGAACCGGGTGCTTGAGGCGCTGATCACAACAGAGTTGACGCGGATGGCCGAGCAGTCGAAGGGAAGGAGGTGAAGCCGGTGCCGCCTCGAAGGAGAACACCCACAGCGGTCACGGAGCTGATCTGGAAGGCCGCGGACAAGCTGCGCGGCGGCATGGACGCGGCTGAGTACAAGCACGTCCTACTCGGACTTCTCTATCTTCGTTATCTCTTCATCGAGTTCGAGGAGTCCCGTCGGCAGCTCGGTGAGGGCTTCGTGGACGATCCGGACGCGTACACCACCGTGGGCATGCGTTGGATACCGCCTGCCGCTCGCTGGGACGTGCTGGCCGAGAGGTTGGGGGAGCCCGGGTGCCCTGCAGGTGAGACCCTCGACGATGCGCTGCGCGCACTGACGCGGAGCAACCGGGACCTCGACAACGTCTTTCCGGACGGCCTCGGGCTCGCCGGCCGTGTGGACGACCAGCGCATCCTGGAATTGTTCGCGTTGTTCGGCGACGAACGCGTGATCGGACGCGGGGTACGCACGGCGCGACCTGGCGTGGGAGAGCTGTATGAGTACTTCCTGCACTTTTTGGACGAGTTCGCCCGCGTCGAAGGGAGGCGAGGCGGGGAGTTCCACACGCCGAGGAGCGTGGCACGACTACTGGTCGAGATGCTGGAGCCGCACGAAGGCCGGGTGTACGACCCGTGCTGTGGTGCGGGCGGACTGCTGGTCCAGGCTCGTTGGTTCGTGGAGACACATCGAGGGCGGGAACACGCCGAGGGGCTCCGGGTCTACGGACAGGAGATCAATCAGCGCACCTGGCAGCTGGCGAAGATGAACCTGGATCTCCACGGGATGGCCTCGAGCGGTATAGGCCGTCGATGGGCCGACACCTTGGCGGAGGACCGGCTGCGGGAGCTCAAGGCGGACTTCGTGATGGCCGTCCCGCCCTTCAACATCAGTGACTGGGCCCGCGATGAGTTCGATCCGCGCTGGCGGTACGGGGTCCCACCGGCGAGGAATGCGAACTTTGCCTGGCTGCAGCATGTCATTTCCAAGCTGGGCGACCGCGGCAGTGCCGCTGTTGTGCTGGCGAACGGCTCTCTGTCGTCGCGGCAGCTGGGGGAGGACCGGATTCGTGTCTCCGTGATGGAGGACGATCTGGTCGCCTGCGTGATCGCGCTGCCCGACCGCCTCTTTCGGAGTACTTCGATTCCGGCATGTGTCTGGTTTCTGACGAAGGACAAGTCGTCGCAGGGCGTTCGGGATCTGGCCGATCGTCGTGGTGAAGTGCTGTTCATCGATGCTCGCGCCATGGGGGAGATGATCGGCCGCGCAGAACGCGTGCTGACAGACGCGAACCTCCGGGAGGTCGTCGGCACGTACCGGGCTTGGCGGGGAACGGATACCTCGCAGGCGTACCGGGATGTGACCGGCTTTTGCCGTTCCGTAAGACTCGGCGAGACCCGCGAACATGGTCACGTCCTCACTCCGGGACGCTACGTGGGTTCGGCGGATATCAGTGAGGAGCAGCGGAAGAGCCCGGTGGAGGAGCGTGTCGCGGAGCTGACCCGGGAGCTTCTCGAACTCCTGGATGCGGCAGATCGGACGGAGGCTGAGATACGGAAGCATCTTGGAGCGTGAGCGCTCGGTTGCCCAGTACTTGTGCCTTGCTTGCCGGAATCTGCACGATCCGACACCAGAGCTCTGTACTTGCAGTGCCGGGCCTTCGACCTTCGGTGGGCAACCTGGTTGTGGCGTGTGATGCGTATGCCTAAGGTGAAGGCAGGTAGGGAGCTCGGGACAGGACCTGGGCCACCGCCGGTCTCTTCGAGGTACGGAGCGTCGGAACGCGCCCTCGCCACCGCCTCTCTCCGCATTCTTCCGTGACCACCAGGCTGTCTCGGCTCGGTGGTCGAAAGGCGTTCTCATGACCGTTTATTCTCAGCACGCGAACCGCGGGAAGACGCAGATCCTGGCGACCTACCAGGGGCCGGGTGGGGTCGAGTCGTCGACTGTGACGAGCCTGGCCACATCCGCCCTTGCGGCACCGATAGTTGACGCGCTCAATCGGATCTCCGCCCTCACCACCGTCCCGGTGAGCGTTCATGATCGTCGTGGCCGCAGGGTGGCGCACTATCCGACGAAGCACATTGCAGCGCTGACCGACCTGGCTTCGCGCGCCGATCTTCTGAGCGGTGCGCACAGCCTGTGGTACGAGTACACCTGTCTGCAACTCCACCAGGCGCTCGCCGATTTGGACGAAGCTCTGACGGTGGTGCCTGAGCCCATCCGTATCGCGATCAACGCGGAACTGGAAACGGAAGCACGGCAGTTGTCCGAGGCGCTCGCCGAGTACTCAGAGGGAACTTCCGTGCCCGAGACGGAGGGCCGGCGTTCCTGGGACTTCGGCCAGCCGTTCGTGACGTATGACGGCGGAGTGGACATGCTGAGCCGTGAGGCACGTGATCAGCTGGATCGTCTCGAAGAAGGGATCACTCCCGAGGAGCGTGAGAAGGCCATCGCGAACCTGCGGGTGCTGGTCACCGCCTGCTCTCGGTTCCCTGACATGCTGGGGGGGCTGGAAGAGGCCAATCTTGCGATCTTCGCTGAGCCGTACGATTCGGACGGGTACTACCTGTCTGTCCATGCGCCGGAGCCCGGTGACGACGGCGCCGATTCCTGGGACGTCGAGATCTGCCGCTGGGTACCCGATGACCCCGACGAGGACTACGAGGATTGCGATAGCGCAACAGGTAGTGCGGTAGTTCGCTGTGTACTCCCCACGTCGCCGGGCGCTGATGAGATCGCCGATCTGTTGAACCGGGTCGAAGGTCAGGCGGACCTGCTTGCTAAGTGGGCCGAGACGCCTGTCGGAGGGGTGCTCGAGGGGACACGGTTCGTCGTCACCGAGTGCTGCGACGACTGAGCCTCTGCCCTCATGATCAGGCGGCCGTCGATCCCGAGGCGGCAGCGCTCGACCTGGTTCTCGATCTGCTTCTCGTCCCCAACCGAGTTTGCGGTCAGCCGCCCATGGCGAGTTGGCCGCTGCCTCGGAACTAGCCTCCGGAGTCCCGGCCAGGAAGCCGAATGCGTGAGCGATGCGTGAGCGGACGGTTCGGCACCCATTGGATCAAGCGTCATGCCTTCGAGCTCTGCAAGTCTCTGACCAGGGAAAGCGGATCGAGCGTGATCACGGGTCAGAGACCGTCACGATCTCGCAAGCCCTCGTAGTGCGTAGGTCTCGGGTTCGAATTCCGAAGGCGGCTCTCCTTGAAGCCCAGCCCAGACAGTGTCTGAGCTGGGCTTTGGCGTTGAGCGGATGTCGCGTCGGCAGTGGGCGTGGGCCGCCCTGGTGCCCGTGGTCTCAATTGCGCGCCGCTCAGCTTCGTCGGCTTGCCGTCACCAGCGGTGAGCAGGCGAAGGGCCGACCGTCACCCGTTCCCGTAGTCCTCGACCAGGTTGGCGATGAGCGAGAGCAGGGCGTCGGCGCGGTGCCGGTCCTCGTGCTGGTTGCGCAAGGCCTCGTCGACTGCACGGAGGCGGGCAAGGGCGGCCGGGTTGCGGTCCCTCACCTCGTCGAGCAGCGGCGTGGTGATCAGGTCCAGGCATTCGGTGAGCAGGCGACGGGTGGCGGGGGCGGGGGGAGCCGGGTCGGGGACGGCGAAGCCGGTGGTGAGATACCGCGCGGGGTCGGTCAGGCTCCAGCCGACGACGGTGTTGTGCTGGACAAGGAGCGCCACGTCGGGGGCGATGCCGATGCGGGCTTCCAGGGGCTCATCGAGGACGTCGAGGTCGCGTAGGCAGGTCAGCACGGTGTCCCCGGGAGCACGGCAGAGTTCGGTCGTCACCTCCAGGCGGAAGCCCTGGGCCTTGTCCGCGCGGAGGCCGCCTGGATGGACGGGGGGTGTGGTGGGAACACGGGCACAGTCCTCGGCAGAGGCGGACTCATAGGGCACTCGGAACCCGGCGCCGACCAGTTCCCGGCCGGCCTGGTCGAACCGGAGTTCGTCGGGATCGTCCCACAGCCACTCCTGGCTGCCGAAAGTGTCCGCGAGGAACCGCTGCCATTCCTTCACGTCCGCGTACTCCGCAATGCGCACATATTGGCCCGGAAAGTCGAAGCGCGGGGTGATGCGCAGTGGATCGCCCGTCACCGTCGCATTCCAGTCGCCGTCGAGGGTGAGTCTCATGGTGAATGCCACCTCATCGAATCTGCACTGCGGGAGCCATGTAGCCGTTCTTGGCTGGAATCCTGCCCTCCACGACGTCTGCGTGGGTGATCGGCCCACCGGGATCGCTGGGCAAGCCGCCAAGCGCCCTCACGCCGGAGTCGCCTCTGGTGCCGGACGGGCCGTATGCCGTGATGGCATTGCCTGCCCCGGCGCCGCCACCCTCCGCCACCACGATGTCCTCCCCTTGCCGGAAGACCAGCCTTCCGCTGCCCGCCGTCGAGTGGTACACCGCGTCCGGGCTCTTGAGGATCTCCAGGACCCGTTCGTCGGTGAAGTTGTGCATGGAATCCGCGTGGTAGTTGCCGGCCTTTCTCATCCGGTCGCCCTGGGCCCTCTCGACGACCTCGTCCGCGGTCTGGATGGCCTTTTCCCTGGCCTGCTGGGCCTTCTCCTCCTTCGTGTACTTGGGCATGAGGCCCAGCGGGTCGCACCCGCTGTACGGGTTGTCCACATAGCCGACGGGATTCGGCGCGGGAGCCAGGCCCAGTGGGTCCGGTGAGGTGTAGCGGCCGGTCTCGGGGTCGTAGTGGCGGAAGCAGTTGTAGTGCAGGCCGGTCTCGGGGTCGTAGTACTGGCCGGGGAAACGCAGCGGGGTGTACGCGCTGCTGTCCCGGGACCAGGCCGTGGTGCCCCAGAGCGTGCTCCGGGTGCGCCAGGCGATGTCGCCCGTCTCGTCGATGAGTTCGGTCGGCGTGCCGACGAGGTCGGTGGCGATGGCGAAGAACCGCCGGTCGATCTCCTCCTGGCGGTCGTCGGCCGTGAGGATGCGCTCGGTCTGGGCCAGGGGGACGAAATCCCGGTGATCCCAGGTGAGGGCGACCGTGTTCGGAACGTCCGGCTGGTGGCTGGTCTGTTCGCACAGGGTGAGCCCGTCCCAGGTGAACCGGACCTCCTCGACCACGCTCTCGCCGTCGGCCGCCAGCCGTTGTTTCGCGGTGCGGCGGCCGAGCGGGTCGTAGCGGTACCTCCACCGGGTCCCGTCGGGGGTGGTCACGGAGGTGAGGCGGTTCTCCGTGTCCCATGTGTAGCGCCAGGTGTCCGGCTTGCGGGAGAGGCGGGTCTTCTGCCGCAGGGTGACCCGGCCGAGGGCGTCGTACTCGAAGCGGACGTCTCCGGCGCGGGTGAGGGTGGTGCCGGTGTAGGCGCGCGGTCCGGTGGCCTCGCGGCCGGGGTGGCCGGAGGGCCAGGACGCCGAGGTCTGGTTGCCGGCGTCGTCGTAGGCGTACCGCTCCGTCCAGCCCTGGGCGTGGACGGCGGTGACCCGGCCCACCCGGTCGAGGTCGAAGGTGCGGGAGCCCGACAGCCGGTCCGCGACGGAGGTCAGATGACCGTCGGCGCGGTAGGAGTAGGAACGGCTGTTGACGTCGCGCCCACCGACGGTGATGTGCTGCGTGGAGAGCCGTCCGGCTTCGTCCCAGGCGGAGGCCATGGTGATCGCGTCGCCGAAGACGCGGGCGAGTTCCCGGCCGGCGGCGTCGTGCGTGAAGTCGATCCGGTGACCGCCGCTGGTCAGGCGGTGGGGCAGTCCCTCGGAGCCGTAGGAGTAGGAGGTGACGTGACCGGTGGGCGTGGTGCGGCGTGTACGGCGGCCCAGGACGTCGTGGGCGTACAGGATGGGGCGGCCGTCGACCAGTTCCGCCTTGGTGTGTCCGCGTCGGTCGTACTGGTAGCGGAGTTCGCTGTCCGGTCCGGCCGCCTCCAGCAGGCGTCCTGCCCTGTCGTAGGCGTAGGTCGTCACCTGGCCGTCGACGTCCTTGTGGACTACCTGACCGAGCTGGTCGCGCTCGAACGAGATGGTCCCGCCGAGCGCGTCGGTGCGGGCGGCGAGCCGGCCCGCGGCGTCCACCCGGTAGGTGAGGGTGCGGCCGTCGAAGTCGGTCTCGGAGACGACGTCACCGGCGGCGTCGTACTCGTAGGTCCAGGTCAGCCCTTGCGGGTTGGTGACGCGGGT
Source organism: Streptomyces sp. NPDC006365 (assembly GCF_042870755.1). Taxonomy (NCBI): domain Bacteria; kingdom Bacillati; phylum Actinomycetota; class Actinomycetes; order Kitasatosporales; family Streptomycetaceae; genus Streptomyces; species Streptomyces sp. NPDC006365. The sequence continues at coordinate 85,140 of NZ_JBIAHS010000016.1, forward strand.
GAGGCGCAGCTCGGCGTCGTGCTCGAACTCGTAGCGGGCGCCGTCGGGCCGCGTGCGGGCGACCGGCAGGTCGAAGTGGGTGTACTCGAAGCGGGAGACGCCACCGGACGCGTCGGAGTGGGTGAGGCAGTTGCCCTCGCCGTCGTAGGTCCATGACTGAGTGGCGCCGTCGGGGCCGGTGCGCCGGGCGAGCTGCCCGTCGGCGTGCCACTCCAGGCGGGTGACGCCGCCCACAGGATCGATGATGCGGACCGGTCTTCCCAGGGCGTCCCGCTCCGTGCGGGTGATGGCGCCGGCCGGGTCGGTCACCTCCACGGGCAGCCCTGCCGCGTCGCACACCACGTGTGTCGTGGCTCCGAGGGCGTCGGTGACCGAGGTGAGTCGGCCTGCGTGGTCGTAGGTGTAGCGGGTGGTGGAGCCGGCCTGGTCGCAGACTGCCGTGCGGTTGCCGCGTTCGTCGAACTCATGGACCATGCGGGCGCCGTCCGGCCCGACGACCTCCACCGGCAGACCGAACGGGCCCCGCACGGTACGCAGTTCGCTTCCGTCGGGGCGGATGGCCGAGACGGCCCGGCCGTCCTCGTCGTAGGAGAAGGCGGTGGTGAGGCCCAGCGGATCGGTGCGGGTCAGGAGGTTGCCGCGCGGGTCGTAGGTGAACCGGGTGGTGTGGCCGAGCGGGTCGGTGACGGCCAGGAGACGGCAGCCGGCGCCGAACACATGGCGGGTCGCGTGCCCCTCGGCGGTGGTGAGCGTGGTGGTGCGGTGGCCCGTCTCGGGGTCGGGTTCGGTGTAGGCCAGGGTGATCTGGACGTGGCCGGCCTCACCGCCCTCCGCCACGACGCGGTCGCGGTCGTCGTAGACGTAGTCGTAGCGGCTTCCGTTGGAGTCGATCCAGGCGATGACGCGGCGGCGGTCGTCGTAGGCGAAGGCGGTGGTGGCGCCGGAGGGCTTGGTGACGGCGGTGAGGTTGCCCTCCTCGTACCCGTAGCTCATCAGGGGCAGGTCCGCGCCGCCCTCGCCCGCCCCGGCCAGGGACAGGGCGGTGATCAGGCCGTCGGTGACGGACAGCTTCACCTGGTGGCCCGCCGAGTGGACCAGGGCCAGCGGCAGGCCGTCCTCGCCGCGGTCGACGGTGATCGTGTGGCCGTTGCGTTCGGTGATGCCCGACAGCCAGGCCGAACCGTCGCCTCCCGGCTCGCCACCGGACGGGGCGGTGAAGTGGAAGGTGAGCCCGCTGTCGGGGTCGGTGACCGTGTAGTCGCCGTCGGCGTCGCGGGCCAGCAGGGTGCGGGCCCTGCTCGTTTCCGGCGTGGTGGGCGCGCCGGGGACCGGGTGCGGGTACGGGATCAGGAGCCCCTCGGCGGTGACGTGGACGACGCCGATGGCGTCGATCTGCAGACGCTCGTCGACGGTGGACGTCCAGGCGGGACCCAGGAAGCGGCCGACCGTGCAACCGGACTCGGTGCGGCGGGTGAAGACCAGCGGCAGGATGCCGGGCAGTTCGACGTCGGTCTGGGGCAGGTACATCCGGCCCGTGGCGAGGTCCACCGGGTCGCCGCCCTGGTTGCGGTCGCCGTCCGGGGTGTTGTGGGCGCCGTCCGGGTCGTCGTCGATCAGCTTGCGCGCCCGTGCGGCGTCGGCGGCCTCCTCGGCGATGCGCACACCCTTCACCGCGGCGCCGCCGCCGCCCGTGGCCACGGTCAGTGCGACATCCGGCAACAGACGGCCGAAGCCCTCGGCCGGGTCCTTCATGAAGTCCTTGACCATCTGGGTACCGGTGCCGATGGGATCGTTGGCGGCGACCACCAGACCGGCGGCAAGGCTGTTGAGGGACGTGGCGTACTCGGCCGGGTGCGTGAGGTTGTACGGGTCCATGGGGTTGATGCCCCGGACGAAGTTGAGGATCCCCGCCGTGCCCTTGATGATGCCGCCGCCGACGTGGTCGCCCATGATCTGCAGTTCCTGGACGCCGTCGCTCAACTGGTCGGCGTACGACGGCTTCTCCGGGGCCATGTCGCGGGCGGCGCGGACCGCCGTACGCGCGGTCTCCGCCGCCGAGTTCCGCTGCTTGCGGGCCTCGGCGAGGATGTCCTGGGCATCCTGCATCAGCTGCTTGCCGGGGTCGTGGAACGTCTCCGCGGGCCTGGGAGGGAGCGAGGACGGGTCGCGCTCGTCGGCGGGCGAGGCGTTGTAGCGGTCGACGGCGGCGTTGTAGCCGTCGACCTTCGTGCGGTGGGCGTCGGCGGCGTCCTCGGACGCCTTGACACCCTCCTTCCACTTGTCGATCGCTGCCTGCGCCTGTCCCTGCGCCCAGGTGACGGTGTCGGCGAACGCGTCGAGCGCGCCGAGCGCCTTCGCGCAGGCGTCGGCGGCGGCGTACCACTTGGGCGGCTGGGTGCTCACCGCGATGCGCAGCGCTTCGGCCGCTTCGCCCTTGAGCCGGGAGGAGTCGAGGCCCCTGAGACCGTCGCCGGTGTCGTCGAAGGCCGTCTGGAAGGCCCGGAGTTTCTTGGCGGTGGCGTCGAGTTCGGCGGGGCTGCCGTAGATCAGCTTGGTCTTGTCCTCAGTCTGCCCGAGGTCCATCTCGTCGACCTCGGCGCCCATCCGGTTGGCGACCGAACGGGACTGCTCGCGCACCCAGTCCGCACCCGACTCCCAGCCGACGTCATCCAGCCGGTCGGCGGTCCAGTTCCCGGCGTCCTCGACCCGGTTGCCGGCCCACTCGACGCCGTCCTCGACCGCGTTCTCGACCGAGTCGGGCGTGATGTCACTGATGAAGTCGCCGATACCCACAGTCAGTTCCCCCCGGACTCACCCTGCTGCTGCGCCTGCTGGGCGCGTTCCTCCGGCGACGGGCCGAAGGTGTCGTCCAGCGCCTGATTCCACTGGTCGTCGGAGATGCCGAGCGCGTCGCCCAGCATCTCGGACCGCCGGCCGCCCTGGCCCTCGGTGAGGACGGTGCGGCCGGTGTCTTTCCACGTCTGCTCCATCTCCTGACCGGCCTGCTCCCACGACTCGGCGCTCCAGTCCGGGTCGAGGGCGTCCGGCGTGAACACCTCGCCCCAGTCCTGCTGGGTGATCTCCTCCTCGGTGGCGTGCGGGTTGCCGCCCATCACGGAGTTGACGCCCACCTTCAGTGAGCCCTCGACGTACTGGTCGTGCTCCCACTGGGTGCCCGCCGCCAGGCCGAGGCGGTTCGCGAGCGCGCCGGCATCACTCACCAGGGCTCGCACACCCCACTCCCAGCGCTCGCAGAAATCCTCGAAGTCGACCGAGAGGCCGTGGTGCCCGGCCTCCATCCCGGTCATCGACAGCTCCGAGAAGCCCTTGCCCATCACCGAACCGGTGGCGCCGCCGAGTTCACCGAGCTGGTCGATGGTCGCGCCCACGCCCTGCGTGAACTTCGCGACAGACGCCTTGTCGAATTGCAGGTCAGCCCCGTCACCGCCCAAGGTCGCGCCCCTCCTGTGCCTCGCCGGAGTCGACGGCGACGCGGTCCGGGACGATGCCGACGACCGGCGGGAAGAACATCGACCCGTCCTCGGTGGCAATGTCGACGGCAAGGCCGGCGGGCTCGTCCAGAGACGGCACGACCTCGTCGACGATGCGGGCGCCCAGCAGCGCCGCGTAGTCCATGGGCTGATCACCGTATGAGTGATGCAGGGCGAACCGGGCCAGCGCGGCCTCGTCGGTGAACCCGCAGATCCACCGCACCCCGCCGGACCGCGCCGACCAGAGGCCCCCGTCGGCCGTCGGCACCAGAAAGACCGAGCGCCGCATCTCACCGACCAGCGCACGAGGGTCACCGATCCCCCTTCTCCGCTCGGCAATTCGCTCGGCGAGCGCTGTCCTTGTCTGCTCCACGGACCCTCCCCGTCGTAGGTGACTGACGGCACCGTAGATCAAGACGCGTGGCATGACAGGGTCGGTTCTCGTGAAGGTCTGCTCGGGTCGGGGCAGACCCTCTTCCGCTCCCGCGGGACGACGGCGACGGTCGCTGCGGCGGCTTCCCGCTCAACCTCTTCCAGCACGCTGGTGTGGATACCGGAGGTGACCCGAATCGAGGAGTGGCCGAGCCTGCGCTGCACCGCGACCATGACCACGCTGCCGGCCGGAACGGCCAGGGTGGACGCCGTCGTCATGAACATCGACCGCCGACGGCAAGGGCCGCGCTACGGCCCGCGGCCACCACGCGATCTTCGGGAGTCCACACAACCCCCGTCGATCACGCGGTGGCCGTTCCGTTCCTGCCCGGGCCGACGCAAGACCGCGAAGTCGGACCGGAGTATCAGCAGGTGGAGTTGGATTGAGTCAACAGCCCGAGTCGCCAGGGCAGGCTGTTGTAGTCGGTGCTGGAGTTGGGGTCTCTGCCTTGATACAGGTACTGCATCTTGCAGGGGCTGATGGTCAGGGTCTGGTCGTACCCGGCCCGGATCATCTCCCCGTGGCTGATGTCCTTGGTCCACGCGCCCGCGGGGAAAGTGACGTTGCCGGCCCCCGCGAACGGGTTGCTCTCACTGGCCGCCAGCGCGGTCCACGAGCCGTCGATGCTGCCCGACGTCCACGATCGGAAGTAGCGTCGGCCGTCCGACCCGATCGCCTCCACGGTCAGCAGGTACTGGTTCTTGCCCTGGACCTTGTAGACGTTGGCGGCCTCGAAGAGGTTGTTGCGGTTGGCGTCCTGCGCGGCGATGACGGTGTTGGTCATCCCGTTGGGGAACTGCGACAGCGTGGTCTGCGACCGGTACAGCTGTCCGTTGTCGTCGGAGGAGAACAGGTAGCAGTTCGCCGAATCGCAGATCACCCACATGTCCACCCAGTACCCATTGCCGATGTTCTGCGAAATGATCGTCGGCATTGAGGAGTAGAAGCCCTTCGGGGCGCTCCACCCGTTCGGGTTGCTGATATCCGCATTGGTCGAGTACGACGCGTTGTCACCGGTCTGGTACACGAGATACCACAGGTTCTGCGGTGCGAAGTAGAACACCTGCGGCGCAGCCCGATACCCCTTGCCGATCGGCGATTGGTCCAGGTAGTGCTGGGTGGCTGAACCCGCCTGCGACCAGTCGGTGAAGCTCAGGTACACCATGCTGTAGCCGGACGAGTCGGCCACGCTGGCGAACACGTGGTACTTGCCGTTGTAGTGCACCACCGACGGGTCCTTGATCCCGGCGATGTTGTGGCTCGCATCCGACTTCGGCGCGATCAACACCCCGCTGGAACTCCATTGGAACGTCGACGGCAGGGAGCCGGTGGCGGACGGGGAGGGGGACGTGGTGGTCCCACTGGCCGTTGGGCGGACTCGTCGGGGCTTTGTGCGCGGTCGATCAGTCGACGACGGGCTGGTGGACGGGCTGGTGGATGGGCCGGCGGACGGGCCGGCGGACGAGCTGGTGCCGGCGCCCAGGGTGCTGATCACGGCGTCGTAGGCCGGCTTCGGGTTGCCGCCGCTGTCGAACAGCAGCGGGGTGTCCGAGCTCCGCCACGAGTCGCTGTCGCGGATGCCCCACACGGTGATGCCGGTGCACCGCGACACGTTCAGGCACGCCTTGACGGTGTTGGCGTACGCGGTCGGCGGGGCGGTGGTGATGTCCAGCTCGGTGATCTGCACGTCCACGCCCAGCGCCGCGAAGTTCGACAGCGTGGTGCCGAAGCTTGCCGGCGGCCCGCCGGCGCCGAAGTGGCTCTGGAGCCCGACACAGTCGATGGGTACGCCACGGGACTTGAAGTCGCGCACCATCCCGTACACGCCCTGAGTCTTGGCGTCGGTCCAGTTCTCGATGTTGTAGTCGTTGTAGCACAGCTTGGCCGCCGGGTCGGCCGCCCGGGCGGTGCGGAACGCTTCCTCGATGAACCCGTTGCCCAGCACCTTCTGGAACACCGAGCTGCGGAGCTGGGTGGATCCGTCGGCGAACGCCTCGTTGACGACGTCCCACGAGTGGATCTTGCCCTTGAAATGGGACATCGCGGTGGTGATGTGGTTGTTCATCGCGCTGCGCAGCGTGGCAGCGTCGGTGATGCCGCTGACCCAGTTGGGCAACTGGGAGTGCCACACCAGAGTGTGCCCGCGCAGCTGCTGCCCGTGGGAGGTCGCGTGGCTGACGATCTGGTCGGCCGGACCGAAGTTGAACGATCCCCGGGAGGGTTCCGTGGCGTCCCACTTCATCTCGTTCTCCGGGGTGATCATGTTGAATTCCCGGTCCAAGATCGTGGAGTACGTCGAGTCACCGAGCCTTCCGGCGGCCACAGCGGTGCCGAAGTACCTGCCCGAGGGGGCCGCCTGCGTACCCAGGGTGGCGGCTCCGGCGGAGCTGGGGAGGAGCGTCACGACACCGGCCACGGCCGCCGCGGCCGACAGTCCTGTCACCACTGCTCGGCGACGCCGGCCGAGCCGGTGCAGGCCCTTCATGATTCCCCTCTTCGAGGGTCGCGGGTCACCCCGGGTGCCGTGATCGTGCGCGCATCGGCCGGTACGGCCTGATCCGCCGCGGGTTGGGTGCGGTGCAGGACGTGGGGCCGTTCCTGCGTACCGGTCGCCCGGGGTTCGTGGGTGTGTCGCGTCATGGGAGCGGCTTTCTTCAGGGGATACGTCAACGTGGGAAGTCGGGGAACCTGCCACGCCGGCACGTCATGGTGAGCGGCGGGAAGGGCGTCCCACGAAGTGGAGGCCTGCGAACCCGCGCCCTCGTAACAGAAAAGTCGCGCCGTCCGGACGATTGCTCAGTGATGCATCTCGCAGGCAAAAGGCGTTATGCCAAGCCCCGCAGTCCGGTCGTCCCTGTGGAAAGGGCGCGCCGCCCTGATCATCAGTGAAGGTCTTTGGAGTGATATCGGTTGCGGTTGCGGTGATCAGCCTTCAGGCCGGTCTCGGCGAGGCGGCCGTCGATGAATGCGGATCGAAGCCGGCTTCGGCGCAGCACTCGGCTCACTGCCGGGCTGAGAACGGCGTGGTGCAGGATCAACCAGCTGTCACTGCGCAACTCGGTCCAAGAATGCTCAAGGAGCGGTTCTCAGGCCCAGGCCCTGCGCATGATGAAGGAAGCCTGGCCGGCGAAGGCTTTCGTGCCGTCGGAGCCATCCAGCCAGATGCCACCGTCGCGGTGGCGGATGACCGATCCGGGATAGTTGTGCGCGTGCAGGGTCACCGATCCGGCGACCGCCCCGGGGCGCGGGCAGAAGGTGGCGTCTTCACGGAACAGTTCGCTGCCGTCGTTGGTGGTCATCTGGAGCCGCAGGTCACGATGGCGCAGATAGCGGCCGTCGGCGGCGCGGAAGGTGACGCACCGTGTGTCGGCCAGCCCCCGGATGACCGTGAAGGTGACCCGCTGCCGTGTCTTCGCGCTGCCGGACGCGGGGACCCGGCCGAGCGTCGCGAAGTCGCCGGCATACGTGAGGTACAGGGCGGGCTTGTCCACGGACTCCAGCGACTGTGCGCCCAGCGGAACAATGCCCGCGACGGCGGACGGACTCACCGGGGACGGTACGGCCGACGTGGCGTTTCGCGACGGGATCGGCGTGGGATGGCCGACCGTGGGAGCGGCGGTGGCGCCGGGCACCCGATGCGCCGGTTCGGGCCAGGTCACGTAGGTGGCGGTCCCGGTGATGAGCACCGCGCCGGTGGTGAGGCCCACCAGCGGATGAGCGGTCGCCGCGTAGAGTTTGCCGATCAGCGAGACGTGCAGACCGCCTCCCCCCGTCGCCGTCGCCGTCGCCGTCGCCGTGCCGACGGCGACGTGTGCCGTGGCCAGCCCGGCGGCGCTCGCGGCCGTACCCGACAGCAGGCCCTTGGCGGCCAGCGCGGCGATGAGCCCGGCCGGGACGGCCAGTGGCGCGAGGCCGAGGAGCAGTCGTTCGGCCGGAACCCGTTCTGTCGTCGTCGCCGTACAGACCGGGCAGCCGCGGGTGTGCCGCGCGATCCGCTTGCGCCACACCGATGTACGGAGACCGTCCCAGCCGACGACGGTCTCGTCCAACTGCGGACAGCGCGGGTCGGCCTCCAGCGCGGCGACGATCGTCCGGCTCAGTTCCAGCTGCTCGCGCATGCGTTGCAGGCTCACTCCGACGTGGGCGACCGTGAGCCCCGTCGCGGCGGCGATGTCGTCACGGCTCAGCGAGCCGGCGCATTCCTGCCACCACAGCGACAGCAGCACCCGATGGTCCGGGTCGAGCCACCGGCGGGCTTCGACAACCTGACGGCGCTCGTCCGACACATGCAGACGCAGGATCGTCATGTCCTCAGGTACGGCGCCGGCGTCCGGTATCTGGCGTGCCTCGTCGATGACCGTTGTCCGGTCGGCGAAGGCGCGTTGCTGGTGCCAGTGGTTACTGATCTGGCGGAGCGTGATCGACACCAGCCAGGACCGGAAGCTCTCCGGGGCACGCAGGGCAGGCAGGTCGCGCACCACGCGCAGCAGGGTTTCCTGGACGACGTCGTCGACGTCGGCATGTCCGCTCAGCGCTCGCCCGACGATGTTGTAGAGCAACGGCAGGTACGCGGCGATCAGCTCCTCGCGCGCTCGATCGTCACCGGCCTGCGCCGCGACAACCAGCCGCGCGTGGTCCGCATCCATGAGCCTCATTCCCACCCTCCCTCAGGGGAGCGATCCGCCGACTGCGGCGCCACACCTTAAGCGTCGGCAAACGCATGCGGCCAGAGCCTGTGCCTTGGGTCACTGGACCGGCCTGCGCCGACTTGGAGGGCCGGTACCGCGCGTTGTGGGCTTGCCGGCGGCGTTCCATCGCCGACTCCAGGCGCTGCGTCCCGAGGGGATCTTCTACGCCGACGTCGCCCCGGAGACCACCCGGGAGGCGCGGGCTCCAGTCGCTCCTGTGGGTGTCGAGGCGCGGGCTCCAGTCGCTCCCGTGGGTGTCCCAGCCAATGGCGAAGGCGGCCTGGCACTCCATCCCAGTACCTACGTCATATTCGAGCAGGACGCCGCCATCCCCGTCATCGCCCAGGAGGTTCAGGAGGCCATGTCGCAGCGCGCCCAGCGGGGCTGTGGCTGGATGACACCACACCCTCCCCCTGCCTGTCCCGGCCCGCCGAGCCGGCCGCACTTCTGCGCGAGGGACTCACCGCGGCACAAGGCTGAGACCCGCCGCCCATCGCGGTGGAGAAGGAGCATCTGGCCGGGCACTTCTCCGTGAAGGGCTCCTTCAGCACCATCGGCCACCGCTGTCAGCGGGCCACCATCAGCCGAGGACCCGCAGCAGATGCTCCACCGCCTCGGCCATGCGGGTGCGGGCAGTCGCCAGGTAGGTCCGTGGGTCGACGGTGTGTGTGTCCTCGGCGATGAAGTCGCGAATCGCCTCGGTGAAGGCGATGTTCAGCGCTGTGCCGATGTTGATCTTCGTCATGCCGCCCATGGCCGCTCGGCGGAGTTCGTCGTCGGGTACGCCGGTCGAACCGTGCAGGACCAGCGGGGCCGGGACGGCGTGCGCGAGCCGGGCGATGAGTTCGTGGTCGAGTTTCGCGGTTCTGGTCGTCATCGCGTGGGAGCTGCCGACCGCGACGGCGAGCGCGTCGACGCCGGTGGCGGCCACGAAAGCGCGCGCTTCGTCGGGATCGGTACGGACTCCGGGGGCGTGTACGCCGTCCTTGCCGCCGATCTTGCCGAGTTCGGCCTCCAGCCACAGGCCTTGGGTGTGGGCCCAGTCGGCTGCGGCGCGGGTGGCGGCGACGTTCTCGTCGTGCGGCAGCGCCGAGGCGTCGTACATCGCCGAGCCGAAGCCGAAGTCGCCGGCGCGGCGCAGCAGCGCCTCGTCGGTGACGTGGTCCAGATGCAGGCCGACCGGGACGCGGGCGGCCTCCGCCACGGCGGCCGTGGCGGAGGCGAGGGGGCCGAGGGAGCCTCCGTGGAAGCGGACCGCGTTTTCGCTGATCTGGCAGATGACCGGTGCTCCGGCAGCCTCGGCGCCCGCGACGATCGCCTCGGCGTGCTCGAGTGTGATCACATTGAACGCGCCGACGCCGCGGCCGTCGGCGCGGGCGGAGCGGACGAGTTCGGCGGTGGAGATCAGGGGCATGGGGTAGTAGTGGCCTTTCCTCAGCTGTGAAGCCGTGCATGAATTCGCTTGTTTTGGCGGGATAAAATGCTCAAACAGGCATAGGCCTTCACGCCTGGGCTCAACGAATCCGGGCTTCAGAGATCCGGGCTTGGGAGATTCGGACTTCGGCCTGTGATGTTCATGGGCCCGCACACCACGAACAGGGGACAACGCATGGCGGCACCGCAGGCCAGATGGAGCGCGTTGCTGGAGATGCTGACGCGCGACGGGCGGATCGAGGTCGACGCCGCCGCGGACGAACTGCGGGTCTCCGCCGCCACGATCCGGCGTGATCTGGACGAGCTGGCGCGCCAGCAGATGGTCACCCGCACGCACGGCGGCGCCGTGATCAACGCGATCGCGTACGACCTGCCGCTCCGCTACAAGGCCGCGCGCAACGCTCCGGAGAAGGAGCGGATCGCCGATGCGGCGGCGGGCCTGGTGAAGGCGGGTGCCGTGGTGGGGCTGAACGGTGGCACCACGACCACCGCGGTGGCCCGGGCGCTGGCCGTCAGGCCCGAGCTGAGCACGGAGGGCGCCGGCCCCTCGCTGACGGTCGTCACCAACGCGCTGAACATCGCCAACGAGCTGGTCGTACGCCGCCATGTGAAGCTCGTCGTCACCGGGGGTGTGGCACGCCCGGCCTCGTACGAACTCACCGGGCCGCTGGCCACCGAGGTGCTCGCACAGATCACGCTCGATCATGTCTTCATCGGCGTCGACGCGATCGATGTCAGGCACGGGGCCACTGCCCAGGACGAGGGCGAGGCCGGCATCAACCGGGCGTTGGCCCTCCGCGCCGAACAGGTGATCGTGGTCGCGGACTCGTCCAAGCTGGGCCGGCGGGCCTTCGCCCGGATCTGCCCGGTGGAGGATGTCCATGTGCTGGTGACCGACAAAGCGGCGCGCCCCGAGGTGACCGAGCCGTTTGCCGCGGCGGGCGTGGAGATCGTCCGGGCCTGAGGGGCTTCGCATGTTCGGGGCCGGGGCCGGGGCCGGCGGGCGTGCGGCAGGGGCCGGGGCCAGAGCCCCGGCCGAGGCCCGGGTCGGGGTCGGAGTCCTGACCCCGACCCCGCCCCTGCCCCATGGGCCTGCCCGGCGGATCACTTGATGCCGCCGGCCGTCAGACCGCTGATCAGATAGCGCTCCACGAAGACGAACAGGACGACGACCGGCACGATCGCGATCAGCGAGGTGGCGAAGAGGTACTGCCACTGCTCCTGGTACGCCGTGACGAATCCAGGAATGGCCTTGGTCAGCGTCGTCCGGTCGCCGGACGAGGTGATGGTGAGCGCGACGACGTACTCGTTCCAGGCCCCGATGAACGTGTAGACGAGCGCGGTCACCACTCCCGGCAGCGCCAGCGGCAGGGTGACCCGGACCAGCGCGCCCAGCCGTCCCGCCCCGTCCATGTACGCCGCCTCCTCCAGCTCCTTGGGGATGCTCGCGAAGTACGCGTTGAGGATCCAGATGCAGAACGGCAGATTGAACGCCGCGTTGACCAGGATCAGCCCCTCCGCGGTGTCGGTGAGATCGAGGCTGACCATCTCCCGGTAGATGCCCACCAGCAGTGCGGTCGGCGCGAACATCTGGGTGATCAGCACCAGCAGCAGGAAGGCGCCGCGCCCGCGGAAGCGGTTGCGGGCGGTGTAGTACGCGGCGGGCAGGCCCACGGCCAGTGCGAGGAGCGTGGACATCCCGGCGACGTACAGCGAGAACCAGAGCGCGTCGCTGACGGGCGGATCCTGCAGCGACCAGACGTCGGCGAAGTTGGACCACTCCCACTGTGACGGCAGATAGGACGGCGGTGACTTCATCAGTTCCGGCGTCGGCTTCAGGGCCGTGAGCAGCATCTGAAGGTATGGCGCGAGGAACGTCAGGGCGACCAGCCAGCCCACCGCGGTCAGCAGTACGGTGCGCAGCCGGGGCGGGCGCCGCCTCCGGGCGGTTGTCGCCGCGCCTTTGGCTGCGGTTCCGGGCGCGGGTTCGGCTCTCGGTGCTGTTTCGGCCGTGGCGGAGGACATCAGCCGGTCTCCTCTCGGCGGCGGACGACGCGCAGATACACCAGCACCACCAGGAGGATCAGCGCGAAGTTCACCACGGCCATGGCGGCCGACTCGCCGACGTCCTGATTGTCGAACGCGAGTTTGTACATATAGGTGGTGGTCGTGTCGGTGGAGAAGCCGGGGCCGCCTCGGGTCATCGCCCAGATGACCGGGAACGAGTTGAACACATTGATGACGTTGATGATCGCGGCAACCAGCAGGGACGGGCGCAGCAGCGGCAGTGTGATGCCGAGATAGGTGCGGACCGGTCCTGCGCCGTCGAGGCGGGCCGCCTCGTAGACCTCGGCCGGGATGGTTCCCAGCCCGGAGAGGATGACGAACGCGGTGAACGGCAGGGAGACGAAGACCGCCGCGGCCATCATCCAGGCGAATGCCTGAACAGGGTCGGCGAGCCAGTTCACCGGCTTGTCCAGGATTCCGACGTCCATCAGTACGCGATTGACGACGCCGTAGACGTTGTTGAGCATCCAGCGCCAGGTGAGCGCCGTCATCAGCACCGACGCCGCCCAGGGCACGATCAGCGCCCAACGGACCAGCCGACGCCCCGGGAAACGGGCGTTGAGCAACTGCGCCAGGCCCAGGGAGACAGTGATGGTGACCGTCACCACGCCCACCACCCAGATCAGGGTGCGCAGTACCACGCCCGGCAGGTCCGGCTCGGCGAACAGCTCGGAGTAGTTGGCGCCGCCCGCGAAGCCCTGGGTCAGTCCGGTGGAGCTGATGTCCATCAGGGAGGTGCGGACCATCTCGACGACGGGCCAGACGACCACGGCCAGGATCAGTACGAGTGCGGGGCCGAGCCACAGCAGCGGCTCCAGCGCCCGCAGACGGCGCGCGGGCCGGGGGCGGCGGGAGCCGCGTTCCGGTGCCGCCGGGGTCCGGTCCTTCTTCGCCCCGACGGTGCGTGCGGTGACGTTCTGTACGGCCACCCCGTCAGCCGTCCTTCTCAGCGGTCTTCTGGATTTCGCTGAGGACCTTTTCGGGCTCGGCACTCGACACGCCGGTACCGATGCGCTGCTTCACGGCTCCCTCGACGGTCGCCCAGTTCGGGTTGTCGGTGGGTGCGAACCGCGCGCCCGACAGCGCGTCGACGAACGGTTTGTAGTAGGCGGAGTCCGAACTCAGCGCATCACCGGCCGACTTGGTGACCGAGAGGAACCCCTCGGTGGACAGGAACCTCGAGGCGTTCTTCTTCTGGTAGAAGAAGTCGAGGAACTTGTTGACGGCCTCGCGGCTCTTGTCCTCGTCCTTCTTGAAGGCCACCAGGTAGTCCTGGACACCGAGCGTGTTGTGCGTTGTGCCGTCCTTGCTGGGCAGTGGCGCGACTCCGTAGTTCAGGTTCTTGTCGACCGTGTCGATGAAGCCCTTGCGCATGAAGACGGCGCCGTTGATCATGCCGATCTTCCCCTGGGCGAACTGGTTGAAGACGTCCTTGCGGTTGGTGGCCTCGGGATTGGGCTGGGTCAGACCGGCCTTGGTGAGCTTCCGCAGGAAGTCCAGCGTCTCCACGTTGGCCCGCTGGTCGACGGCCCACTGTCCCGACTTGTCGGTCCAGCCGCCGCCGTTGTTCATCGCCCAGATGTAGAACTCGGCCTGGGCCTCCTCCGCGCCGAGCGGCAGGCCCAGCGGGATGTCCCCGGCCTCCTTCACCTTCTCGGCGGCGTCCTCGACCTCGGCCCAGCTCGACGGCGGCTTGGAGATCCCGGCCTTGTCGAAGATGTCCTTGTTGTAGAAGAAGAGCCGCGCGCTGGAGATGAACGGCAGGCCGTACTGGACGCCTTCGTACTGCGCCTGGTCGGCGAACAGCGGCAGGAAGTCGTCGAGCACCTTGGGCGACACGACGTCCTTGGCCTGGTAGATCAGGTCGTCGCGCGCGAAGTCGGAGAACTTGTTGTAGTTGAGGACGTCGGGCTGCTGTCCGGTCTGGGTGTACGTCTTGACCTTGGAGTCGATCTGCTCCCAGTCGACGACCTCCAACTCGACCTGGTAGCCGGGGTTCTCGGCCTCGAAGTCCTTGATGAGGTTCTCCCAGTAGGGCTGGGTGTCATCGTCGTACTTCGCGGCCACGAATCTGATCGTCTTTCCGTCGGCGTCGCCGCCGCCGGACGAACCTCCCTTGCCGCATCCGGTGAGGACCAGGGCGAGGGCCACACCTGCTGCGATACCTACGAGGTGCCGTTTCACGGGGTACCCACCTTCACTGCAACTGTGTGATTGTTTCTGCTTGAAAGTGGCTAAGATCAAGCATCGATGTCCATCATGCCCAACAAATCGCGCATGATGTCAAGGGCCGACGGTTACGACTCGGTTGTGCCGCGGCCCCATGAGCACGGAGACGGGAGCCCTTTCATGAGTCGGACCGAGATCGAGATCGCCACCCAGCCCGAGTGCTGGCGCCGCGCCACCGAACTGGCACGGCGGCCGGACGACCCCGCGTACGCGGCCATGCCCAGGCCCGGTGAGCGGGTCGCCGTCGTGGGCTGCGGCACCTCCTGGTTCATGGCCCACGCCTATGCGGTGCTCCGGGAATCCGGGGGCCACGGGGAGACGGACGCCTTTCCGGCCTCCGAGATGCCGGCCGGCCGGGCCTACGACCGGGTGGTCGCGCTGACCCGGTCCGGCACCACCTCTGAGGTGCTGGAACTACTCGGCCGGCTCCGCGGCCGGACGCCCACCGTCGTGGTCACCGCGGACCCGGCGACCCCGGTCATGGACATCGCCGACGCGGCCGTCGTGCTCGACTTCGCCGACGAGACGTCGGTGGTGCAGACCCGGTTCGCCACCACCGAACTGGTGCTGTTGCGCGCCCTGCTCGGTGAGGACCTCGGCCATCTGGAGGCACAGGCCGCCTCGGCGCTGGTCGAGCCACTGCCCGAAGAGCTCCTCGGCGCCGAGCAGTTCACCTTCCTCGGGCGGGGCTGGGCATACGGGATCGCCCAGGAAGCGGCACTGAAGATGCGCGAGGCGGCGGGCGCATGGACGGAGGCGTACCCGGTGATGGAGTACCGGCACGGGCCGATCAGCATCACCGGGCCGGGCCGGGTGGCCTGGTGGTTCGGCGATCCGGCGGCCGTTCCCGGCGGTCTGCCGGAGCAAATCGCGCGCACCGGCGGCCAGTTGGTCGCCCTCGGGCGCGACCCGGTGGCCGATCTCATCGTGGTGCAACGGCTGGCCACGGCCCTCGGCGGGGCGCGCGGGCTCGACCCGGACAACCCTCGCCATCTGACCCGCTCGGTGATCCTGACCTGACCCCGGCCGGGCCTCGGCAGCCCTTGGCCGCACCGCCGGCCACCAGATCCGCGCACAGGAATCGGAACCGCTCGAATCGGGCGCGGTTCACACGGAATTTACAGCCGTTTTCCCCGGGTCCGCGGCCTCCCGAGGCAGGGGGCGGACCCGGGAAACCAACCGTCACCAGGGCCGACAGTGGCCAGTGATGCTGCTGATAAATCATGGAGGTGAGTGTTGACAGCTGACGTTTATCGCCAGAACATGAACAGAAATACGCATGATCTTGCAGTGCAGCTTCATCACGCCATGCCCCGCCCCGCAGGAGGACGTGAGTGCGCACACAACCGCTCAGACCGCGCAGCCTCGGCACACTTGTGGCAGCCGCCCTGGCCCTGACGCTCATCCCGCCCGTCGCCGAACCCCTCACCGCACCGGCCCGCGCGGACACCGCAGCCCGGGCAGACGCCGCAGCCCAGCCGAAGGTGTCCGAGAGCGCGGACGGCCTCACCCTGTCCGTGCCGGGCACCGGAAAGGCACCCGGCTACACCGTCGACATCGCCACCGACGAACTCGCCCTCACCACCGAACGCGCCGGAACAACCGTGCTCGGCACCGCGGGCGGCGACACCGGAGGACTCCGGTTCCGCTCCGCCGGCAAGTGGCAGCACGCCACCGCGGTCACCGACTGGACTTGGCGGAGCGGCGTCCTCACCCTCACCACCGACACCACCCTCGACGGCGCCACCATCGAGGCCCGGCTCACACCCGAAGCCGACCGCTACGACCTGAGCTGGGACGTCGAGGGCGGCAGCCCCGACCAGTTAGGTCTCGCCTACGACCTGTCGTCGGCCGGCCACTGGTACGGCCACGGCGAGGCGGAGACCCCGCAGGGCGGCCCCGGTGTCAACCAGCCCTGGCCGCTCGACACCGGCGAGGTCGACCACAAGGCCTTCGGCCCGGCGTCGTACGACATGATCGACCCGTTCTGGTACACCTCCACGGCGACCGGCCTCCGCGTCGACACCGGGGATGTCATGGACGTGGCAATCAACAAGGGCAAGGACGGCCTCGGCCGCTTCACGGTCGAGTCATCGGACACCTACAAGGCCACCGTGTTCGTCGAGTCGACCCCGCTGGAGGTCTACCGCGACTACGTCGGCATAGTCGGCAAGCCGACCAAGAGCGACGCCCCCTACGAGCAGTACGCCAAGCCGCTGTGGAATTCCTGGGCGCAGTTCTACACCAAGATCGACCAGGAGAAACTGCTCGACTACGCCACCGACCTCTCCGACAACGGTCTGGACGGGCACACCATCCAGCTCGACGACAAGTGGGAGTCGAACTACGGCAATCTGACCTGGGATCCCAAGACCTTCCCCGATCCCAAGGGCCTGTCCGACAAGATCCACGACATGGGGTTCGACTTCGGTATCTGGGTCACCCTGTGGATCAACCTGGACTCCGACAACTACCAGTACGCGGTCGACAAGGGCTATCTGCTCATGGACGCCGAGGACACGAGCAAGCCGTGTGAAGTGACCTGGTGGAACGGCCAGGCCGGGATCATCGACCTGGCGAACCCCGACGCCAAGGCCTGGTACGAGGGCAACCTCAAGACCCTGATGGACAAGTACGACATCGACGGGCTGAAGTTCGACACCCGCTTCTTCGACGAGAAGTGCGCACCGCGCGAGGGACACCAGGCCACGGACTACCAGAAGCTCGGCACGGAGCTCGCCGACGAGTTCGACCTCCAGGGCGCGGGCATCCGGGTGCACTGGAACAAGACGGCCCATGAGGCGGGCTTCGTCACCCGCCAGGTCGACAAGGGCACCGGCTGGGACTCCCTGCGTGCCTCCGCCACCCAGAACCTGGCCATCTCCACCATCGGCTATCCGTTCGTCGAGTCCGACATGATCGGCGGCTCCGGCGGCCAGCCCGCACCGTCGAAGAACGTGCTGGTGCGGTGGGCGCAGTCCGCTTCGCTGATGCCGCTGATGTACGCCTCGACATCCCCGGTGGACACGAACGACACCACCACCGGGCAGAAGGTGGACTACGACCAGGAGACGGTCGACCTCTACCGGGAGGCGATCGAGACCCACGAGAAGCTCGCCCCCTACATCTGGGACCAGGTGCAGAGCACCCTGAAGACCGGCGATCCGATCATGCGGCCCTTGTTCTTCGACTTCCCGAAGGACAAGCCGAGTTACACGGTCACCGACCAGTGGATGCTCGGCCCGGCCGTGCTGGCCGCGCCCAAGCTGAGCACCGGCTCCACCCGGAGCGTCTACCTGCCCTCCGGCACCTGGTACGACGTGAACCAGGGCACCGTGATCCGCGGCCCCAAGACCCTCAAGGGGTATGCGGCGCCGCTCGGCGTCACCCCGGCCTTCGTCAACCTCAAGGCCCAGGGTGCCGCCAAGGCCGTCAAGGCGCTCAAGCGCGACGACGCACCAGCGGCCTCCGTCCTGATCACCCCGGACGCCCCCTCCACCGACGCAGGTAAGCCGTTCGAGGTGACCACCGGGGTGACCAACTGGGGCACCGGGACCCTCAGGAACGCCAAGGCGGCCCTGGACCTGCCCGAGGGATGGACCGCCCAGGCGACCGGCCCGACCACCGCGCGGTACCTCAAGAACGGCGCCACACTCACCACCACCTGGACGGTGACCCCGGCCGACGACGCCCGATGGGGCAGCCACGATCTCACCGGCACCGTCACCTACACCGGTCACAACGGCTCGCAGAAGGTGTCCGACACCGTGCCTGCGCAGGTGAAGGCCGCCCCGGGCAGCGTGCAGGAGCCGTACCTGACGGCCGACACGACCTCCGGGGGCGCCCAATACGCCCAGGGCGGCGACCAGTTCGCCATCTGGGCCGGCGGCCAGGACCTGTCCGGCTGGAAGGACGAGAAGGGCGTCATCTACCGCGACGACGCCGCCGGGGAGAAGGCCACCGTGCAGGCCCAGTTGGTCTCCCAGGACAGCGCATCACCGGTCGGCAAGGCCGGCGTCGCCCTCGCCAACGACCTCACGGCGCCGGAAAAGGGCGGTTACGCGGTGCTGGTCATGACCGAGCAGTACGGACTGGAGTTCATGACCGACAGCGACGGCGACGGGAAGCTCGACACCTGGGCGGGCGGTGGCTCCACCTACCACCCGGCCTATCTCAGGCTGACCCGGGACGGCGCCACCTACACCGCGTACGCCAGCAAGGACGGCGAGACCTGGTCGCAGGTCGGCACCGCCCAGGTGCCGTCGGCCACCGGCACCGGTGACGCCGGGATGGTCGCCAGCGCGGCCAACGCCAACCATCCGGGCGAGAACATCGAAGCCGTCTTCAGCGGATTCTCCGTCACCTCCTGATCACCGGGCGCCAGTTGCACCACTGGCATCACTGGCGCCCGCTCCCGCTTCCCGGCAGGCCTCCACCCCCCGTGGGGCCTGCCGGGGACCACTCCCTGCACGTCCATGAGAGAGGGAACCCACCCCCATGGCACGTACGTCCTCAGTTGTCGCCGGCTTCGTCGCGGGCGTCGTCGTGGCCGCGAGCACCACCGCGATCGCCGTCACCGGCACGGCGACCACCGGCACGGCGACCACCGGCTCCGACCTCAATTCCAAGGCCACCACCACCTGGCTGACCGTCAAGGTCGCCGACGCCATGGGCACCAGGGACACCATCACCTGGGTTCCCACCGGCTCCTTCGCCGGCTCCGCGGAGGAACGTGTCCCGCGCTACCCGATGACCGCCATCAAGGGCAAGGACACCAAGGAGCTGAAGCTCTCCGCCGTGCGCAACGAGCAGGTCTCGGCGCAGTTGGCGATCGCGTCCGGCAAGGATCTCGACAACGTCAAGGCCGTGGTCGGCGACCTCACCGGGCCCGGCGGTGCGAAGCTCTCCGGCGACGACACGCAGGTCCGGTTCGTCAAGTACGTGCCTGTGCAGCGCTCCAAGAGTGAGGTCGACTGGTCCGCCACCATCGACCAGGTCAGCTCCGGCAAAGAGGTCTCCGGCGACCGCAACCCCGATGTGGTCGGCGACGCGCTCGAGGAGCGTTCCTCCGTGGACGTGCCCGCGTACGCGGCGCAGCCGCTGTGGTTCACCTTCCAGATCCCCGAGAAGGCCAGGCCCGGCACCTACACCGGCACGGTGAAGGTCGACGCCGACGGCCGTACCCAGGCCGGCTACCCGCTGACGATCGAGGTCGCGGACGCGAGCGTGCCCGACCCGGGGGACTACGACTTCTTCCTCGACGTATGGGCGCAGCCGGAGACGATCGCCAAGAATCACGGCGTCAAACTCTGGTCCGCCCAGCACTGGAAGCTGATCGAGAAGTACAACCGCGATCTGGCGTCGCGCGGCCAGAAGGTCATCAACACCACCATCGTCGACAACCCGTGGCACCATCAGTGGTCGCTCGGAACCCGGGAGTCGCAGACGGCCACGCCGTACACCAGCATGGTGGGCTGGACGTGGGACGGTGACGAGTTCGCCTTCGACTTCTCCCGCTGGGACAAGTACGTCCAGACGGCGAGACGGTCCGGGCTCGGGCCCGACATCGGCGCCTTCTCCATGCTGGCGTTCCAGGATCAGGAGCACCTCACCTACACCGACACACGCACCGGCAAGACCGTCTACGAGAACGTTGATCTGGGCGGGGAGCGCTGGCGGGAGGCGTGGGGAGCGTACCTGCCCGCCTTCGAGGCCCATCTGAAGAAGAAGGGCTGGCTGGAGGACACGTGGCTGTCCTTCGACGAGCGGCCCATCGACACCATGACGGTCGTCAAGGACTTCGTCCACGAGGTCGCGCCGGTCTTCGACGACCGTATTTCCGTGGCCGGTTCGATCAGTACCGAAGGCGTCGCGTCCAACCTGTCCGTCGACTGGGGCGGCATCGACGCGATGACGAAGGAGAAGGTGGCGGAGCGGCGCAAGGCCGGCAAGACCACGACCTTCTACGTGTACGGAGCGCCGGCCCACCCCAACACGCTGTCGTACTCGCCCGCCGTCGAGTCGCGGATGCTGCCGTGGATCTCCGCCCAGCGGAATCTGGACGGTTTCCTGCGCTGGTCGTACAACAGCTGGACCAGCGACCCCTTCAAACAGCCGGTGCACATCTTCACCCAGGGCGACGAGTATCTGGTCTACCCGGGCAAGGACGGCCCGATGTCCAGCATCCGCTGGGAGCAGCTGAAGGAGGGCATCGAGGACTACGAACTCGTCGCTCAGCTGCGGAAGAAGGACGGCGGCGCCGACAGCGACGCCCTGACCGAGGCACTCACCACCGCGACGCGGGACCTCGACGGCCGGACGAAGGACGTCAGCGACATGCAGACCGCGCGGGCGGCCGTTGTGAAGGGGCTGACGACATGAGGGGTAAGTGGAGAGCTCTGCTGCTTGCCGGAGCTCTGTCTGTCATGCCCCTGACCAGCACGGGGATCGCGACACCGGCCCAGGCGCAGCCGCGGGCCGAGGCCCAGGCACCGCACACCGTCACCTACGACCAGTACTCCGTGCGGGTCGACGGCAAACCCCTGTACATCTGGGGCGCCGAGTTCCACTACTTCCGGCTGCCCAGCCCCGACGCGTGGCGCGACGTGCTGCAGAAGATCAAGGCGGGCGGATTCAACGCCGTCTCGCTCTACTTCGACTGGGGCTACCACTCGGCCAAGCCGGGCTCGTACGACTTCACCGGCACCCGTGACGTGGAGCGGCTGCTGGACGAGGCCGAGCGCGCGGGCCTGTATGTGATCGCCCGGCCGGGCCCGTACATCAACGCGGAGGTATCCGGTGGCGGCATGCCCGCATGGCGGAAGACGCAGGCCGGCGTGAACCGTACTTCCGAGCCGGAGTACATGAAGGCGGCCAGGGAGTGGATGAGCCGGATCAACCCGATCATCGCGCGGCACCAGCTCACGCGTGGCACCGGCAATGTGATCCTCTATCAAGTCGAGAACGAGTACCAGGGCGGCCGCCAGGACGCCGACTACATGCAGACGCTGATCGACTGGGCGAAGCAGGACGGCATCGACGTGCCGACCTTCGTCAACGACGGCGGCGCCAACCAGAACTGGGTGAGCGGCAAGGGCGCCCCCGACATCTACGGGTTCGACGCCTACCCGCAGGGCTTCGACTGCAAGGACCCCGACGCCTGGAAGAACCTGCCGGACTATTCCTACGTCAACGAGTGGAAGCCCGAGTCCCCGTTGATCATTCCGGAGGCGCAGGGCGGCGCCTTCGACCCCTGGGGCGGCACCGGATACCAGGACTGCGCGAAACTCACCGGCACCGACTTCACCCGGGTGTTCAGCAAGATGAACATCGCCGCCGGCGTCAGCGGTCAGTCCTTCTACATGACGTACGGCGGCACCAACTGGGGCTGGCTCGCCGACCCCAACGCGGTCTACACGTCGTACGACTACGGGGCCCCGATCAACGAGTCCCGCCAACTGACGGACAAGTACCAGGAGTTCAAGCGCCTGGGGTACATGGTCAACTCCGTGACCTCGCTGGCGCGCACCGACAAGGCCGAGGCCCCGGCCCCGTCCGACGACGCCCTGCGCATCGACCGGCGCGTCAATCCGGACGACGGCACCCAGTTCTTCACCGTCCGGCACGCCGACACCCGCGTGAAGGACAAGGACGAGACGACTCTGTCGCTGAAAGGCGCGGACGGCGACTACCCGCGCGTACCGCAGCAGGGCGAGATCACCGTCGACGGCCGGGACGCCAAACTGCTCGTCGCGGGCTACGACTTGAGCGAGAGTCAGCGGCTCGTCTACTCCACCTCGGAGATCATGACGCATGCCCGGATCGGTGACCGGGACGTTGCGCTGCTGTACGGGCGTGAGGGGGAGGCCGGCGAAACCGTGCTGCGGTACGCCGAGCGGCCCGAGGTCACCGTCCTCGACGGCGATGTCACCACCACCTGGGACGCCGAACGCGGCGACCTGCGCCTGAACTACACCCACAAGGGCTTGGCCCGCGTGCTGGTGAACGGCATGGAACTGCTGATCGCCGACACCGCCGAGACCGCCCACTGGTGGCAACAGGACACCGCCGCAGGCCCGGTTCTCGTACGAGGCCCGTCCCTCGTCCGTACGGCCGAACTGGCGGGCTCGACCCTGAAGTTGACCGGTGACTCCACCAAGGCCGCGAAGATCGAGGTCATCGCGGACACCAAGAAGGCCAAGAGGATGACCTGGAACGGCCGCACGGTCGCCGTCACCCAGGCACCCCGCCCCGTCGAGCTGCCCGAGCTGACCAGGTGGAAGCACAAGGAGGAGGCACCGGAGTCCGCTCCCGGCTTCGACGATTCCACCTGGACCACCGCCGAACACCTCACCGCCAACAACCCCGCACTGGAAGGGTCGCTGCCCGTCCTCGCGATGGACGAGTACGGCTACCACCACGGCAACGTCTGGTACCGCGGCCGGTTCAGGACCACCGGGGCGGCGACCGCGCTCGCACTCGACGCCAACACGGGGCCGACCGGCCAGTACGCGGTCTGGCTCAACGGACGCTACCTCGGCAGCTCCCGCGACGGCGCGCACACCTTCGACATCCCGGCGGGCACGCTGAAGGACAGTAAGGACAGCAAAGACAATGGGGACAACGTGCTCTCCGTCCTCGTGGAGAACGCGGGCCACAACGAGGAATGGGGCCACGACTACTCCAAGGAGCCGCGTGGCCTGCTCGGCGCCGAGGTGATCGGCGGGGCCTCTACGCTCACCTGGAGGATCCAGGGCAGCCGGGGCGGCGAGGACCCGGTCGACACTGCCCGGGGCCCGTACAACAACGGCGGGCTGTACGGGGAGCGGGCCGGCTGGTCGCTGCCGGGCTTCCCCGACGGCGGCTGGAAGAGCACCACCCTGTCCGGGCAGTCCGGGAAGACCGGGCCCGGCGTGCGCTGGTACCGCACGTCCGCCCGGCTCGACCTGCCGCAGGGCCAGGACAACGCGATCGCACTCGATCTCGCCGAAGCCGACGGCGGTACCGGCTACCGCGCCCAGATCTTCGTCAACGGCTGGCTGATCGGCCGCTACCTGCCGGACACCGGGCCCCAGACGCGGTTCGTCATCCCCAAGGGCATCCTGCGCGAGCAGGGCACCAACTCCATCGCTCTGGCCGTCTGGTCCACCAAGGCTGACGCGGGCCCGGGTTCGGCGAAGCTCGTGGACCTCGGTGCCTCCGCCGGCGGTGTCGACGTACGCACCGTCGCCGCGCCTTCGTGCAACGCCAAGACGTACGCCATGCCGGACTCGGGCGCCCAGGTCACCGTCGACGCCGAGCCGTTCCTGGGCACCGGTACCGCCGCCAAGGTCCCCGTCACCCTGAGCGTGCCGAAGGACGCGCCGACCGCCCGGAACGTCAAGCTGGCGCTGAAGGCCCCGGACGGCTGGACCTCGACCACCGACGACACCACACGCTTCGACCGGGTGCGGCCCGGCGACACGGTGACCGCGACCTACACCGTGACCCCGCCCGGCGACCCGGTCCACTACGCCGTCCTGTCCGCGACCGCCACGCTCACACAGCCCGGCCGTCCGGGCACCGTCACGGGTGTACGGGCCGTGCAGGTGCCGCCGCCGGGGCTGTCCGCCGACGCTCATGTCAGCGACCTGACCCTGGTCAAGGCGGTCAACGGCTGGGGCCCGGTGGAGAAGGACGCCTCCAACGGCGAGTCCGCGGCCGGCGACGGGCGGACGCTCTCGGTCGGCGGCACCTCGTACGACAAGGGTCTCGGCGTGCACGCGAACAGCCAGGTCCGGGTCTATCTCGGCGGCGGCTGCACCCGGTTCACCGCCACCGCCGGGGTGGACGACGAGGTAGGCGACAACGGCAGCGTCTCCTTCGAGGTGATCGCCGACGGCCGCACCCTTGCCACCACCCCGGTGCTGTACGGCTCCGACGGCGGCGCCGCGATCGACGTGGACGTGACCGGCGCCCGCTGGCTGGACCTGCTGGTCGACGGCGACGGCGATGTGTCCACGGACCACGCCGACTGGGCGGACGCCAAGCTGACGTGCGGCGGCGGTGTCTGATGCCCGTGCTGAGACGAACCTTCCGAAACGGCGCGGCGGCGCTGCTCCTGGCCGCCCCGCTGCTCGGCACGGCGGCCCCGGCGACCGCCGCCGAAACCGGGCCGATCACCTTGACGACACCGCGCTACGCACTGCGCGTCGCGACCGACCGGTTGGCCCTCACCACGGTACGGGCGGGCAGGACCGTCCTGGCCACCGCGCCGACGGCGTTCCGGTTCCGGATCGGCGCCGACTGGCACCTCGTCCGGGAGGTCACCGGCAGTACCCGTGACGGCAACACCCTGCGCGTCGCCGCCGCCACCGATCTGCAGGGCGTCACCGTCGATCTGCGGATCACCCTGCGCTCCGACCGGTACGACATGAAGTGGTCCCTGTCGGGCGCCCGGGCCGACGCGCTCAGCACGGCGTACGACCTGAGCAGCGCCGGGCACTGGTACGGGCACGGCGAGAACAGCGACCAGACAGTCCAGCCGTGGCCCCTGGACTCCGGACAGCTGGTGGACCCCGGGTTCAGTCCGGCGTCGTACCAGGTGGTCGCCCCCTTCTGGTACACCTCCAGCGCCACCGGGCTGCGGGCGGACACGAACGACCCGATGGACGTGCGGATCAACTCCGGTGGCAACGGGCTCGGCGAGTTCACCGTCACCGGGGACCGGCCCGCCGCTTCCACGGTGTTCGTCGAGGACACCCCCGCCGAGGTGTACCGCGACCACATCGCGCTGGTCGGCAAGCCCGAGCGCTCCGACACCTCCTACGAGCAGTACGCGACTCCGCTGTGGAACTCCTGGGCCCAGCTCTACGGCGAGCAGAACCAGGAGAACGTCCTCGCCTGGGCCCGTTCGCTGGCCGGCGCCGGGCTCGGCGGGCACACGGTGCAGATCGAGGAGAGCGTGATCGCCGCCGACTTCGGCGAACGCTTCCCCGAACTGCCCGCCCTGTCCGGGCAACTCGACCGCCTCGGCTTCGACCTCGGCATGTGGACGGGCCTGTACATGCCCGAGACCGCTGCCAACTTCTCCGAAGCCGTCGACAACGGGTATCTGCTGAAGGACCCGTCCGCCCCGTCCAAGCCGTGCCTCTTCACCTGGTGGAACGGCCGGCAGACCGGCCTGATCGACCTGGCGAACCCCGCCGCCCGGCAGTGGTACACCGACGATCTCAAGGCACAGACAAGCGAGTTGGGGGTCTCCGGGTTCAAGTTCGACACCGTCTTCTTCGACGACCGGTGCGCCCCCTATCCGGGAGCCAGCCGCGCCGACTACGTCAAGTACGGCACCGAGCTGGCCGACGAGTTCGACCAGCAGGGGGCGGGGCTGCGGGTCGCGTGGAACGCCGCGCAGGACAAGGGCTTCGCCACCCGCACGGCCGACAAACCGACCACCTTCGCCGGGCTGCGCGCCGCGGTCTCGGCCAACATGGCGGTCTCCACCATCGGTTACCCCTTCGTCGAGACCGACATGATCGGCGGCTCGCTCAGCTATCCGCCGCCCACCAAGGAGGTCCTGGCCCGCTGGGCGCAGGCGGCTTCCCTGATGCCACTGATGTACGCCTCGACCTCGCCCACCGGTGTACAGGACGCGACGACCGGCGAGTGGGTCGGCTACGACCAGGAGACGGTCGAGCTCTACCGGTCGGCCATCGCGACGCACGAGCGGCTGGCCCGGTACATCTGGGATCAGGTGCAGAGCACCCTGAAGACCGGCGATCCGATCATGCGGCCGCTGTTCTTCGACTTCCCGAAGGACGAGGCGAGTTACACGGTCACCGACGAGTGGATGCTCGGCCCGGCCGTGCTGGCCGCGCCCAAGCTCGACGAAGGGACCACCCGGGACGTCTTCCTGCCGTCCGGAACGTGGCGCGACGTCACCAACGGCAAGGTCGTCCGCGGTCCCGTGACGCTCAAGGGGTACGCGGCCCCGCTCGGGGTGACCCCGGCGTTCGTGAACCTCAAGGCCGAGGGCGCCGCCAAGGCGTACCAGGCGCTCGCGCGCACCGGCGCGGAACGGTAGGGGGCGGGATGCGTTCCGCAGGGCGCGGGTTCGCGGCGTTGGCGCTGGTAGTCGTGGCTGTCCTGGTGGGGCCGGCGGCGTCGGCCGGGGCAGGACAGCAGGTTGGTCAGCGCGGCTGGGCGGGGACGTGGGCCACGGCACCGAGCGAGCACTACGAGGTCTCGGGCATGTCCGAGGTGACGGTGCGGATGCCGGTGCGCACCAGCGTCGGCGGTTCATCCGTACGGATTCGGCTGACCAACGCCTACGCCACAGTCCCCGTGACGATCGGGCACGCGACCGTGGGCCTGCGCGACGGCGGTTCCGCCGTGGCGCGCCCGTACGACCTGCGGTTCGGCGGGAAGCGTGAGGTGACCGTCCCGGCAGGCGGCGAGGCGGTCAGCGATCCCCTCCGCCTCTCCGTCCCGGCCCTTGCCGACCTGGTGGTCAGTCTCCATCTGCCCGGCGAGGTCACGCACATCACCGATCACTGGTGGGCGCAGCAGACCGTGTACTGGACGGACTACGGGGCGGGCGACCACGCGGCCGACACCGCCGGTGACGCCTTCACCTGGACCACCACCAGCTGGCCCTTCCTCAGTGGCGTCGATGTGACCGCGCCGAGGGCCCGGTCGGTGGTGGCGCTCGGCGACTCGATCACCGACGGTTCCTTCTCGACGCCCGACACCAACCAGCGCTGGCCCGACCTGCTGTCCGCCCGCCTCAACGCCTGCCGGCCCGGCACAGGGGTGCTCAACGCGGGTATCACCAGCAACCGGATCACCGCCGGGACCGCGACCAATCCCTCGGCCCTGGACCGCCTCGAACGGGACGTGCTCTCCCAGCCGGGGGCCAGGACCCTGATCCTCTTCGAGGGCATCAACGATCTCGACGGGGCGAGTGCCGAGCAGATCATCGCCGGGATGACGGAGATCGCCGACCGGGCGCACCAGCGCGGGATGCGGGTGGTCGCCGCCACGATCACGCCGTACAAGGACTTCACCTGGGGCGGCTGGAGCGAGGCGACGGAGGCCAGGCGGCAGCAGGTCAACGCGTTCGTCCGGGGCTCCGGCGGGGTCTTCGACGGCTACGCCGATTTCGACAGGGCGGTACGGGACCCGGCGGATCCGCGGCGGCTGGGCGCGGCGTACGACTCCGGTGACCATCTGCATCCCAATGACGCCGGGATGAGGGCCTTCGCCGACTCCATCGACCTCGCCGCGCTCGGGCTCGGCCGCGGCTGTTCCTGAGGAGAACCCGTGCTTGGACATCTACGTGGACATCTACGTGGACACCTGCGTGAACGCCGAAGATTCGCAGCCCTGACCGCGGCCGTCGCGGCCGTCCTGGCGGCCCTGCTCCCGGCGAATCCGGCCGAGGCCGAGACCAAGCCGGGGGAGTGGACAGGGACTTGGGCCACCGCGCAGCACGCCTCGTACGACCCGGGCACCTCGGAGGTGACGGTTCGGATACCGGTGCGGGTGAGCGCGGGCGGGTCGAGCGTACGGATTCGGCTGACCAACGGGTTCACCGCCGAGCCGGTGACCATCGGGCACGCGACCGTGGGGCGCAGCGACGGCGGCTCGGCCGTCGCGAAGCCGTACGAGCTGCGGTTCGGCGGCAAGGACGAGGTGACCATCGCCGCCGGGGAACAGGCGGTGAGCGATGCCGTCCGGGTCCCCGTGCCGGCCCGCAGCGACCTGGTCGTCAGCCTGTACTTCCCCGGCCGGCTCACCCACATCAGCCAGCACTGGATGGGCCTCCAGACCGTCTACTGGACACCCGACGGCGGCGGCGACCACGCCTCGGACGCCGACGGGGACGCCTTCACCAGGACCGATTCCACCTTCCCGTTCCTGACCGGTGTCGACGTACGGGGCGGTGACACGGCGGGGGCCGTGGTGGCGCTCGGCGACTCCATCACCGACGGGGCGTCCTCCACGGCGAACGCCAACCGGCGCTGGCCCGACTATCTGGCGGGGCGGCTGTCGGCGTGTTCGTCCACCGCCGGGGTACTGAACGAGGGCATCAGCGGCAACCGGATCACGGCCGGTGTCGACGGCAACCCGTCGGCGCTGAACCGGCTGGAACGCGACGTGCTGTCGCAGCCGGGCGCCCGGACGGTGGTCCTGATCGAGGGCGTCAACGACCTCAGCTGGGGCGGCGCCACCGGCGATCAGGTGATCGACGGCATGAAGGAGATCGCGCGCCGTGTCCACGCCCGCGGGCTGCGTTTGATCGGCGCGACCGTCGTGCCGTATCGCGGCTGGGGCGACTGGTGGACCGAGGCCAAGGAGGCCGACCGGCAGAAGGTCAACGCGTTCGTACGCGACTCCGGCGGCGTCTTCGACGACTACGCCGACTTCGACAAGGCTGTACGGGACCCGGACGACCCGACCCGCTACGCCGCCGCCTTCGACTCCGGTGACCATCTGCACCCCAACGACACCGGGATGAAGGCGTTCGCCGACGCCGTCGACCTCACCACTCTCGGGGCGGCCCGCGACTGCCCGTCGGCCCGCGTCCGGCTCACCCCGTACCGGCCCACCCTGCAAGCCGGCGGCGACGGCACGGAGATCACATCGACCGTCACCAACACCGGCACCGAAGCGGTCACCGAGGTCAGCACTCGCCTCGATCTCCCCGACGGCTGGTCCGCCGAACCGGCGGGCAGCGCGCGGACACGCTCCCTCGCCCCGGGTGACAGCGCCACCGTCACCTGGACGGTGACCCCCGCGGCCGACGCGGCCTGGGGCACCCACGAGATCGGCGTACGCACTTCCTTCCTCCAAGACGGCCGTACACGGCACGACTCCGACAGCGTGGACGCGACGGTGACCCCCACGCCGTCCGAGGTGCAGGCGCCGTATCTGACGAGTGCCACGACGACCGAAGAGGCCCAATACGCGCAGAACGGCGACCAGTTCGCCATCTGGGCGGGCGGCCAGGACCTGTCGGGCTGGAAGGACGAGAAGGCAGCGGTCTACCTCGCCCACGCCGTGCCGCCGTCCGGCACTGTGACCGCCCGTGTCGCCGGTCAGACCGGCAGCGGCCCGTCCGCCAAGGCGGGGATCGCCCTCGCCAACGACCTCACCGCGCCGGAGGCGGGCGGCTACGCGGTGCTCACCATGTCCGCCCAGTTCGGCCTGGAGTTCCTGACCGACAGCGACGGCGACGGCCGGCTCGACACCTGGGCCGGCGGCGGTGGTTCGTACCACCCCGCCTGGCTGAAGCTCGTCCGCGGCGGCACCACCTACACCGCGTACGCCAGCCCCGACGGCACCGCCTGGCAGCAGGTCGCCACCGCCACCGTGCCGTCCGCGAACGGCACCGGCGACGCCGGGCTGGTCGCGAGCGCCGTCAACCTCAACTACCCCGGCCAGACCACGACAGCGCTCTTCGACTCCTTCTCCATCCACGAGTGAGAGGCCCGTTCATGGCAGTCAACCGCAGACACTTCATGACCACCGCGGCCGCCGTCGGCGGCGCTGTGCTCCTCGCCCCGCCCGGCACAGCCCAGGCCCTCGCCGGCGCGGCGGTGCCCGGCGGCTCCGGCATACCCGACTACCAGCCCACCAAGGCGTCCCTCGACACCCATCCCGTGCCGCGCTGGTACAAGGACGCCAAATTCGGCATCTTCGTCCACTGGGGCGTCTACTCGGTGATCGCCGGCGCGACGCCGAGAAGCGCCTCCGAGTGGTACCTCTGGTACCAGAGCACCAAGGACTCCGCCGAGTGGAAGTACCACCGCGACACCTACGGCGAGGACGTCACCTACGACGACCTCATCCCGCAGTTCAAGGCCGAGAAGTACGATCCCGACGCCTGGGTGAAGCTGTTCGAGCAGGCGGGCGCCGAGTACTTCGCGCTGACCAGCAAACACCATGACGGATTCGCCCTCTACCCCAGCAAGGTGACGGACCGTCACTCCGTGGCGTACGGCCCGAAGCGCGACCTCGTCGGTGAGCTGATGACCGCGGCCCGCAAGCGCGGCACCGTGCGCCCGGGCCTGTACTACTCGCTCGGCGAGTACTTCAACCCGGCGATCGGCCGGCCGATGCGCAACTTCTACACCGACGAGGAAATCCCGATGACCGGCTACAAGCCGGTCGAGGACTACATAGGCGACTACGAGCTCAAGCAGCTCTACGAGATCATCGGCCGCTACGACCCGGAGCTGCTGTGGGCGGACGGACAGTGGTTCCGGCCCACCGGCGAACCGCCGTGGCGCAGCGAAGAACCCCTGGCGCACTACTACAACCAGGCCAAGAACCGTAAGCACCCCAAGGGCGTGGTGATCAACGACCGGTTCGACACCCACTTCGACTTCGCGACGTACGAGCAGCGCACCAACCCCACGATGGATCCGCAGAAGTGGGAGTGCTGCATGACCATGGGCTACTCCTGGGGCTACAACAAGCACGAGCCGGACGAGGACTACAAGACCTCCGAGTTCCTCATCCAGCTGCTCGCCGACGTGGTCAGCAAGAACGGCAACCTGCTGCTCAACATCGGTCCCAGGCCGGACGGCACGATCCCCGAGATCATGCAGGAGCGGCTGCGGGACATCGGCGCCTGGCTGAAGGTCAACGGCCCGGCGATCTACGGGTCGACGCCCTGGGTGCGGGCGGAGGAGGAGGGCAGCTCGCTCGGCATCCGCTACACCGTCTCCCCGGGCAAGTTCAACATCATCGTGCTGGGCGCGCCCAGCGGCACCCTCTCGGTGCCCGGCGACATTCCCATCAGCGCCACTTCCCGGATCCGGCTGCTCGGCACGAGCGGCAGTCTGAGGTGGACCCGAGGTGACGGAAAGATCAACATCACCGTCCCGTCCTCCCTGCCCAGCGACATCGCCAACGTCTTCACCGTCGACTGGGCCCGGTGAGCGGCATGGGAATCCGTAACGACACCCGGTTCGACACCCTGGGCCCCACCCTCACCGTCACCACGCAGCCGGCCGAGCCGGCCGGCGGTGACACGGTCACCGCCACCGCGGTCCTCACCAACGACTGCCCCTTCCCGCTCCGCAACGCCGTGCTCCACCTGATCGACCCCGGCGCCACCACGGCGGCGAAGACCATCCCGCTCGGCGACCTGCGGCGCGGCGCGAAGACAACCCGGCGCTGGGAGACGGCGATGCCGGCCGACGTGGCCGGGAACGTGTCGTTCACCGCGCACGTGGTCTTCGACGTCGACGGGCACAGCAGCGACTGCGCGCGGTCCGCCAAGACGGTCACGGTGCCCTACGAGCCCAACGGGGTGCGGGACCCGTACCGGACGTTCGCCACCACCGACGACACCAAGTTCGGCCAGTACGGCAGCCAGTTGGTGATCTGGGCGGGCGGCCGCGACTTCTCCGGCGGCACCGACGAGAAGGGGGGCATCCTCCTTCCCGGCTCCGCCGCCGAGGCGAGTGTGGTGCAGGTCAAGACGGTCAGCCTCACCGGCAGCGACAACCCCACCGCCAAGTACGGCATCGCAGTCGCGGGCGACCTCACCGCCCCGGAGAAGGGCGGCTACGCCGTACTCACCATGTCGAAGTCGTTCGGCCTGGAGTTCATGACCGACAGCGACGGCGACGGACGGCTCGACACCTGGGCCGGCGGCGGCGGTTCCACCCATCCCGCATGGCTGCGCCTGGTCCGCGACGGCACCACCTGCACCGCGTACTCCAGCACCAACAGCGGCCTTTCCTGGACCGAGATCGCGAGCGTGAACGTCCCCTCCGCGAGCGGCGCCATGGACGCCGGCGTCGTCGCGAGCGCGGTCAACGTCAACTACCCCGGCACGACCGTCCAAGCGGTCTTCGACCACTTCTCGGTGGAGGAAGCATGAGTCCCTACCGCTCCGACGAGGACTTCCTCACCCCGCCCGTCTCGATCACCCTCGAGCCGTCCGCCCCTGAGCCCGGTCAGGCGGTGACCCTGACGGGCAAGCTCACCAACACCACGCGGATCACGCTGCGCGGCACGGTGCTGTATCTCTCCGTGGACGGCGCCGGCCAGGCGGCCTCCGTCCTCGGCAAGGTGGCGCCCGGCAAGTCGGTGACCCGTACCTGGAAGACCCGGATCCCCGACGACGCCGAGGGCGTGGTCCCCTGCATCGCGCACGCGCTCTTCGACGTGCACGAGGACGGATCCGACTGCACCCGCGCGACCTCGTCGCTGAAACTGCCGTACAGGTCCCTGGCCAGTGCCTTCGACAACGCCGGAATCTCGTCCGACGACGCCACCACCACCGCCGACATGGACGCCTCACGTTCCAGCCTGTCCGCCGAGGCGCTGGCATCGGTCGGACTGACTCCCGGGGCCTCGGTCACGTACGGCGGGACGACCTTCACCTGGCCGGACACCGAGCCCGGGGCCAAGGACAACGTGGTGTCCTCCGGGCAGACCGTACGGCTGTCCGGCACCGGCTCGCGGCTGGCCTTCCTCGGCACCTGCACCTGGGGCGACGGCAAGGGGCCCGGGAAGGTCGTGTACGCGGACGGCACGGAGCAGGCCTTCTCCGTCGAGGTCCCCGACTGGTACTGGGCGAACCCCGCGGCCGCGGTGGTTCTGCCGTACCGCAACACCCCCTCGGGCCAGGACAGGAACCCGATCAGCCTCTACACCTTCGGCGTCGAGCTGGAGGACAAGGAGCTGCACTCCGTCGTGCTGCCGAAGGTCAGCGACGGCCTGACGAGCGGTGGCCCCGCTCTGCACATCTTCGCGATGACCGTCGCCTGATCCGAGAAGTTTTGAGAGGACGTTCATGACAGGCAACCAACCGTTCCTAATGACTGAGCGGGAGTGAGTCCTGTTGCCAGGAATCATGCTCAGCCGAACGCCCCGAGCGGTGTTGGGCGTTCTGGTTGCCCGCGTTCGCTCCGCGGTCCGGTGGCACGGATCGTGTCCGTGGTCCGGGAACGGGAGGGCGGGGTCCCTCACGCCCGAGGGCACGCCGGTCGGCCTGGACGGTCCGATGCCCGTGCACATCACTCTGGTGTGCAGGGGGCGGTGTCGTCCGTCGCCGGATCGGGTGTCCTTGGGCGCGCCGTCCGATCGCCACGGCGGCAGCCTCGTGGCGAGTGGTCTTCCTGTTTTCGTGGGTGAGGGGCTTCTGCCAGTGCTGGGCGCCCCACTTCGAGGTGTAGGCCGGGTCCACCGCGATGATCGCGATGCCGGTCTGGTCGGCCATCGAGGTCAGCCGGGCGCGAAGCCGTCCGGTGGGCATGCCGGAGATCAACTGCCGGAATCGCTTGCGGCGGCCGTGCTTCTCGCGGGTCTTCTCCGCGGCGAAGTCCAGGTCCTCCACCGCGATGGCCTGCACGCCGCAGGCGCGGGCCCAGTGCAGCAGCCGGGTCAGGGCGTGGCGGACGTGGGCGTCACGGTGCTCGGCGGTGCCGGACAAGTCGTAGAAGAAGCGGCGGGGATGGCCGGTCGGGTTGCCGTGGACGTCGAGGCGCCAGGCGGCCAGGTGGTCGGCGTTCATGTCGACGCCGATCACACCGTGCGCGAGGGCGTCGGCCATCGGGACGGTCTTCGACACCGGAAGCTGCCAGCAGGCGGTCACATACCAACGCCCGCGTACCACGTCGAGGTGGATGCGGTAGGCGACCGCGCGGTTGGCCTCCACCCGGTCCGCCCACTCCTGCCCCCGGTGCGGGAAGCGCACCTGCGCGGCGAGGACGTACCGGCCATGCGGGGCATTGGCCAGCCCGGCGAGCGGCGTCGGGAGCTTGATGCTCACCTCGCCGTCCGGGCTGACGCGGATCGTCTCGTTGCCGTAGCGCTTCCCGGACTCGCCGTCCGCCTGCAGGAACCAGCGCGACGCCTCCCACCGCCGCCGCCACTGAGCCTCGGTCAGCTGGGCGGCGGGCAGCTGGTGGCGGGTGCGGGCCAGCCGCTTGCCGCCGCGCACCACGTGCACGGTCCCGGTCTCCCAATCGGCCCGCGCCCGTTCCAGCCGGTCTTCGAGGATGTGCAGGCGGCGGGTCTTCGCGTGCCACTCCCGCTTGCTGCGGTAGCCGCCCGGCGCCTGTTTCGAGCCCTTCGCGCTGACCGGCAGCGACAGCCGGTGCGCGAGCGTCCGGATGCCCGCCTCAAGGGACTGGATGTGGGCGAGCTGGCCGCGCCGTGCGAGCGCCCACTGATCATGGCTGGCTTTGGTGAGCGACCCGGCCCACCGGGACGACGACATAGCAGTCAGGCCCCGCTTGCGGGCCGCCCAGGTCTGCGCGCAGTGCTCCAGACCGTCCGCGCACCGCACCTTCAAGTCCCGGGAGGCCAGCGAACCGAGGTGCGCGCCAACCAGGGCGAGGACCTTTTCATCGGCGGGCGTGAGCTGCTTGAGCCGGGTCCGGACCGTCGCGCCCGAGGGACCGGGCACCACAAACGACGCCGCAAGCTCCCGCAACCCGCCCACCCCACACCCCCACACGGCCCCTCGAAAACCCGCTCATCACACCCAACGAGCCCCACCCGGAAAGGTCACACATGCGATGAACGAACTCCCATTCCCCTCCCGTAGCAGCACCCAGCCGCCCACCAAGACCCTCCGCGCTCACTCACACACGCCAGAACGCACTCGTACGCACTCAAATCCCAGTAGTTCCCAACCCCTCAGCCGCAGACGCCTGCTGACCGGAGCGGCCGCGTTCGGCGGAGTGATCCTGCTGACGCCGCCGTCAGGTGCCCACGCCGCACCAGCGGCTGCGGACACGGTCGCGAAGCCGTTCAACACGACCCCCGTATCGGTCGCGCTGCGACGACTGCTGCCCGACCACCACCGGCAGGTGACGCTGCGCGCGCTGGACGCCGGCAGCGCCGACCGGTTCAAGGTCACCGGCCGCGCCGGGGCGATCACCGTGGAGGGCACCAGCCCGGCGGTGTTGCTCACCGGCCTCAACACCTATCTCGCGCGGGCTGCGAAGGCCGACATCTCCTGGAACGGCGAACAGCTGAACCTCCCCAGGTCGCTGCCCGCCCCCGACGGGGAGATCGCCGGATCGGCGAACGTGCCGCACCGGTTCGCCCTCAACGACACCAACGACGGCTACACCGGCCCCTACCGGGACTGGGACGCGTGGGAGCGCGAGCTGGACGTGCTCGCGCTGCACGGCATCAACAGGGTGCTGGTCTACACCGGCGGCGACGCCGTCTACTACGACACCTTCCGGCAGTTCGGCTACTCCGATGCCGAGATGCGGGCGTGGATACCGGCACCGGCCCATCAGCCGTGGTGGCTGCTGCAGAACATGTCGGGGTTCGGCGGTCCCGTGTCCAGGCGGCTCATCGAGAGGCGCGCCGATCTCGCCCGGAAGATCACCGACCGGGTGCGCGAACTGGGCATGACACCGGTGCTGCCCGGTTACTTCGGCACCGTGCCGGACGACTTCGTCGCCGAACACGGCGGCGACTCGGCCGTGGTCCCCCAGGGCGACTGGGGCGCCTTCAAGCGACCCGACTGGCTCGACCCGCGCACCACGGCCTTCGACGAGGTGTCCGCCGCCTTCTACCGCGCCCAGTCGGAGCGGTTCGGCGACAGCACGATGTACAAGATGGACCTGCTGCACGAGGGCGGCAACCCCGGTGACGTTCCGGTGGACGAAGCCGCGGCAGCCGTCGAAGGGGCGCTCCAGAAAGCTCACCCGGGCGCGATCTGGGCCATCCTGGGCTGGCAGTCCAACCCGTCCAAGGCACTGCTCGACGGGGTCGACAAGTCCCGGATGCTGATCGTGGACGGCCTGTCCGACCGCTACACCACCGTCACGGACCGGGAGAGCGACTGGGGCGGCACCCCGTACGCCTTCGGCAGCATCTGGAACTTCGGCGGCCACACCCCGATGGGCGCCAACGCCCCGGACTGGGTGGAGCAGTACCCCAAGTGGCGTGACAAGGAAGGCAGCGCGCTCGCCGGGATCGCGGCGATGCCGGAGGCCGCCGACAACAACGCGCCCGCGCTGGCGCTCCTCACCGACCTGGCGTGGACACCCGGCACCATCGACCTCGACGACTGGTTCGCCGCGTACGCCGTGTCCCGGTACGGAGGCGAGGACCCGCACGCCGCCGCCGCCTGGAAGACGATCCGCGACACCGCGTACAACATGACCCGCAAGGACGCGTGGAGCGAGGCACCCGACGGGCTGTTCGGCGCCCGGCCGAGCCTGGGCGCCAACAAGGCCGCCGCGTGGGGCCCGGAGGCCGACCGCTACGACACCACGGCCTTCGACGCGGCGCTCACCGAACTGCTCCAGGTCGCGCCGCGGCTGCGTGGCAGCTCCGCCTACGCCTACGACCTCGTCGACGTGACCCGTCAGGTGCTGTCCAACCGCAGCCGGGTGCTGCTGCCCCGGATCAAGGCGGCGTACGAGGCCGAGGACCGGGCCGGCTTCGACCGGCTCACCAAGACCTGGCTCAGCTGGATGAAGCTGATGGACAAGGTGCTGGCCACGTCCCCGCAGCACCTGCTCGGACGGTGGCTGGCCGACGCCCGGTCCTGGGGTGCCACCAGGGCCGAGAAGGACCAACTGGAGTACGACGCCCGGTCGATCATCACCACGTGGGGCGGCCGGGCGAGCAGCGAGGAAGGGCTGCACGACTACGCCAACCGGGAATGGGCGGGGCTGGTCGGCGGCCTCTACCACACCCGCTGGAAGACGTACTTCGGCGAGTTGTCCGCGGCGCTCGCGGCCGGCCGGCAGCCGGCCGAGATCGACTGGTTCGCGCTGGAGGACCGCTGGGCGCACCAGCACGACAGCCACCCGGCGAAGACGTCCGGCGACATCCACAAGCTGGCCCGCCAAGTGCGGGACACCCTGGCGGCGGACCCCCAACAGGTGACGCTGACCGCGTCCGCGGACCGGGGATCGGTGACCGAGGGCCGCCCGGTCACGGTCACCGTGTCGGTCACCAACCGCAATGGATTCGGCCCGGCGACGGAGGTGAAACTGTCCGTCGACGCACCGGAGGGGATGACCGCCGAGCCCGTCGGCACGGCCACCGCGGCGTCCCTCGCGCCGGGCGAGACCTTCTCGGCGGCCTTCCGGGTCACCCTCACCGCGGCCGCCGATGCGCTGATCTCCCGGGTGCCGGTGAGCGCGTCCCTCCGGATGGGCGGCTCGCGGGGCTCGGCCTCGGCGGTGGTCCGGCTGATGGCGGGCACCGGGGTGAAGGACCCCTACCGGAGCGCCTCCTTCAACGACGCGGTCTTCGGCCAGTTGGGGGACGCGCTCGCCATCGAGGGTGCGGGCGCCGACCTGTGGGGCGGCACCAACGAGTTCGGCACGGTCTACCGGCCCGCCGCTTTCGGCTCCGCCTCGAGTGCCACGGTCCGGGTCACCTCGCAGGACAGCACAGGGCCCTGGGCCCGCGCCGGGCTCATCGTCCGCAATGACCTCTCCACGAACGGCAGCGGCTCGAACGGCGACGGCTCGGCCGGGTACGTCAATCTGGCGGTGACTCCGTCCAACGGATGTGCGCTGTCCTGGGACTCCGAGGGCAACGGCCGGTTCGACTCCATCGAACTGGCCGGCTTCGCCACCGCCCCGGTACACCTGCGCCTGACACGCTCCGGCGACACCTACACCGGCGAATGCAGCACTGACGGCGTCACCTGGACCAAGGTCGGCACCGCAACCCCGGGCGGAGCTGCCGGCAACCAGGACATCGGTGTCTTCATGACGGCCGCCAACGGCTGGACCGGCACCCGCGGGATCGCCGGGTTCGCCGACTTCTCCGTCAGCTGAGGCCGGGCGTCAGACCGGCGCGGGGTGGAGGACCGGGCGGGCGTACACGTCCCACAGTTTGCCGAGGAACAGCATGCCGAACCTGGCCAGGCCCGCGGCGCGGGCGGCGGGCGAAGAACCACCCTCCACCCGGAAGGTGGTGAGTTCCCTCAGGAAATCCGGCACGGTCAGCCGGAGCACTCCCTCGGCCGCCGCATCGCCGATGGCCTCCTCGCCCTCCGGCACATGTCCGCGCAGTACCCGGGTGCGAAGGGTGGTGGTCTCGCTCCACATCCGCAGCGGGTTGCCGCTGTCGACGGTCTTCACTCCGATGAGGGTGAGCGGCTTGTCCTGGTCGTCGGTGAAGTGCAGCCGGTAGCGCATCTCCTTGCGGGTGGGGTCGCCCTCGTCCACGAAAAGCTGGAACGTCCCGCCGGTCAGTTCCCGTACGCCGCCGAAAGCCGGGCAGCGTACTTGTCCGGTGACCGATGCCATGTGCCGCGGGTCGGCGACGAAGCGTTCGACGCTGTCGGTGGCGATCGTGAGGTGCACCGAGAGGCGTGCGGACTCCTCGCCCACCCCGAGGGTGACCCCGCCGCGCATGTCCTCGCTGAACCGCAGTGACACCGGTGTCTCGAGGAGCGGCTCGGGGCGAGGGGCGGCCAACGGGATCTTCCGCTCCGCGCACCACGAGCGAGCGGTCTCGGCCCCGCGGTTGACCGCCTCGCGCAGCCGGTCCCCGCTGAAGTTGATCAGGTAGTGGAGCGGTACTTCCGCGCGCAGGATGTGCAGTTCGATGTGCCGGCCGAACTCCCCCGGCAGGCCGGCCGCGATGGCTGCGTTGTTCCGCTCGACGCGGTCCACCGTGCGGCGGAACGTACCGTTCGCTGCCGCCTCGATGATCTGGAAGTACTCGGCCACGAAACCGGGACGCCACTCGCCCCGCTCACTCACCGTCCAGACCACCCAGATCTCGTCGGAGCCGCGGTCGATCGCCTCCTCCAGGTTCGCGTCGGTCACGTACACCGGGTCGATGTACGTGTCCCCGTCGATCCGCACCGGCGGGAACCACATCGGCAGCGACACGCACGCGGCCAGGAAGTCCTCGGACATACGGGCGGGAGGCAGTACCTCAAGCTCCTGGCGGGTCACGTTGTAGACGTTGAAGGTCGCGTCGAGGGCCGATGACCGGATCTTCCGCCAGTCCAGCCCCCACTTGGGGAAGACGTTTCTGCGGTACGCGTCGAGAGTGAACAGCGACTCGGCATGAGCCAGCCGCGCGAGCTGGCGGACGTTGACCGACACCCCGGCCGCCGGCTCGGTCCGGCGCCAAGCGTCGGCGATCTCGGTCCCGGACATGCCCTGGCACATCATCGCGAGGTTGAACGAGCCGCCGCTCGCGCCGTCGACATGGTCGAATTCCAGCTCCGCCTCGTCGAGCCACACCTGCAGTACGCCCGCCTGGAACGCCACCTTGATCCCGCCGCCGGCGAGGATCAGGGACCGCTTGGTGATACGTCGGGGTGCGGTATCAGGCGCTGTATCAGTCATCGGACGCTCCTTCGGTGCGGAAGAGACGGGAAAGGCGGGACAGGCGCGACAGGCGGGAAAGAGGGCCGGTCGACGGAATACGCGGAATGCTCGGAATGCGGGGCTGCACGAAGACGTCCCACACCGACCCGGCGAAGAAGCCCCCGAACCGGACCAGGGCCTCGGCCTGCCGTACCGGATTCCGGGTCCCGGTGATCCGTACGGTCGTCAGCTGTCGTACGAAGTCCGCAGCTCCGAGCCGCAGCACGCCGGACGACAGTGCCTCGCCGTCAGGCGTGTGCCCGCGGCGGACGGTCGTGTGCAGCGTCGTGGTCGCACCCCAGATGTCACCCCAGAGATCGATCCGCCGGTGGTCCCGCACGTCCTTGACGCCGTCCAGCAGATACGGCTGTCCGTCCGCCCCGAAGAACGGCAACGTGTACAGCATCCGTCGGGCCGCCGGAGCGTCTGCGGCGGTCAGCAGGTTCACCACCCCGCCGGACACCTTCGCTCCCTGCGTCCCGGTGACTCCTCGGACGTACACCGTGCCCGTCGCGGCCATCGGGTGGGCCGGGTCGTCGAGGGTGTCGGTCAGCACCGGGGCGGTCACCGTCACCCGGAACCGGGCGGGCGCCGCCTCCTCATGTGGTTCACCGCCTCGCACGGTGCCGCGCATGGTCTCGGTGAACGTCAGCCCGGTTCCCGGGGTGCTCGGTGCCGGGGTGCCGCCCACCGGGATCCGTACATCGTCCAGCGGATCGGGCACCGGCACGGCGAACTCCCGCTCGGGCGCGCGCCACCCGGCCCGCCCGGTGATCCGGCGGATGGCCGCTTCGATGTTCCGCTCGGCCACCGCGGCGATGGTGAAGGACGGATTGACGCCCGTGGCCTCCGGCAGGCAGCCGCCGTCCAGCACGAACAGGTTCGGGTAACCGAACACCTCGCCCCGGGAGTCGGTGACTCCGTCCGCCGGGTCGTCGGCCATCACACAACCGCCCAGGTTGTGGACGGTGACCGGAATGCGAAGCGACCGCCACATCGGATTGGTTCCGGACCGGCCGCCCAGCGCCGCGGCAACGTCGGCACAGAACCGTTCCTCGGTCTCGTAGAGCCCGAGATTGTCGCCGAGGTTCCACGAGATCCGAAGGTCGTGGCTGCCCGGGAGGAGCGAGACCCGGCCGTCGGCCGTGTCCCGGCCCATCGCGAGGAACACCGCGGTGTGTTCATCCGCAACGTCCACACCGTACGTACGCCCCGGCCGGGCGCCGATCCGTTCCCGCGAGGCACTGCGGATCGCGTCCAATGCCTCGTCCTGTGAGCGCAGCAGGCCGGCGAAGCGCGGATCGCCCTCGTCGAGGAGTCGGATCAGCGGGGCGATCTCGCGGGGGAAGGCGCCCTCCTGGAAGATGAACCAGCGGCGGCCGTTGCCGGTGCCACGGTCGTGCACGATGCCCGAGGTGATCACCGGCCCCCGGGACGGCTCCAGGGCCTTGGCGGTGCCGAAGGCGAATCCGAGGTAGTCGCCGTTGCCCGAGTAGCGGTGGCCGAGCCGCTCGGACAGTTCCGGCAGTGTCCGGTACTCGTCGCGGCAACGCAGCAGCAGCTCCGTGCTGTTCACCGCGCCCGCCGCCAGAACCACGACCGGCGCGCTGACCGCCTGATCGGCCCCGGTGGCGTGATCGGTGTACGTGAGCCGGTAGCCGGTGGCGCCGGACAGCGGCTCGATCCGGGTCGCCTCGCAGCGCGTACCCACCTCGGCCCCGTGTTGCTCCGCGACAGCCAGGTAGTTGAGATCCAGGGTGTTCTTCGCCTGGAAGTTGCAGCCGATGTCGCACTCACCGCAATGACGGCAGCCCGACTGGGGCACGCCGAACTTGTTGGGCCGCATGACCTCCGGCTCCCCGAAGTTCAGCGCGAGCGGGAGCAGCGCGAACTGGCCCTCGCGACCCATGGCCCGCGCCGCCTCGCGCATAGCCGTCGTCTTCGGCGGCATCCCGAGCGGCTGCCGTTCGCTGACCGGCGTGATGTCCAGCATCCAGGCCACGAGGTCGTAGTACGGATCGAGCTGGGCGCGGCCATAACCGCTGGGCCAGCCCTGCTCGAACCCGTCCTCGGGTACTCGGAGATGGACATTGGCGTACAGGTGCGAGCCGCCGCCGTAGGCCGCGCCCTGGACCACGGTCATCTCAGTGAAGGGCCGTACGTCGAAAAGCCCCTGGTCCTTTCCCCACAGCCAGCCGTTCAGTGGGTTGTCCCAGTCTCGTGGGAAGCCCCCCAGCGGGTAGCGCCGCCCGCGCTCCAGAACACCGACCCGCAGGCCCGCCTGAGCCAGTCGGCAGGCGGAGACCGCGCCGCCGAAACCGGTGCCGACCACGAGTGCGTCATAGTGCTGGCGCATTCGTCCCAGCCTCCCTTCGCCATGGGCTCCGCCATGTCTTCGATGTGCGGGACGAGTTCCGCCACGTCCTTGGATCAGGTGCTACTCGGCGCTTTTTTCGGCGCACGGCACCGAGCTTCACCGCGGAGACGGAAGGGTGCAACACGAGGACGCTTGTACGTGCCTTATGGACTGCGTCTTATG
This sequence comes from Streptomyces sp. NPDC006365, assembly GCF_042870755.1. NCBI lineage: Bacteria > Bacillati > Actinomycetota > Actinomycetes > Kitasatosporales > Streptomycetaceae > Streptomyces > Streptomyces sp. NPDC006365. The sequence goes on from NZ_JBIAHS010000016.1 coordinate 127,340, forward strand.
GGCTGCAACTTATCGACGGCGCCCTGTGGACGGCCGATGAGGCCAAAAGGGTGAATCGTCTGCGGATCCGGATTCGGAAGCCGCGCACGCACGGAAAGCATAGGTCGACGTATGGCCGGTACTGATTCTGCTCCTCGCCGGAGGTCCCCGCGAGAAGCGCCGACACATCGGTCGATTCGTGAATTCCCCCGGCCCTCGACCCCTGACCCTCCTGAATTCCCCTGCCCCGGAGGTGGGCACCCTGATGCAGAATCCCCAGACAGCGACCGACGTGCAGTCCCCCGATGGGCATGACGCGCGGACGATGCGATCCGTGCTGGAAACAGGCGGGCTGTGGACCGTCGACACGGAGGCTCCGGCGTACCAGCAGCTCCGGCCGTTCAATCAGCCGGACGGGGCGCGGTACTCCCAGCTCCCGGAAGCCGACCAAGCGAGCGCCGCGTACTGGGAGACCGACGGCTTCCCGGTCCACAAGGGCCTGTCGACGCATCTGGCGGGCATCAAGGAGCATCCAGATCCGGTAGCCGCCCATGTCATGGCCGTCTGTTCCGGCTACGCCTATTCGGGGGCGGAAACCGTCTCGATGATCATGGCGAGGATGGGGCTCGAGAAGAACCACTGCCGTCTGGTCTCGGCGACCGTCGACGCCATGTTCATCTGCTCCAGGGCGTTTCTGATCCAGAGCAGCGACGGGAAGGTGGTCATCCTCTGCTACAGGGGCACCGAACCGACGAATCTGGCCAATGGGCTGACCGACGTCGATGTCGAACCGGAGAGGATCAACTACCAGTTCGAAGATCCCTGCGCCAGCGTGCACGCCGGCTTCTACCGCAATGTCCGGGCAACGCGCCACGAGGTCATGGAGGCGTTGCGGCGCGCCGTGGCGGGGCGATCGGTGCGTAAACCGGTGGAGGGTGAATCCGGCGAGATGCCGGGGAAGCTTGAGGCGCTGTACATCACCGGGCACAGTCTCGGAGGGGCCATGGCCTCGATGATGGCTGTGATGCTGCGGCACGAGAAGAAATACGCGGCTGTCGCCGAGCTCCTCAAGGGGGTGTACACGTTCGGTCAGCCGATGATCGGCGATCCGAGTTTCGCCAGAGCCTGCGAGAACGACCGCGAATTCAGCGGGAAGATCATCAGGTACGTTCACGGCGACGATGTCATTCCGCATTTCCCGCCGGTGACCGCAGGGCCGTACGAGCACTTCGGGCGCGAGTACCGGTACCGGATTTCGCACCTTCAGCAGAGCGTGGCCGGCTGGTTGAGATACCTGGGGTCCTCGTACCAGCCGCCGACGGGGGCCTGGCGCGAAACGGACACGTACACGTCACAGATGTCGAGCTTCCTCGGGTTCGCACTGGGCGCGACGACGCTGGCCGCGCGGAAATCCCAGATCCTGCGGGCTCTTCCTGTCGTGTACTCACTGGAAGACCATCTTCCTGCGCATTACATCGGGGCGCTGACCCCTGGGCGCGTATCGGATGAATTCGGCGATTGACCTCGATCGCCTGATCGCTCGATCGCTCGATCGTCGATGAGTCCCCGTCAGTTCGCTGACGGGGACTCTGCGTTGCGCCGCGCCCGCTACGGCCAACCCTCAGCCCTTGATGCTCCCCGCCGTGAGTCCGCCCACAATGAAGCGCTGGAAGATCGCGAAGACGCACACCACCGGAACGCATACGACAGCGGCCGTGGCCATCAGCGCTCCCCACGCGGTCCCGTGCTGGCCGACGAAGGAGTTGAGGAGGACGGTGACGGGCTGTACTCCGGGCTCCTTGGCGAGGGTGAGGCCGAAGACGAACTCGCCCCAGCCGATGAGGAAGGAGAGCCCGGCGACCGCCACCAGGCCGGGCACCATGAGCGGCAGGACGATACGGAGCAGTACGCCCACGAGGCCACAGCCGTCGACCAGCGCGGCCTCCTCCAGGTCCCTCGGTACGCCGCGCAGTACAGGACGCAGCACGATCACCGCGAACGGGAGGGTGAGGGTGGTGTCGGCGGCGATCAGACCGAGGTACGTGTCGTCGATGCCGGCCCGGCGTTCGAGGATGAACAACGGAGCCGCCAGCACGATGCTGGGCGGCAGTTGAGCGACGAGCAGCGCGAGCACCATGGTGCCGGAGCCGCGCATGCGGACCCGGGCGAGTGCGTAGCTGAGGGGGACGCCGAAGAGCAGGGTGAGCGCGACCACTCCGCAGGAGATCACCAGGCTGTTGAACAGGGCCTGGAGGAGGGCGTCGTCCCATGCCGCCGAGTAGTTCTCGGTGGTGACCGGTGCGGGGATCCACCGCGGGGACTCGCCCAGGATCCGGTCCGGCCGCGTGAGGCTGGTGTTGAGCATCCAGTAGACCGGCAGCAGAAAGGCGGCGGTGATCAGCGTTGCGGTGGCGGTGAGCAGCCAGGGGCGGCGCGCCGGTTTCATACGGCCCCTTCCTCCCGTTCCTCCCGGCGCAGTCGCCGTACGTAGCCGAGCCCCGCGAGCAGCGGTACGACGAGCAGCAGCAGTCCGGCGGCGGCACCCTCACCGAACCGGAAGAACCTGAAGAAGACCTCGTACACATAGAGCGAAAGGACGCTGGTGGCGTCGACCGGGCCGCCGCCCGTCATCACGAAGATGATGTCGAAGACCTTGAATGTGTAGACGAGACCGAGCAGCAGCACCGTCACCGAGACGGGCCGCATCAGCGGCAGGGTGATCCAGCGGAACCGCTGCCAGGCGCTCGCCCCGTCGATGGCGGCGGCCTCGTGCAGCTCCGGGTCGATGGTGTGCAGTCCGACCAGGAGCAGCAGCATGTTGAAGGGCACGCCGACCCATACGTTCGCGAAGACGACCCCGGCCAGGGAGGTGCCCGGGTCGATGAGCCAGTCACGCGCCAGGGTGTCTGGGCCGACGGCTCGCAGCAGGGCGTTGTACGCGCCTGACTCGCCGTCGAGCATCCAGCGGAAGAGGGTGCCGCTGACCACCGGCGGCAGCAGCCAGGCCACCAACAGCAGTGACCGGAGCAGGCCGTTCAGAGGGAAGGGCCGGGCGAAGAGCAGGGCCAGGGCGAAGCCGATCGTGAACTGGAACAGCAGTGAGCCCACGGTGAACACCACCGAGAGCCGGGCCGCGTGCCAGAAGTCCGGGTCGGCGACGGTGGCCCGGTAGTTCGCGAGGCCGTTGAACCGCGTGGCCCCGCCGAGCAGCCCGCTCAGGCCCACGTCGTGCACGGAGATCCAGGCGTTGTAGAGCAGGGGGTACGCAAGGAAGAGGGCGAGGAAGGCTAGGCCGGGGAGGGTGAAGAGGTACCCGGTCCGTCTCAGGCGGGCCGAGGGTGAGCGTGAAACGTTGGTAAGGCGTGGTCTCACCGCCGCTCCAGCGCCTCGTCGATCTTCCCGGCGGCGGTCCTCGCCGCAGCCGAGGGCGCGGCCGAGTCGGTGAGTACGGCCTGCTCGGCGTCGGCGACGGCCCGGGAGATGTCCGGGTACCCCGGCCCGTATGTGCGCGGGCGGGCGAGGGACAGCTGGCCGAGGAAGAGCCGCAGGGCCGGGTCGGAGGCCCAAGTGCCCTCATCGGCAAGGTCCTTGCGGGAGGGGAGGTTGCCGAACGACTCCAGGTACGGCACCAGGACCGACGGACGCTGGGTGTACTCCAGTACCTCCCACGCCTTGTCCTGCTTCTCGCTGCTCGCCATCACGACCCAGTTCTCGCCGCCCAGGCAGGTGGCGGCGGCCTTGTCGCGGGGGAGGGCGACGACGCTCCACTCCAGATCCGTCTCCTTCTTCAGGGTGGGGATCTGCCAGGGGCCGTTGATCTGCATCGCGGCGCGCCCGTCGATGAACCGGGTGTTGACGTCCTGCTGGGTCCAGCCCACGCACTGCTCGGACAGGGAGCCCTTGGCGACCAGGTCGTCGAGGAAGGTCAGCGCGGTCGCCCCGTCGGTGGCGAAGGTGTCCAGGTCGCCGCCGGTCTGCCACAGGAACGGCAGGAACTGGAAGACGCCCTCCTCGGTCCTGATCGCGCTCATCGCCAGGCCGAACCGGTTCCCGCTGGTCAACCGCTCTGCCGCGGCGGCCAGTTCGTCCCAGGTGGTGGGGGGCTTCACGTTCGCGGACCGGAGGATCTCGGTGTTGTAGTAGAGGGCGAGGCAGTTGCTGTTGTTCGGGATGCCGAGGGTCTTGCCGTCGACCTGGCAGCCGGCCCACGGGCCCCTGTAGTACTGGTCGGCCTGGCCCCACTCCTCGACCCGGTCGGTGAGGTCGGCCAGCAGGTCGCTGCCGCCGAGGGAGTTCATCGCGACGTTGTCGACGATGGCGAGGTCCGGGAGGTCACCGGAGACCGCGCCCAGGGTGATCTGCCGCTCCAGGTCCGCGAAGGGGAAGGTGCGGCGGTCGATGCGTACGTCCGGGACGTTGGCCTCGATGTCCTCGATGAGGGCTCTCATGCCGGGCTGGAAGTTCTCCAGGGTGAAGTAGTCCCACCAGGTGAGGGTGGTCGTGCCTGCGCTTCCCTGCTCCGCGTTCCCGAAGTTTCCGGAACCGCAGGATGCCAGGGCCCCGGCCGTTCCGAGGGCGGCGGCTCCCGCACCCGCGGTACGCAGAAAGGCGCGGCGGTCAATGGCGCGGCGGTCAGTGGTGGACGGCATGGGAGGCTCCTATCAGCACGTGGATCAGAACTGGCCTGCAGGTACTCGGCAGGGACTCGGCTCGGAGGTTCACTCGGCTCAGGAATTCATGAACGCATGTACTCGGCTCAGAAATCGGAACCTGGGAAATCCGGTATGTCGGGAAAATCGGGGAGTTCCGGCTTCGGCTCCGTACCGGGCACGGCCCTGCACCTGCCGGTACTCGCGCGCAGGGAGATCAGCGGTTTCAGCAGGACATGCCGGGGAGGCGCGCCGGGCGAGGTGAGCCGTTCCACCATCAGCTCGACACCGACCCGGCTCATCTCCGCGGCGGGGATCTCGGCCGCGGTGAGCTCCGGTGTCACCTGCTCCGCCCAGCGCCCGGCCGCCACGCCGACGACCGAGAAGTCCCGGGGTACGGCACGGCCGTGCCGCGTCAGCCCGCGATACACACCGCCGAGGGCCGCCTCGTTCATGGTGACGACCGAGGTGGTCGCCGGGTCGTCCCGCAGGATCCGCTCCAGCACCGCCTCGCCCCCGGCGACGTCCTCGTCGCAGAGATACGCGTGCGGCGTGAGCCCCAGCCGCGCCATGGCCTCGGTGTAGCCCTCCACCGCCAGGTGCGCGAAGCCGTACCCGCTCTCGAAGAGCTGCGCCGAGCGATTGACGAAGGCGATCCGGCTGTGGCCCAGGTCAGCGAGGTGCTGTACGCAACTGTCGGCCAGCCCGGTGAAGTCCAGATCGACCCATCCGGTCTCGTCCGCCCGCCGGTTCCTGCCGATGGTGACGAACGGAAACCCGGCCTTGGCGAGATGCTCGACCCGGTCGTCCTCCCGCCGGATCTCCATCACGATCAGCCCGTCCACCCGCCGTTCGGCGAGAATCCGCTGAAAGGAGAGGTCGTTCTCGGATTCGCTGGGCGAGAGCAACAGGTCGTAGCCGTACTCCGTGGCAGTCTCGGCCACCCCGCCGATGAAGTCGAGCTGCATCGCGGTGTAGTGCCGGCCACGACGAGCGGGCGGATAGAGCAACCCGAGGGTGTGGGTACGGCCACCGCCGGGGACCGACGCGACATCCTCACGCCCCGGGCCGCCACCCCCCGTCTCCGTCCCCGGCCCGCCCGTCCGTCCGCTCATCTTCAGCTGACCGGGAGTGGTTGTTCGGCCCAGATGGTTTTGCCCGTGGCGGTCTGGCGGGTGCCCCAGCCCTGGGTGAGCTGGGCGACCATGTGCAGTCCGCGTCCGCCCTCGTCGAAGATGCGGGCGCGGCGCAGATGGGGAGCCGTGTTGCTGGCGTCGGAGACCTCGCAGATGAGGGCGCGGTCGCGGATGAGGCGCAGGCCGATGGGGACCGCTCCGTACCGGATGGCGTTGGTGACCAGTTCGCTCACCACCAGCTCGGTGATGAACGCCGCCTCCTCCAGACCCCAGGTCGCCAGTTGGCGGGAAGTCTGGGCACGGGCGGCGGCGACGATCGCCGGGTCGGACGGCAGGGCCCACGCGGCGACCTGGTCGGCGTGCAGCGCGCGGGTACGCGCGAGAAGCAGGGCTACGTCGTCGTCACGGCTGTCGGGCAGCAGCGCCTTGAGGATGGCGTCGCAGGTGACGTCGAGCGAGGGCACGGGGGATGCGAGGGCCTTGCAGAGCCGGTCGAGTCCGGCACCGACGTCATGGTCGCGGGCCTCGATCAGTCCGTCGGTGTAGAAGGCGAGCAGGGAGCCCTCGGGCAGGTCGATCTCGGTGGACTCGAAGGGCAGCCCGCCGACCCCCAGCAGCGGCCCGGGCGAGAGCTCGACCAGGGTGACCGTGCCGTCGGGCCGCAGCACGGCGGGCGGCGGATGGCCGGCGCTGGCCAGGGTGCACACGCGCGAGACCGGGTCGTAGACGGCGTACAGACATGTGGCGCCGATCTCGCCGAAGTCACCGAGGTCCGGCAGGTCCGCGGTGAGGGTGTCGTCGTCCGTGGAGAGATGGGTGACCAGGTCGTCGAGGTGGGTGAGGAGTTCGTCCGGCGGCAGATCGACGTCGGCGAGCGTACGGACCGCCGTGCGCAGCCGTCCCATGGTCGCCGAGGCATGCAGCCCATGGCCGACCACGTCCCCGACGACCAGGGCGACCCGTGTCCCGGACAGCGGCACCACGTCGAACCAGTCGCCGCCCACCCCGGCCCCCGAACCGGCCGGCAGATAGCGGAACGCGACCTCGACGGCCGCCTGCTCGGGGAACTCGCGCGGCAGGAGGCTGCGTTGCAGCGTGAGCGCGTTGGTGCGCTCGCGGGTGTAACGACGTGCGTTGTCCACGCCGACGGCCGCCCGCCCCGCCAGCTCCTCGGCGAGCACCAGATCGTCCTCGGCGAAGGCATCCGAGGACCGGTCCCGGGCGAAGAGGGCCATTCCGAGCGTGATCCCGCGGGCCCGCAGCGGAACCGCCATGATCGAGTGGAAACCGCGCCCGCGTACGCTCGCGCTCCTGGCCTCGCTCTGCCCGATCCACCGCACGAAGTCCGGATCGTTCGCCCCGCTGAGCACGGCCCGCCCGGTGGCCAGACAGCGCGCCGGCGGCGAGTACGGGGGGTAGGTGTCGGCCTCGCCGAGGTCGACCGCCGCCTCGGGCGTGTCCTCGGAGCCGGACGCGTGCGCGATCCGCCGCAGTTCCACGCCCGCGTCGACCGGTCCCGCGACCGGTTCGTCCCCGCGGGTCACGGAGTCGAGCAGGTCCACACTGATGAAGTCGGCGAGCCGGGGCACGACCAGATCGGCGAGTTCCTGGGCGGTACGCGTCACATCCAAGGTGGTGCCGATACAGGCGCCCGCCTCGTTCAGCAGGGCCAGCCGCTGCCGCGCCCAGTGCTGCTCGCTGCTGTCGAACGTGGCGGTGCCGACCCCGCACACCCGGCCGGTGACGGGATCCAGGACGGGCCACATCTCGGTGACGCGGGCGTGCTCGCGGAAGGAGGAGGGGGCGGACGGGGCCTCGATGTGGCGCTCGTAACGCATCGGCGTCGCCTGCTCGGCCACCTGGTCGATGTGCCGCCGGAATGCCTCGTCTCCTTCGTCGTCCTCGTCTGTGTCGACTCCCTCGTTCGTGTACTGGCCGGTGTGCTGCGCCGACGTGGTGACGTGCCAGCCGTGCGACCCCGAACCCTTCGTAAAGGCGGACAGGGCGATCGAGGACTGGTCGAACGCCCACTCCACGACCTCGCCGTCGTCCGCCTCGTGGTCGTTCGTCGGCTGGGGCACGTCCGTGGTGGCGGTCACGAGATACGCCTCCGTCTCGCCGTTCCGGTCCAGCGAGGGGGAGGAGTGCAGGCTCAGATCGAGACGGTGACCGTCCTGATGGCGGAGGGCTGCCGTACCGCTCCATTCCTGCGTACTGGCCAGGGCGTAACCGGTGGCGTCGGAGAGCCCCACCGTGGCGAGCAGATCGGCCGCCCTGCGCCCCACGATCTCCGACGCGCTGTAGCCCAGCAGCCGGCGAGCTCCTTCGCTCCAGCCCGTGACAACGCCCCGCGGGCTGATGGTGGCTGTGGCGGCGGTGTCCATCGTTCGCTCAATTCGCGCCAGTCATGTCAGTGATAGTCCTGGTTAGTCCTCAGCGTGCGCGCTCAGGACTGAACGGACAAGTCGGACTCACGTGTAGAACGAATGCGCCGAAGACCGCACGAAGGTCGTACGCCGTGAGCGCGTCTTCACCTCCGTACGTACCTCGAAGGGGAGCCCGGATTCCTGCCCGCTCCTTGCCTCCGACACGACCTCGAACTCGGAATGTACTTAAGACGTCCTTACCGTTAACGGCTAGCATCGTCCCCGTTGTCGAGTGAGTGGGGTGGGCGTCGTGTCGGTCGAACCGCGGATCGCTGTCGCCGTGGTGACCATGGGGAATCGGCCCGCGGAGGTCGAAGCGCTGCTGGTCTCGGTGGCCAAGCAGGACCTCCCGCCGGCAAGAGTCGTGATCGTGGGGAACGGCTGCCCCCTGCCCGAGTTCACCGGCCTTCCCTGCGAGGTCACCACCATCGAGCTCGACGAGAACCTCGGCTGCCCGGGCGGCCGGAACGTCGCGCTGCGGCGGTTGCGGGAGTTCGGCGATGTGGACGTCGTGGTCGAGCTGGACGACGACGGTCTGCTCGTCGACACCGATGTCCTCAGCAAGGTACGGGACTTGTACGCCGCCGATCCGCGCCTCGGCATCGTCGCCTTCCGCATCGCCGACGAGCACGGCGAGACGCAGCGGCGCCATGTGCCCCGGCTGGGCGCCAAGGACCCGCTGCGCGGCGGGCTCGTGACCGGATTCCTCGGGGGCGCGCACGCCTTCTCGATGAAGATGCTCGCGGAGATCGGCGACTGGCCCGCGGAGTTCTTCTTCGCGCACGAGGAGACCGACCTGGCATGGCGGGCCGCGGACGCCGGCTGGACCATCCGTTACGTCCCTGAACTGCTGCTCCAGCACCCCAAAACCTCTCCCGCCCGGCACGCCATCTACCACCGCGTCACCGCACGCAACCGCGTCTGGCTGACCCGGCGCCGGCTGCCCCTCCCGCTCATCCCCGTCCACCTGGGCGTCTGGATCGCGCTGACCCTCCTGCGTACGCGCTCCGTCGGCGGTCTTCGCGCCTGGTTCGGCGGCTTCGTGGAGGGCCTGCGGGAGCCGGGCGGCGAACGGCGGCCGATGCGCTGGCGCACCGTGTGGCATCTCGCACGGCTGGGGCGACCGCCGGTCATCTGAGGCCGCCGTTCCAGGCGCCTTGGTGACGTCCGGTGCGGGGCCGTGACTATGCGGCTCCGCCGCGATGGGGTCCCCTCCCGGTCGAGCGAAGCCGAGAGTGGGGGAGCGACCACCCCTCACCGGCCCGCAGATTCATCACCGTGCTTCCAGCGGAGCGCCTAGGCCTCACTTGGCGTCCGCATAGCACTCCACGACCGCCGTCGTGAACGGAAACCGCACCGGCGTCTCGCCGAACGTCAGTCGGCCCGCCAGGTCCGCCGCCTCCCGTATCGCCGTGACCACCGTGTCCGCCTCCTCGGCCGGGCAGTGCACGATCACCTCGTCGTGCTGGAAGAAGACCAGCTCGGCGGCCAGGTCCGCACAGCTGCGCCGGAGCGCGGCAAGCACCAGCAGAGCCCAGTCGGCGGCGCTGCCCTGGACGACGAAGTTACGGGCGAAGCGGCCACGCGCGCGGGAGTTGGTGGACGCGTACCCCGGCACCCACTCCTCGGTGTCGACGGCCTCGACAGGAGGTTCGTCCTGCGGAATCCCCGCCTCCTCGGCCGAGTCGGCGGCGCCCACCGCCGGAGGACAGGTCCGCCCCAGCCATGTACGCACGAGCCGTCCCTCCTCGCCCGCCCGCGCCGCCTCGTCCACGTACGCGACGGCCCTGGGGAAGCGGCGGCGCAGCGCGGCGAGGTTCTTGAGGCCGTCCCCGGAGGTCTGGCCGTACACCGCGCCGAGCACCGCGAGCTTCGCCTGGTCGCGGTTGCCGGCGAAGGCGCGTTCGGAGACGGACTGGTAGAGGTCGGTCTCCCGACCCGCGACCTCCATCAGGCCCGGGTCGCGCGAGATCGCGGCCAGTACGCGCGGCTCCATCTGGTCGGCGTCCGCCACGACGAGCCGCCAGCCCGGGTCGGCGATCACGGCGCGACGGATCACCTTGGGGATCTGCAGCGCGCCCCCGCCATTGGTCACCCAGCGCCCGGTGACCGTCCCGCCCGGCAGATATTCCGGCCGGAACCGCCCGTCCCGCACCCAGTCCTGCAGCCACGACCAGCCATGGGCGACCCAGATGCGGTACAGCGTCTTGTACTCCAGCAGCGGCTTCACCGCCGGATGGTCTACGGCTTCGATCTCCCACCGGCGGGTGGACTTCACCTTGATCCCGGCCAGCGCGAAGGCCTTCACCACGTCGGCGGGCAGATCGGGCCGCACCCGGCGCCCGAACGCGGCCGACACCTCGTCCGTCAGCTCGGCAAGGCGCTTGGGCTCGCCCCCGCCCGCATACCGCTCGCCGAGCAGTTCGTGCAGCACCTCGCGGTGCACGTCCGCGCTCCACGGCAGCCCCGACGCGTTCATCTCGCCGGCCACCAGCGTGCCCGCCGACTCGGCGGCGGTCAGCAGCCGCGTCCTGACCGGGTGTGCGGTCGCGTCGTGCCGTCGCTGCTGAGCCGCGTACACCTCCAGGAGCTGTTCCAGCGGTACGTGTACCGGGCGCGGCTCGAACAGCGAGGACTGCGAGCCCGGTTCGGCGGAACGCTGCGGTGGATCCGGCGGTACGGGGCCGCCGCGCAGCCTGGCCAGCGCGGCTGCCGCCGACCGGGGCTCGCCCAGTCGCCCCTCGTGGCCGAGCAGGAGGTTCTCGGCGACCTCGATGTCGTAGCACCGCTCTACGCGGACGCCCGCGTCGAGGAGCCGGGGGTACACCTCACTCGTTGCCCGCCACACCCAGCGGGCGACCTGGGGCCGGGTGCGCACGGCCGTGACGAGGTCCGGCTCCTTCACGACCGGCCCCGCGGGCAGTCCGTCGGAGCCGAGGGGGACGAGTTCGGCTCCGCCCTCCTCGGCCGGCGCGAGAGCCCACCGGTCGCTCATGACGGCGAGTCTCGCAGGCGGGTCTGACAACGGTGTCCAGCAGGGCTGTGACCTGCACTTTAACCCTGTTTCATTCCCTCACGCCTCCTCCTGGACTGCCTTCGCCACCTTCTCCAGCATCTTCGCGATGCCGGCCTCGGCCGCCGTCTTGTCCAGGCCCAGTCCGCTGAGTACGCCCGTGCCGCCCTCGTGCTCCAGCAGCGCGAGCAGGATGTGTTCCGTGCCGATGTAGTTGTGGCCGAGCCGGAGGGCCTCGCGGAAGGTGAGTTCGAGGGCCTTCTTGGCGTTGCTGTCGAAGGGGACGAGTGTGGGTACGTCCTCGGCGCGCGGCGGCAGGGCGGCGGTCGCGGCCTCGCGCACGGCGTCCAGGGTGACGCCCTGCGCGGTGATGGCCTTCGCCCCGAGGCCGTCCGGCTCGGCGAGCAGGCCGAGAATCAGGTGCTCGGTGCGGATCTGGTCGTTGCCCGCGGTCTTGGCCTCGTTCTGGGAGACGATCACCACGTTCCTGGCCCGTGGCGTGTAGCGGCTGAAGCCCTGGCTGGGGTCGAGGTCCGACTCGCCCTTCGGCACGAACCGCTTCTGGGCGGCCTGCCGGGTGACCCCCATGCTCCTGCCGATGTCCGTCCAGGACGCGCCCGAACGCCGGGCCTGGTCCACGAAGTGACCGATCAGGTGATCGGCCACGTCGCCGAGGTGATCCGCGGCGATCACCGCGTCCTGGAGCTGGTCGAGCGCGTCGGTGTGGACCTTCTTGATCGCTTCGATGAGGTCGTCGAGACGTACGGATGCCGTGACAGCTGAGTTCTCGGTCATGCGTCAACCGTAGGTTGACAGCAGCGAGGTGTCAACCTTGGGTTGACGGGGAATCGTGTGCTCGCGGGCCGGAATGGGTGACGCCGAGGATGAGGAACCGGCCCATGACGTGACCGAGTCCGGGGTTCACGAACTGCGGCACCCGCGACCGGGCCACCACGGCCGCCCGTCACCACGATGAACATCACCAGGCGATGCCGGTCTGCCCCTCAGACCTCTGTGAAGGCTTGTCGGCTGTGCACGAGCAGCTCACGCAGGGCGGGGCTGTGCGTGCTCAGGTGCTGGCCGACCGTCCCCGCTTCGAGCCGGAACAACCGCTGCCGACACTGGCCAGCGGCGACATCGCCCTTACCTCGACCCCGCCGAAGGACGGCGCCGGTGCCCGGGCGCAGGTCGTTCGCCGCCAGCCTGACGGAAGCTGGCTGCGCCTGCTCGACCAGCCCGAGTTCGTCCCTCCCGCCCGCTGAACTCCCCGGCTGCTCTCGACGGCCTCACCTGACCCCTGACATGGCGCTACCGGCCGTCGCTCCGCGATCACCTCGTCCGCGCGCTGCTTCTGTGGGGAGCCCTCCACCACGAAGCGCCGTGACACGATCGAACACGTGAGTACCAGTACGCCCGGCACCGTGGACCGCGCCTTCGAAACCGCCCTCTACGCCGACACCGACACGGCCCTCGACACAGGCGCGTCCCTGCTCGCCGCCGACCCTTCGGCCGACGCCGAACTCACCCTGCGCGGCGAGGAGTTCATCGCCACGGCCTGGCGGCGCGGCTGGCAGCCCGCCGACGTCGTACGGATCGTGCGACGCGAACTGGACGAGGCGCACGTACGCCTGGTGTCGGGCCTGGTCCTCGGCGCGGAGGCCCGCCACAAGCAGCCGCGCGGACGGCGGTGGGCGGCGCAGCTCGAAGAGCTCGACCCCGGCACCGTACGAACGGAACGTACTGACCGTTTCTCGTACGCGACCGCCGTACTGGAGCTGTACCGCCTGCTCCTGCGCCTGCCGGCCCTCGAACCGCTCGACGACCCGACCAGCAAGCCGACCAGTAAAACGCCCGAGTCCCGGATGCTTCCCCGTATCCGCGCCCTCCTCGCCAAGGCGGAGGCGACGGGTTTCCCGGAGGAGGCGGAGGCGCTCACCGGCAAGGCGCAGGAGCTGATGGCGCGGCACAGTATCGACGAGGCCCTGCTCGCGGCGCGTACGCCCGCCGCCGACGCACCGGGCGCGTGCCGGATCGGGATCGACCCGCCGTACGAGACGGCCAAGGCCACCCTCCTCGACGCCGTCGCCGCCGCGAACCGCTGCCGCGCCGTGTGGAACGAAGCCCTCGGCTTCTCCACGGTGGTCGGTTTCGAGCCGGACCTGGAGGCGGTCGAACTCCTCCACACCTCACTGCTCGTGCAGGCCACGGCCGCGATGACGAAGGCGGAGGCCGCCGCCCGCGCGTCCGGCCGCCGCCGTACGAAGACCTTCCGCCAGTCGTTCCTGGCGGCATACGCCCACCGCATCGCCACCCGTCTGACGTCCGCCACCGAAACCCAGGTGACCGAAGACCTCCTCCCGGTCCTCGCCACCCGCGAGGCCGCGGTCACCGACCGAACGGACCGCCTGTTCCCGGAGACGACCACGACCCGCCTGCGCGGCGTCAACGACGCGGCAGGCTGGACCCAGGGCGCCGAGGCTGCGGACCGCGCCCAGGTCGAACGACATCAGCAACTGCCCTGACCGCACCCGGAAACCGCACCCCCGGAAAGCCGGACGGCCCGTGGAACCCGATGGATTCCACGGACCGTCAGTCGGCATCGGGAAAGAACTCAGGACCCCAAGCTCGCCGTAGGCAACCCCTCAGGCCACTTCCCGTCCTCCGACCGCGTGTACGTCTCCTCGCCGAACCCCTCCCACGTCACCTTCATGGTCGAGGAGCTGACGGAGTCGATCACACCCTGGCCCCGGTCCTTGTTGCCGTCGGTGCACTGCAGGGCGATCTTCTGCTCGCCCGACGTCTCCCGGGCGGTCCCACTGCACACGGACCCGCCCGTCGAGAACATCGCGACCTTCGCACCCTCGATCATCAAGGCGATGAGTTTGCCCTCCTTCGAGGTGACCCAGCTGCCTTCCACCCCGTCGGCCTCGGCCGCACCTCCACCGGAGCCCCCGTCGGCGTCGGCCGAGCTCGCCGCCGCGCTCGGCTGAGGCGACGAGGCCTCGTCCCCAGCTGTGTTCCCGTCGGAATCACTGCTGCACCCGGTCAGGACGAGCGCGGCAGCCAGCCCCGCCGCCACGGACGCGAACCGCGCCTGCCTGCGCGAGAAGGTCGCCGAAGTCACTGAAGCCCCCAAGGGTCTGGCCAAAGAAGTCGTCGCTGTAACGACCGCAAGCTACCAGTGCGTCTACCAGGACGACTTGCGGACCCCGGGGAGAAAGCCCGCGTGCGCCTGCTCACGCAGATTCACCCGCGAGAGCCCGAAAGTGCGCAAGTACCCGCGTGGCCGTCCGTCCACACTGTCCCGGTTGCGTACACGCGTGGGGCTGGCGTCGCGCGGCTGCCTGCGCAGTTCCTCCTGGGCGGAGAGCTTCTCGGCCGCCGAGGAGGACGGCCTGCGGATGATCTCCTTGAGCTCGGCACGGCGGGCCGCGTACCGCGCGACGGTCTCCCGCCGCTTCTCGTTCTTCGCGATCTTGCTCTTCTTTGCCATCAGACCTTCACCCCACGGGCACGAATCCTGGCCACGGCCGCCTCGACGCCGATCGTGTCGACGGTCTTGATCCCCTTCGTGCTGAGCTTCAGCCGTACGTGCCTGCCCTCGCTCGGCAGCCAATAGCGCTTGCTCTGGATGTTGGGGTCGAAGCGGCGGGACGTACGGCGATGGGAGTGGGAAATGGTGTTGCCGAAGCCGGGTTGGGCTCCGGTCAGCATGCAGTGGGCGGACATGGTGACGTACCTCTCTGGGTTCTCTCTGAACAGCTTATTGGAAACGGGATCCGTTTTCATATACTAGCCGCATGGCACGCAACGAACTCCGTCCGGTCATCAAGCTCCGGTCCACGGCCGGGACCGGCTACACGTACGTCACGCGCAAGAACCGGCGTAACGACCCCGACCGGATGACCCTGCGCAAGTACGACCCGATCGTGGGCCGCCACGTCGACTTCCGAGAGGAGCGCTGATCCCGATGCGTGAGGGGATTCACCCGGCGTACGGCCCTGTCGTCTTCCGCGACCGAGCCGCCAACCACGCCTTCCTGACCTGCTCGACCATGACGAGCGAGAAGACGATCCAGTGGGAGGACGGCAACACCTACCCGGTTGTCGACGTCGAGATCTCGAATGTGAGCCACCCCTTCTACACGGGCACGGCCCGCGTGCTGGACACGGCGGGACGTGTGGAGCGCTTCGAGAAGCGGTACGGGAAGCGCGAGGCCGGCTGATGCTGTCCGTCGCCATCGTCGGCGGACTGCACGCCGATGCGCGAAGGGCGGCCGTCGACCGGCTGCTCGCCGATGTCCCGGGGGCCGTCGCGCTGCACCATGACCTCGCAACAGCCGTGCAGGGCACGGTCGTTCGCACGATCCGCGACAGCGGCGGCCCCGTGTCGATCGGTGAGGCGCCGCTCGTCAACGACTGCGCGTGCTGTGCGCTGCGCGAGGACCTGGTGCCCGAGCTGGAGCGGCTCGCGGAGGACGGGACGACCCGGCTCGCGGTCGTCGAGCTGTGGGAGTCGGTCGAGCCCAAGGCGATGGCCGAGGTCGTCGCGGGCGCCGGGCTCCGGCTGACCGGCGTGATCACGGCGGTCGACCCCGCGCTGGTCCTGCCGTATCTCGGCAACGGCGACGACCTCGCGGAGGCGGGCCTCGCCGCTGCCGCCACCGACCAGCGCACCATCGCCGACACGTTCGCACGTCAGCTGGAGTACGCGCCCGTGCTCGCCGTCGCGGAGTCCGACGAGGCCGAGTGCGCCGACGACACCGACCGGGCGCTGCTGGCGCAACTCCATCCGACCGCCCGCCAAGTCCTGCTCGGCCACGGTGACTTGGCGGATGCCGCGCTGGCCGGCTTCGATGTGGACGCCGCCGCTGCCGCCCAGCACCCGGCCTGTGCACTGCTGCCGGCCGAGGCCGACGAGTGCGGCGTCTCCACCCTCGTATGGCACCGTCGACGCCCCTTCCACCCGGAGCGGCTGTACGCGGCGCTGGAGGACCTGACCTGCGCCGCGGCCCGCAGCCGCGGCCGGTTCTGGCTCGCCGACCGGCCCGACACCCTGCTGCACTGGGACGCGGCAGGAGGTGCCCTGTGCGTCGAGAACGCGGGCCCCTGGCTTGCCTCGCTGCCGGACGCGGCCTGGGAGATGGTGCCGCCGGTGCGCCGCGCCGCGGCAGCCCTCGACTGGCACGCGGAGCACGGCGACTGCTGCCAGCACCTGGTCTTCACGTCCCCGGGCCTGGACCGCGACGGCCTTGAACGCCTCCTCGAATCCTGCCTGTTGACCGAGGCGGAGTACGCAGCGGGCCGCACCGCCTGGAAACAGCTCCCGCCCGCCTTCGACACCCTCCTGGAGGTCTGACCCATGCCCCGCAAGCCCGAGCGCAAGCCGCAGAAGCCCCGCCCCAACCCGCTGGAAGCGGCAGGGATCACGTACATCGACTACAAGGACACCGAGCTGCTGCGGAGGTTCATCTCGGACCGGGGCAAGATCCGCAGCCGACGGGTCACCCGGGTTTCTTCCCAGCAGCAGCGCCAGTTGGCGCGCGCGATCAAGAACGCACGGGAGATGGCGTTGTTGCCGTACGCGTCACGGTAGCCACGCGCCACCCCAGCGGCCTTCCACCAGCGGCGTTCATGCCGTCGGTGGGGGGCCGCTGTCGTTGACGGCGGGTCAGTTCGGCGGCAGTTCAATGGAACACAAACCGTGCGGGATACGTCTGTTCCTACAGCAAGAGGGATTCGACCAGTACGGGGCCGGAGGCCGCATGGGATGCGATCTCCGGGGCAGGCGCTGGAGCGGCTGCCAACGTGCGAGGCGTGCGTGGGCGCTGTAACCGCAGGACCACCGCGCGTGCACGTGCATCTGCCCATGCATCCGCACGTGAAGAGGGCTATGATCCGGGTCAGTTGACCATCGCATCACTGGCACCAAGACGCCACTGCGCCACCGGGGAGCGACCTGTGGACCACGACGTGTACAACGGCATGGCTGCCACGGAGCTGTACGGGGTGGCCTGGCAGAAGAGCAGGCACAGCAACTCCCAGGGCTCCTGCGTGGAGTTCGCCCGGCTGCCCGGAGGTGAGGTGGCGGTGCGCAACTCGCGCTTCCCTGACGGGCCCGCGCTCGTCTACACGCGCGCCGAGATCGAGGCCATGCTCCTGGGCATCAAGGACGGCGAGTTCGACCACCTGGTGGCGGGCAACTGAGCGCTATCGCCACCTCGCGCACCGTAACGCGCGTAGAACCGCGGCGCGTAAAAGCGCCGCGGTTCCTCAGTCGGCCGAATGGAGCCGGAACAGCGCCCATACGACCTTGCCGCTGAGCGTGCCCGCGAGCGGGTGCCATCCCCAGCTGTCGGCGAACGAGTCCACCAGGAACAGTCCGCGCCCCGACTCCGCCGAGAAGTCGTCCGAGTCGCGCGCCACCGGGCTGTCGTGACTGGGGTCGCGCACGGCGCACACGAGTCTCCCGGTCCAGTGCATCAAGTGCAGCCGCACGGGCGGACCCAGCTCGGGCGCGCGGGGGGTGTCCGAAGGCAGCGCGTGCCGCAGCGCGTTGGTGACGAGTTCCGAGACGACCAGGCACACGTCGTCGAAGCGGTCGCCTATGTCCCATTCGTTCAGAGTTCCGCGCGTAAACTTCCGTGCGTCGCGCACCGCTTCGTAGCGGGCGGGCAGAGCACAAGAAGCGGCGTTGGACACGGCCGCGGGATCCAGTGGCGGAAGCCCCTGCCTTAACGGCTCGAGCATGGTCGATCCATTCGTCCCCATGCGAGGCACTCCCGGGAATTCGCGGTCGTTGCGATGCAGCGGTGGCGCGGGACCATGGTTCCGAATGCGTACGGCAGATGCAAGGGCAGATGCACGTGCACGCGCCTGAATTGGACCTTGACGTACCATTTCTTGCTCTTTTTTTCCGCCAACTTCTTGCTGTTTTTCTGCCTCTGACCTCCCTCTGGCCTCTTTTTGATCTCCCCCTGACCGGTCTTCTCCTTGCAAGTTCCTGTTCAACCGCCCTGGAGGTCTTGCCGTTTGTGTAACCGAACGAGTACACCGTGGAGTGTTTTAGTGGCAGACTGCGGCCCCTGAAGACGGTTGGGGAGGCTGACGAACGTGAGCGCGCAAGAGTCGGGATCGGTGGTACGTCGCATGCTGCTCGGCTCGCAACTCAGGCGGCTGCGCGAGTCGCGCGGGATCACCCGGGAAGCGGCCGGGTACTCGATCCGCGCCTCCGAGTCGAAGATCAGCCGTATGGAGTTGGGGAGGGTGAGCTTCAAAACGCGTGACGTCGAGGATCTGTTGACGCTGTACGGCATCACCGACGAGACGGAGCGCAACTCACTGCTCTCCCTCGCCAAGGAGGCCAACGTCGCGGGCTGGTGGCACAGTTACTCGGACGTGCTGCCCACCTGGTTCCCGACCTATGTCGGCCTGGAGGGCGCCGCGTCCCTGATCCGGTCGTACGAAGTGCAGTTCGTGCACGGCCTGTTGCAGACCGAGGCGTACGCGCACGCGGTTGTGGAGCGCGGCATGAAGAACGCCAGCGTGTCCGACATCGACAAGCGCGTGGCGCTGCGCATGGAGCGCCAGAAGTACCTGGTGTCCGAGAACGCCCCGGACTTCCATGTCGTACTCGACGAAGCGGCACTGCGACGCCCGTACGGCGACCGGGAAGTGATGCGAGGTCAGCTCCAGCATCTGATCGAGATCTCCGAGCGGCCGAACGTACGGCTTCAGGTCATGCCGTTCAGCTTCGGCGGACATGCCGGCGAGAGCGGCGCCTTCACGGTGCTCACCTTCCCCGAGTCCGATCTGTCCGACGTGGTCTACCTGGAGCAGCTCACCAGCGCGCTGTATCTGGACAAGCGGGAAGACGTCACGCAGTACGAGAAGGCGATGCAGCAGCTCCAGGACGACAGCCCGGGACCGAACGAGAGCCGGGACGTGCTGCGCGGCCTGCTGCAACTGTCCTGAAAGCCTTCACAGGTTCTCCCAGAGGGTTCTTCAATTCCCTTCAAGTCGCCTTGAACGCAAGTACGATGACGCGTGATCAGACCTTGACACGGATCGGGTGTCTGCGGGTGTCTGCCATGGGCGGGATCCGCCCCGGCAGTAAGGGATTGAGGGTCACATGTCGTCCTACTTCACGGACCTGGCTCAGCAGTACATCGACGGAGAGTGGCGTCCGGGGACGGGGTCCTGGGACATCATCGACTTCAACCCGTACGACGGTGAGAAGCTGGCGTCGATCACCATAGCCACGGTCGACGAGGTGGATCAGGCCTACAAGGCCGCCGCTCGCGCCCAGAAGGAGTGGGCCGCGACCAACGCGTACGCGCGCCGTGCGGTGTTCGAAAAGGCCCTGCGGATCATCGAGGACCGCGAGCAGGAGATCGCCGAGACGATCATCGCCGAGCTCGGCGGTACGCATCTGAAGGCGGGCTTCGAACTCCACCTCGCCAAGGAGTTCCTGCGCGAGGCGATCCATGTGGCGCTGCGTCCCGAGGGCCGGATCATCCCTTCGCCGATCGACGGCAAGGAGAACCGCGTCTACCGCGTTCCCGTCGGCGTCGTCGGTGTGATCAGCCCCTTCAACTTCCCCTTCCTGCTGTCGCTGAAGTCCGTCGCGCCGGCCCTGGCGCTGGGCAACGCCGTGGTCCTCAAGCCGCACCAGAACACGCCGATCTGCGGTGGCTCCCTGGTCGCGAAGATCTTCGAGGACGCGGGGCTGCCGGCCGGCCTGCTGAACGTCCTGATCACCGACATCGCGGAGATCGGCGACGCGTTCATCGAGCACCCGGTGCCCAAGGTCATCTCCTTCACCGGCTCCGACAAGGTGGGCCGCCACGTCGCCACGGTCTGCGCCTCGCAGTTCAAGCGCGCCATCCTCGAACTCGGCGGCAACAGCGCGCTGGTGGTCCTCGACGACGCCGACGTCGACTACGCGGTCGACGCGGCCGTCTTCAGCCGGTACGTACACCAGGGCCAGGTCTGCATGGCCGCGAACCGGGTGCTGGTGGACCGCTCGGTCGAGGCGGAGTTCACGGAGAAGTTCGTCGCCAAGGTGAAGACCCTGAAGGCGGGCGACCCGCGCGACCCGCAGACGGTCATCGGGCCGGTCATCAACTCCTCGCAGGCGGACGCCCTTTCGGGCGCCGTGGAGCAGGCGATCGCCGAGGGCGCCACCGCGCTCGTGCACGGCGCCACCTCCGACAACCTCGTCGAGCCCAGCGTCCTGACGGACCTGCCCGCCGGCGCGGCGATCCTCCAGCAGGAGATCTTCGGCCCGGTCGCGCTCCTCATCCCGTTCGACGGCGAGGAGGAGGCCGTACGCCTCGTCAACGACACCCCGTACGGCCTGAGCGGCGCCGTCCACACGGCCAACATCGAGCGCGGCGTCTCCTTCGCCAAGCAGATCGACTCAGGCATGTTCCACGTGAACGACGGCACGGTCCACGACGAGCCCCTGGTCGCCTTCGGCGGCGAAAAGTCCTCGGGCATCGGCCGCCTGAACGGCGAGGCGACGGTAGAGGCGTTCACGACGCAGAAGTGGATCTCTGTGCAGCATGGGCGGAGTTTCTTTCCGTTCTGAGGCCTTCGGCGGCCCTCGCGGACAGGAACTGACCTATATGGCCCGTAGCTTCGTCGGTGTCAGGCCAGAAGACGTACCGACGAAAGGCGGCCGGTCATGGTTGCTCACGTTCCCGCAGAGGCGCAGGGCGATGAGCGGGGGGCGCTGCTCTCCTTTCTGGAGGAGCAGCGTGGGGGTGTCCGGCGGGCGGTGCTCGGGTTGACGGAGGAGCAGGCGGTTTCGCAGCCCACCGTCAGTGAGTTGTCGCTCGCGGGGCTGGTCAAGCATGTTGCCGAGGTTGAGCAGGGGTGGATCGCCCGGGCCAGGCAGGAGGCCCCGGCGGTGCACCGGGACGAGTCGAACTGGGACGAGTGCTTCCGGATCGCGGGGGATGAGACGGTCGAGTCGCAGCTCGCGTACTGGGAGAAGGTCGCGGCCGAGACGGAGGCGTTCATCCGCTCGGTGCCCAGTCTCGATGACACCTTCCCGCTGCCGGAGGCGCCCTGGTTCCCGCCTGAGGGCCGGGTGTCCATGCGCTGGCTGGTGCTGCACCTGATTCGAGAGACGGCCCGGCATGCCGGTCACGCCGACATCATCCGCGAGTCCCTGGACGGGAAGACGGCCTTCGAGCTCGTCGCGCTGGAGCAGGGCACGAGCTGGGGCTGACCCGCGCGGTTCTACGCTGGCCCCATGTCAGCGATCCGTCTCCTCGTTCTCGGTGCCGTCCGTCAGCACGGCCGGGCCCACGGCTACCAGGTGCGCAACGACCTGGAGTACTGGGGCGCGCACGAGTGGTCCAACGCCAAGCCGGGCTCGATCTATCACGCGCTCAAGCAGATGGCGAAGCAGGGCCTGCTGTACGCGCACGAGATCGCGCCCTCGACGGCCGGCGGCCCGCCGCGTACCGAGTACGAGATCACGGAGAAGGGCACCGAGGAGTTCCTCACGCTGCTCCGCGGGTCCCTGACCGCCTACGACCAGAGGCCGGATGTGCTTTCGGCCGCGCTCGGCTTCATGGTCGACCTGGACCGTGAGGAGGTCCTCGAACTGCTCGAGGAGCGGGTGCTCGCCATAGAGGAGTGGCGCAAGGCCGTCACCGAGTACTACACGCCAGAGGACGGCCCCGAACAGCTCGGTCACATCGGCGAGATCATGAATTTCTGGGTCCACTCGGCCGACGCGGGCGCCGGGTGGACCCGCGGCCTGATCGAGCGGATCCGGGGCGGGGCGTACACGTTCGCGGGCGAGGGGGAGGCGTTCGTGGGGGTGCTCACGGAGGGCCAGGAGAATCCGTACGCGACGGGGGAGCGGCATCCGGGGGACGCGTGCTGAGTCAGACGGGCGCGCTCATTCGGATCGATCGCATTAATCAAGTTTGACTAGTGTGCCTCGATGGGCATACCCTTCACGAATCGGCTACTAGTCAAGTTTGACTAAGCTGAACCGAAGGGAGTCGGATGACCGACGCGATCGTCGTCGAGGGCGTACGGAAGCGATACGGGGACAAGGCGGCCCTGGACGGGCTCGACCTGGCGGTGCTCAACGGCACCGTCCACGGTCTGCTCGGGCCGAACGGGGCCGGCAAGACCACCGTGGTACGCGTGCTGACCACCCTGCTGCGGCCGGACGAGGGGCGCGCGGAGGTCGCAGGGTGCGACGTGGCGCGGGAGGCCGGCCGGGTACGGCGGCGCATCGGTCTGCTCGGCCAGCATGCTGCGCTGGACGAGGAGCTGGGCGGTCGGCAGAACCTGGAGATGTTCGGACGCCTCTACCACCTGGGTGCCCGGCACGCGCGCGTGCGGGCCGACGAGCTCCTGGAGCGCTTCGGCCTGGGGGACACGGGCCGTAAGGCCGTGAAGCAGTACAGCGGCGGCATGCGGCGCCGGCTGGACCTCGCCGCCTCCCTCATCACCGAGCCGGAGGTGCTCTTCCTGGACGAACCGACGACAGGGCTCGACCCGCGGGGCCGCGCCGAGGTGTGGGGGGCGGTGCGCTCCCTGGTCGGTGGCGGCACGACCGTACTGCTCACCACGCAGTACCTGGAGGAAGCCGACCAACTCGCCGACCGCATCTCGGTTGTCGACCGGGGCCGGGTCATCGCGGACGGCACGGCGGACGAGCTGAAGGCGAAGACCGGCGGCGACCGCATCGACGTCGTGCTGCGGAACGGCGGCCAGCTGGGCGCGGCCGTCGCCCTGTTGCCGTTCGACAAGGACGACATCTCCGTGGATGCCGACCGTCGCCTCCTCAGCGCCCCGGTCACCGACCGCATGGTGGCGCTCGCCGGGACCGTACGCACTCTGGAGGAGGCCGGGATCCGGGCGGAGGACATCGCCCTGCGGCGACCGACGCTGGACGAGGTGTTCCTGCACCTCACGGGAGACGACCACCGAGACGACCACCGAGACGACCACCGTGATCACGGCGTGAAGGAGGCCGTGTGAGTACGACGCACGCAGAGAGCCGTGTGGCGACGTACGAGACGAGCCACGGCGGGGCGTGGGCGTACGTCCTCACCGACTGCTGGACCATGACCCGTCGCGAATTCGCCCACTGGGCGCGGCAACCGGTGCAGATGATCGTCGGGCTCGTGTTCCCCGTGATGATGCTGGTGATGTTCGGCTATCTGATCGGCGGCGGACGTGGCGTCAAGGGCGACTACATCGATTTCCTGGTGCCCGGGATGCTGGCGCTGACCATGGCCTTCGGCCTGGAGGCGACGATGATCGCCGTCACGCAGGACCTCAACAAGGGGGTCATCGACCGCTTCCGGTCGATGCCGATGACCAACGGGGCGGTGCTGGTGGGCCGTTCGGCCGCCGACATGTTCCAGTCGGCGGTGGGGCTGGCCGTGATGGTCGGCGTCGCGTATGCGCTCGGCTGGCGTGCGCATGGCACGTTCGGGTCCTTCCTGGGGGCCGTGGGGCTGCTCCTGCTCTTCCGGTTCGCGATGCTGTGGATCGGCATCCAGTTGGCGATGGTGGCCGGGAAGCCGGAGATGGTGCAGGCCGTGCAGATCCTGGTCTGGCCGGTCAGCTTCCTGTCCAACGCGTTCGCGGTCCCGGAGGCCATGCCGGACTGGCTGGGAACGGTGGTCGAGTGGAACCCGATGTCGCACACCGCCACAGCGGTACGCGACCTGCTCGGCAGCCCCGGCGGTGAGCCCGGCCACGTCTGGGCAGCGATCGTCTGGCCGCTGGCTCTGCTGGCGGTGTTCTTCCCGCTGGCGGTAAGGAGGTTCGGGCGACTCAGCCGGTAGGCAGGGGAGGCTGGGCCCCGTCGTGCGACGGGGCCCATCATCCTGGGAGGTCGTTGTCAGGCCTCGAGCAAGCCGTGCAGGTCGATTTCAACGGGGAAGGGCAGCTCGGTGACGAGCATGTCGGTGTGGGTGGGCAGTTCGGGCCGGGGAGCGAAGACGCTGCTCTCCCCGTCGCGCCAGGACTCGTGCACAACGGGGGGCCCTCTCGCCTCCTTCGACACGCCAGTGGTGGTCGATCCCGGCCTCGGCGTGCATGCCGGGCTTGCGGAAGCAACGCTCCTGCGGCCATATCGGGTGCCTCAGTGGTGGAATCCCGTTGCCGCTCCCTTGTCGTGCGTCAGTGGATTCGGCTGGCGGCGCAGTTCGGGCAGCAGGCGCCCCAGGTCCTCGACGAACAACTCTGCGAGGTCGGACGAGAAGCCGTTGCGGCACACGATGCGCAGCGCGGAGAGGTCCTCGCGGTTCGCCGGGAAGGTGTACGCGGGGACGAGCCAGCCACGCTCGCGCATCCTCCGGGACACGTCGAAGACGTCGTACGCCGTCACGTCGGTTGCTGTCGTGAAGGCGAATACCGGCAACTGATCGCCACGGGTGAGGAGTCTGAAGTCTTCCAGCTTCTCGACGCGGTCGGCGAGCCCCACGGCCACGTCCCGTGTCGCCTGCTGGACCGCTCGGAAGCCCTCGCGGCCCAGCCGCAGGAACGTGTAGTACTGCGCGACGACCTGGGCGCCCGGCCGGGAGAAGTTGAGTGCGAAGGTGGGCATGTCGCCGCCCAGGTAGTTCACCCTGAAGACCAGTTCCTCGGGCAGTTCGGCGGCGGACCGCCACAGGACCCAGCCGACACCGGGGTACACGAGTCCGTACTTGTGGCCCGAGGTGTTGATGGAGGCCACGCGCGGCAGCCGAAAGTCCCAGAGCAGGTCCTCGTCGAGGAAGGGAGCGACCATCGCTCCGGACGCGCCGTCGACGTGGACGGGAATGTCGAGCCCAGTGCGCTCCTGAAACTCGTCCAGGACGGCGCAGAGTTCGGCGATCGGCTCGTAGGACCCGTCGAAGGTGGACCCCATGATGCCGACGACGCCGATGGTGTTCTCGTCGCACAGCTCCGCAGCCGCCTGCGGGTCGAGGTGGAACCGGTCGCCCTCCATGGGCACTTGGCGTGCCTCCACCTCCCAGAAGGTGCAGAACTTCTCCCAGCAGACCTGGACGTTGATGCCCATGACAAGGTTCGGGCGAGCTCCGGGATACCGGTCGGTATGCCGCTTGGCCCAGCGGCGCTTGAGCGCCATGCCCGCGAGCATGCATGCCTCGCTCGACCCGGTCGTCGAACAGCCCACGGCGGCGGACGGATCCGGCGCGTTCCACAGATCGGCGAGCATCGCCACGCACCGCCGCTCCAGCTCTGCCGTTCGCGGATACTCGTCCTTGTCGATCATGTTCTTGTCCCGGCACTCCGCCATCAGGACGTCGGCCTGCGGTTCCATCCAGGTGGTGACGAAGGTGGCGAGGTTGAGGCGGGAGTTCCCGTCCAGCATCAGCTCATCGTGGACGAGCTGATAGGCCGTGGCCGGTGGCAGTGGCCCGTCCGGCAGTCGGTGCTGGGGCGGGGCCTCGGTCATGCCGCCGACCGGATTGGCCTCGCCGTAGAAGGGATTGACGGCCCGGGGGCGCTCGTCGGGCTTCTCGGGGCCGGTGTGGAGCGGCATGGTGCCTCCGGTCGGTCAGGTCGGGCTTCCATGATGGGCCACGGTGGTGTCATAACCGGGTAAAGGCGGCATAGCATCTGGAAGTGATGAGTTGGTCACAGGGTGGGGTCCCCATCGGTGCACAGGGGGTGTGCAAGGGGGCCATGGAACCTGAAGGCGCCACGCGGCGTTGATAGCTTTGGTCATCCGAAGCAGATCCGAAGCACAAGAGCATCGTCTGCGCCTCACTTCACCCTCAGGAGCCGGGAACCGTGACGCTTGCCCTTGGACCAAGCTGGTTGGATCCGGATTATCTGCTCGACACGTTCGGCATCTGGGGACTGCTGGTCATTGTCTTCGCCGAGTCGGGCCTGCTCATCGGCTTCTTCCTGCCGGGTGACTCGCTGCTGTTCACGGCGGGGCTGCTGATCGCCTCGGACCAGCTGGACTTCCCGCTGTGGGCGGCTGTCATCCTGATCTGTGTCGCCGCGATCCTCGGTGACCAGGCAGGCTATATGTTCGGCAAGAAGGTGGGGCCCGCGCTGTTCAAGCGCCCGGACTCACGCCTCTTCAAACAGGAGAACGTGGTCAAGGCCCACGACTTCTTCGAGAAGTACGGGCCCAAGTCCCTGGTGCTGGCCCGCTTCGTGCCCATCGTGCGGACGTTCACGCCGATCGTCGCGGGCGTCAGCGGCATGAGGTACCGCTCGTTCCTCACCTTCAACGTCCTCGGCGGCATCCTCTGGGGCGCGGGCGTCACGCTGCTCGGCTCCTGGCTGGGCCAGATCGACTTCGTGAAGAAGAACATCGAGGCGATCCTCATCCTGATCGTCCTCCTCTCCGTGCTGCCGATCATCATCGAGATCCTGAAGGCACGCGGCAAGTCGAAGAAGAGCCCGCGACAGGCTCCGGAGGCGCCGCCCGCCATGGACGACGCGACGACCCAACTGCGCCGCGTGCCACCGGCCCACCAGGACCAGACGTACGGTCACCAGGGTCAGGACCAGGGCGCATACGGCCACCAGGGTCAGGACCAGGGATACGGTCACCAGGGCCGCCAGGACCAGGGATACGGCCACCAGGGCCAGGACCAGGGATACGGCTACCCGCAGCAGCAGCAGCAGCCGCAGCAGCCTCCCTACGACCCGGATCAGGGCTACGGCCCGCAGCAGGGCCAGCCGCCCTACGCCGCCCAGTACCCGCAGGGGCAGCAGTACCCGCAGGGTCGGCAGTACCCGCAGGGCCAGGGCTACCCGTACGGCCAGGGCCCGGACCACCCGCAGAACTGAGCCGCGCCACAAGGCACGTACTCAGAAACCGCGTGTCCTCTTGGCCGCGCGCCGACCCTCCGGCGAAACCCCCGGCAGCCGCATGAACAGCCGGGAGATCTCCGAGCCGAGGTTCACGCCGATCGCGATGGCCATCGCGAGGGCGGCGGCCTTGGACAGGTTGACAAGACCGGCGTCCACGTCGTTCTGGGCGATGGACAGCAGCCCGAAGTACGTCGCCGAACCGGGCAGCAACGGCCCGATCGCCGCCGTTGTGAACGGCAGGGCGGAAGCGAACCGGAAGCGGGACAGCAGCTGTCCGAACAGGCCCACCACGCCCGCCGCGACAGCCGTCGAGGCGACCGGCGAGAGCCCGCCCGGGTAGTGCATCGCGCCGTACACCGACCAGGCCACGCCACCGTTGAGGGTCACCATCAGCACGGTGGATCGTTCCTGCTGGAGCAGTACGGCGAAGGCCAGCGCCAGCAGCATCGACGCGACGATCCCCCACACAGGGTCCTGGGAGCTGCTCACGGCGATATCCGGATCCAGCTCCGCGCCCAGCTTCACCCCGAAGTACAGCGCCAGCAGAACCCCGGTGACGATGCCCACGTAGAAGTACATGACCTCCAGCAGGCGTGCGGCGGCGGTGATGTAGAAACCGGTCAGTCCGTCCTGGACGCCCGCGACCAGCGCCCGCCCGGGCAGCAGCGCGAAGAGCCCACCGGTGACCACCGCGGACGACGCCACGTCGACATTCGCCAGCGTGAGCGCGATGCCGATCGCGGCCGGAGGCATCGCGGCCACCGTGAACTGGTAGAACTCGGGCAGCCCGCGCCCCGCGCACAGCCACGCGAGCCGGTCGCCGAGCATCGCACCGAGCGCGGCGGCGACGAACACGATGGCGCCACCGCCGACGAGCACGGAGGCCGCGCCCGCGAGCAGCCCGGCGGCACCGGTCAGTACCCAGCCGGGATAGGGGTGCCGATTGCGTCGTATCTCCGCGAGCCGCCGGTAGGCCTCCTCAAGGGAGATCTCGGTCTCGTCGTCACTGATGTCGTCGACGAGCCGGTACACGGCGGCAAGCCGCGTGTAGTCGGTGGCCCGGCGGCGTACCGTCCGTGAGGCAGTGATCGGGTCGTCCACCAGGGACGGCTGGTACGACATGGACAGCAACGTGAACGTGACGTTCGGCTCGCAGCGGTCCAGGCCGTACGAACGGCAGACGGCGAGCATCGCCGCCTCCACGTCCTCGGCGCCCTCGCCGCCCGCGAGCAGCAGTTCGCCGATACGCAACGTCAGGTCGAGGACCCGCGGGACGGCCGGGCCGCCGTCCTCCTCCGTGCGCTGGACTTGCTCGGCGACGGGCCGATCGGCCACCGGCATACGCAGCATCGTGCGCATCCGGTCCTGCCAGGGCACCTCCTTGGTCAGCTTGACCACGGGGATGCCGGTCGGCGGGGTGAAGGCGGGGGCCCGGTACGTATGCGGAGCGTTGAACGCCGAGCCTTCCGGCTCGGCGGACGGCGGCTCGGGCGGCGCTAGCCCTTCAGGGATCGCGAACTCCGACGTCGTATGCGACTCGTCCTCGAACGCCGCTGCCACCCCGCTCGGCGCCGCGAACGCACTCCTCGCCTCATCCGACTGCGGCTTACGGTCCTCCCGGTCCGGCTCGGCCACCAGTTCCCGCCCCACTTCTCAATACGTTCGTTTCTGATGCGTCCGTGCTCGTACGTGTCCCCCGTACGCCGTATCCCTGATGTACGCCTCAGCGCAAGAACACACGAACGGGCCGCGTCACCCATTGGGTCACGCGGCCCGCCGGTCGATCACATGGCCTCAGTGGCCGCCCTGCTCCTTGAAGCGCTTGTAGGAGCGCTCGATCTCGGCCTCGGCGTCCGTGCGGCCCACCCAGTTGGCGCCCTCGACGGACTTGCCGGGCTCCAGGTCCTTGTAGACCTCGAAGAAGTGCTGGATCTCCAGACGGTCGAACTCCGACACGTGGTGGATGTCCCGGAGGTGCTCCACGCGCGGGTCGTGCGCCGGGACGCACAGCAGCTTGTCGTCGCCGCCGGCCTCGTCCGTCATACGGAACATGCCGATCGTGCGGCACTGGATGAGGCAGCCGGGGAAGGTCGGCTCGTCCAGGATGACGAGGGCGTCCAGCGGGTCGCCGTCCTCGCCGAGCGTGTTCTCGACGAAGCCGTAGTCGGCCGGGTAGCTGGTCGAGGTGAAGAGTCGACGGTCCAGGCGGATCCGACCGGTCTCGTGGTCCACCTCGTACTTGTTCCGCGAACCCTTCGGAATCTCGATCGTGACGTCGAACTCCACCGGTGGCTCCTCCATGATCAACACATACGTCTGGTGGTTAAGTGTCCCTCACGCAGGTGTGTGATCGCGAAAGGGGCTGGTGGTCGTGCCGGAGCTGAAGGCTTGGCAGACCGCGCGACCGCATGTGGAGCGGTTCGCGCGAGCCGTGCGGCCGGGGCTCGTACGGGCCGTGGAAGCCGTCAGGCCGTGGCTCGTACGGTCCTTGGGGGCCATGCGGCTGCGGATCGTGCGGCTGACCACCGTGCAGTTCACGGCGGGCGCCGCCCTCCTCGGCCTCGCACTGGCGGCCACTGTGGTGACCGCGGCCGGCCCTTGGGACTCCAGCGGTCAGCGTACGGCCGAGCGCGACTTGGCGGCATCGCTGGAGGGCGCAGGTGGCGCAGATCACGGCCCTGGATCCGGCCCCGGATCCGGTACGTCCGAGAAGGCGCCGCGTCCCGCACCCAGCGCCCCCGCCGTACTCGCCGGACTCGGGCGCACGACCGGCTCCGTTTCCTCGCCCTCCGAAAAGGCCCTCTCCGATGTCCTCGGTCCCCTGCTCGACGACCCCTCGCTGGGATCCGAACGTACGGCCGCGGTCGTCGACGTGGCCACCGGCAAGCGGCTGTACGGCAGGGCCGCGGACGAGGCGCTGACGCCCGCCTCCACCACCAAGATCGCCACCGCCGTCGCGGCACTCTCCGCGGCGGGCGCCGACCACCGCATCGCGACCCGCACGGCTCTCGAACCCGGCACCAAGGAGCTCGTCCTCGTCGGCGGCGGAGACCCCACGCTGACCGCCCGCGAGAAGGCGAACGGCAACGCCAGCCTGCGTACGCTCGCCGACGAGACCGCCCGCGCCCTCAAGGCCCGCAAGCTGGACGCGGTGACGCTCTCGTACGACACCACGCTGTACGACGGCCCTGTGCTGCACCCCATCAGTCCCAACCCCAACATCGCGCCGGTCACCGCCCTGATGACCGACGAGGGCCGCCTCGACGACTCGTCCTCCGGCCCCGCGGACCGCAGCACGGATCCGGCGGAGGACGCGGCCCGGCAGTTCGCGGCCCTCCTGAACGACCGCGGCATCAAGACCGAGTCCCCCGGCCCCTCCAAGGCGACGGGCCGCGCGGAGCCCCTCGCAAAGGTCGAGTCCCCGCCCCTGTCCGCCCTGGTCGAGCGGATGCTGACCAACAGTGACAACGACATCGCCGAGGCCCTGGCCCGCCAGACCGCACTCGCCTCCGGCGAACAGGCCAGCTTCGAAGGCGGATCCACGGCGATCCGAACGCAGCTGCAGAAGCTCGAACTGCCCCTGGAAGGCGTCAAGTTCGCGGACGGCAGCGGCTTGGACCGAGCCGACCGCCTGACCGCGGACCTGCTCACCGCCCTCCTGGCCAAGGCAGGCGCCCCCGACCACCCCGAACTCCGCCCCGCCCTGACCGGTCTCCCAGTAGCAGGCTTCACCGGCACCCTCCGCAACCGCTACTCGGGCCAGCCCGGCACAGGAGTCGTACGCGCAAAGACGGGCACCCTCACAGGCGTACACACCCTGGCAGGCACGGTGGTGAACACCGAGGGCCGCCTACTGGCCTTCGCTTTCCTGACGTCTTCGGACAGCCCCACGGATCCAGCGGCAACACAGAAGGCACTGGATGGCGCGGCTTCGGCGCTGGCGACCTGCGGCTGCGGCTCCTGAGGGGGCGGCTGTGGCCCTGACGGTGCTGCGGCCCTGAGGGGCGCAAGGTCCGTTGGGCCCCCTCAGGGGCGCGGGGCTGTGACATATGCGGCTCCGCCGCGTGGGCGCGCCCAGCCACGACGGACCCGCAGCCAACAAACGAACAAGAACCCCCACGAACCCCACACCCTGCACCCAGCGGCAGCGCTCACGTACGGTTGAGGGCATGACGAGCATCGGTGGTGCCGAGATGGTCGACTGGAATCTCGCGGTGGCGACCGCGACCCGGCTCGTAAGGCCGGGCCCAGAGGTGAGTCGCGACGAGGCCAGGGCCGTCGTCGCGGAGCTGCGCCGACATGCGAAGGCGTCGGAGCAGCATGTCCGCGAGTACACGCAGATGGGCAGCGAGGACCTGCGTGACACCCCCATCCTCGTCGTCGACCGCCCGGGCTGGGTCCGGGCGAACGTCGCCGGGTTCAGGGAGATCCTCAAACCGCTGCTCGACAAGATGCAGGAACGTCGCGGGAGCACCCCCGGCGGAGCCGTCCTCGGCGCCGTCGGCGGCAAGGTCACCGGCGTCGAGCTGGGCATGCTCCTGTCGTTCCTGGCCTCAAGGGTGCTGGGTCAGTACGAGACCTTCGCCCCGGCGACCCGCGAACTCCCGGCGGGCGAGAACGGCGGCGGCAGGCTGCTCCTCGTCGCCCCGAACATCGTGCACGTCGAGCGCGAACTCGACGTACAGCCCCACGACTTCAGGCTCTGGGTCTGCCTGCACGAGGAAACCCACCGGACGCAGTTCACGGCCGTGCCCTGGCTGCGCGACCACCTCGAGGGCGAAATCCAGTCTTTCTTGGAGGAGACCGAGGTCGACCCCATGACGGTCCTGGAGCGCATCCGGGAGGCCGCGCAGACGCTCGCCGGCAGCCGTCCCGAGGGTGAGGAGGGCGACGACGGGGGACGGTCCATCGTCGAGATCGTCCAGACGCCCGCCCAGCGCGAGATCCTCGGCCGGCTGACCGCCGTGATGTCCCTCCTGGAGGGCCACGCGGACTTCGTGATGGACGGCGTGGGCCCCGCCGTGGTCCCGTCCGTCGCCGAGATCCGCGAGAAATTCCAGCAGCGCCGCCAGCGCGGGGCCTCCCGCCTCGACCTGGCGCTGCGCAAGCTGCTCGGCCTGGACGCCAAGCTGCGCCAGTACCGGGACGGGGAGCGCTTCGTACGGGCGGTCGTGGACCAGGTCGGCATGGAAGGGTTCAACCGCGTGTGGACCTCGCCGAACACGCTCCCCACCAAGTCGGAGATCTCCAAACCGGCGGACTGGGTTGCGCGGGTGCACCGTAAGGCAGAGTCGTGAACTGAATCCGGCCGAGGACAGGTGAGCGCCCCCGCTATCACCCGTCCGAGGGACCGTGGGGCATGGGTAGGCGTGCAATGCTCGGGGAACGGCCCGTTTCTGTCACCATCTAGGCACTCTGCGTGACCGGATATCGGGCTCACCCCCGACAATTTCATGAAGGGAACCGGACATGGGTCCCCATCCAGCGGTCGCGGCGATACGCCTGGCGGTCCGCCGCGTCCTCCACGAAATCCTCAACGACGTCCTCGCCGACCACACGCCCGCCCACCCCGGCACTGAGCACTCCGACACCGCGCACGAGCAGTCGCCCCCGCCGCTCGTGCTCGTGGCATGCTCCGGCGGCGCCGACTCCATGGCGCTCGCCTCCGCCCTCGCCTTCGAAGCCCCCAAGCTCGGCATCCGCGCCGGTGGCATCACCGTTGACCACGGTCTGCAGCCCGGCTCCGACCTGCGCGCGGCAGAAGTCGTCGTACGACTCACCGAACTCGGCCTGGACCCGGCCGAGTCCATCGGCGTCGCCGTAGGCCGTAACGGCGGACCGGAGGCCGCCGCCCGGGACGCGCGGTACGCCGCCCTGGACGCCGCCGCCGAGCGCCACGGCGCCGCCGCGGTCCTGCTCGGGCACACCCGTGACGACCAGGCCGAAACCGTACTGCTCGGCCTCGCCCGCGGCTCGGGCATCCGCTCCCTGTCCGGCATGGCCGCGGTCTCCGGAGGCCCGGGAGCCACCCGCCGCTACCGCCGCCCCTTCCTGGAGCTCGACCGGCACACCGCCCGCAAGGCCTGCATGGTCCAGTCGCTCCCCGTCTGGGACGACCCGCACAACTCCGACCCGTCCTATACGAGGTCACGCCTGCGCCACGAGGGCCTGCCCGCCCTGGAGAAGGCCCTTGGCAAGGGCGTCGTCGAAGCCCTCGCGCGTACGGCACGGCTGTCCCGCGACGACGCCGACGCCCTCGACGCGTGGGCCCGCCAGGCCGAGGCCTCCGTGCGGGACGCCGCCGGCCTCCTGGAGTGCGCCAAGCTGTACGCCCTGCCGCCCGCCGTGCGCCGCCGTATCCTGCGCCGCGCCGCCATCGAGGCCGGGGCGCCCGCCGGTTCACTGTTCGCCCGGCACATCGAAGAGATCGACCGGCTGATCACCGGCTGGCGCGGTCAGGGAGCCATCAACCTGCCGGGCAAAGTCGTCGTCCAGCGGCAGGGTGGCAGACTGGTGATTCGGCAAGGCTGAATCCGGGCCTTCCGCCGGCCCCTTGCGCGGGTCGTGGGCGGCCCGAGTGGCCGCCATACATGCGGGACGACCGAAAGTGATGCGGGTGGACGCGAAAGACATGGGCACCGACCTCAAGTCGGTGCTCATCACCAAGGAAGAGATCGACGCGAAGCTGGTCGAGCTGGCCGCGAAGATCGACGCGGAGTACGCGGGCAAGGACCTGCTGCTCGTCGGAGTCCTCAAGGGCGCCGTGATGGTCATGGCTGACCTGGCGCGCGCTCTGTCCACCCCCGTCACCATGGACTGGATGGCCGTGTCCTCGTACGGCGCGGGTACGCAGTCCTCCGGCGTCGTGCGGATCCTGAAGGACCTCGACACCGACATCAAGGGCAAGCACGTCCTCATCGTCGAGGACATCATCGACTCCGGTCTGACGCTGTCCTGGCTGATCTCCAACCTCGGCTCGCGCGAGCCCGCCTCACTCAAGGTGTGCACGCTGCTGCGCAAGCCGGAGGCCGCCAAGGTCGCGATCGACGTGGAGTGGGCCGGCTTCGACATCCCGAACGAGTTTGTCGTGGGCTACGGCCTCGACTACGCCGAGAAATACCGGAATCTGCCGTTCGTCGGTACGCTCGCGCCTCATGTCTACGGTGGCTGAGGCACTCTCGTAGACAGTGGCGAACCCCACGTAATAGAGGAAGACGGTCCGGGAACCCTTGCGGGTTCCGCGCCGTTGGAGCATCCGTAGACGGTTTGTCAGCCGGACCGTGCGGCTTCGGGTGACAATGCTGGGGTACCGTCCGAAGAACAGTCTTATCAAACTCACTATGGCAGGAGGGACGGGGCGGCACCGCTCCGTATGGATGGACGTGAAGCGATACTTCCGTGGGCCGGTCATGTGGATCGTGCTGGCCGTCCTTGCCGTGGTCGTGTTGATGCAGGTCGTCGGCTCGTCCGGCGGCTACAAGACGGTGGACACCGGCCAGGTCGTCCAGGCGATCAGTGACAACAAGGTCCAGCAGGCCAAGCTCACCACCGGCGACGAACAGATCATCAAGGTCGAGCTCAAGGACGGCCAAAAGGTCGAGGGCAGCTCGAAGATCCAGGCGAGCTACATCGGCGACCAGGGCGTCAACCTCGCCAACACACTGCAGACCAAGTACGAGGACAAGCAGATCACGGACGGCTACACGGTTTCGCCGTCCAAGCAGAACCCGTTCGTCGGCATCCTGCTCTCCCTGCTGCCGTTCGTCCTCATCGTGGTTGTCTTCCTGTTCCTGATGAACCAGATGCAGGGCGGCGGCTCCCGAGTCATGAACTTCGGGAAGTCCAAGGCCAAGCTCATCACCAAGGACACCCCGAAGACGACGTTCTCCGACGTCGCGGGCTCGGACGAGGCAGTTGAGGAGCTCCACGAGATCAAGGAGTTCCTCCAGGAGCCGGCCAAGTTCCAGGCCGTCGGGGCGAAGATCCCCAAGGGCGTACTGCTGTACGGGCCTCCCGGTACGGGTAAGACGCTGCTCGCGCGCGCTGTCGCGGGCGAGGCCGGCGTCCCCTTCTACTCGATCTCCGGTTCCGACTTCGTCGAGATGTTCGTCGGTGTCGGTGCCTCCCGCGTCCGTGACCTGTTCGAGCAGGCCAAGGCGAACGCTCCGGCGATCGTCTTCGTCGACGAGATCGACGCGGTGGGCCGTCACCGCGGTGCCGGTCTCGGCGGCGGTCACGACGAGCGCGAGCAGACGCTGAACCAGCTGCTCGTCGAGATGGACGGCTTCGATGTGAAGGGCGGTGTGATTCTCATCGCCGCCACGAACCGGCCCGACATCCTCGACCCGGCTCTCCTGCGCCCCGGCCGCTTCGACCGCCAGATCGCGGTCGACCGCCCGGACATGCAGGGCCGTCTGGAGATCCTCAAGGTCCACCAGAAGGGCAAGCCGGTCGCGCCGGACGTCGACCTGTCCGCAGTGGCGCGTCGTACGCCGGGCTTCACCGGCGCCGACCTGTCGAACGTGCTGAACGAGGCTGCGCTGCTCACCGCGCGCAGCAACCAGAAGCTGATCGACAACCACATGCTGGACGAGGCGATCGACCGTGTGGTCGCGGGCCCGCAGAAGCGGACCCGGATCATGTCGGACAAGGAGAAGAAGATCACCGCGTACCACGAGGGCGGTCACGCCCTGGTCGCGGCGGCTTCACCGAACTCCGATCCGGTCCACAAGATCACGATCCTCTCCAGAGGCCGTGCGCTCGGCTACACCATGGTGCTCCCGGACGAGGACAAGTACTCGACCACGCGCAACGAGATGCTCGACCAGCTCGCGTACATGCTGGGCGGTCGCGCGGCCGAGGAGCTCGTGTTCCACGACCCGACCACGGGCGCGGCGAACGACATCGAGAAGGCCACGGCCACCGCGCGAGCGATGGTCACGCAGTACGGCATGACGGAGCGTCTCGGCGCGATCAAGTTCGGCGGCGACAACAGCGAGCCCTTCCTCGGACGTGAGATGGCTCACCAGCGCGACTACTCGGAAGAGGTCGCCGCGCTCGTCGACGAAGAGGTCAAGAAGCTCATCGAGACCGCGCACAACGAGGCCTGGGAGATCCTGGTCGAGAACCGCGATGTCCTCGACAACCTGGTGCTCAAGCTCCTGGAGAAGGAGACGCTGGGCAAGGAGGAGATCGCCGAGATCTTCGCCCCCATCGTCAAGCGCCCGGCCCGCCCCGCATGGACCGGCTCCTCCAGGCGCACTCCGTCCACCCGCCCGCCGGTGCTCTCCCCCAAGGAGCTGTCGCTGACGAACGGGACGAACGGCGCGGCGCCGGCGATCACCGCGAAGGCGAACCCTGCCGCCGAGGCGCTTCCGGTGGCCGAGCCGGCTCCGGAGGAGCGTCCCGAGAGCTGAGCCTGAGCCACCCTGCCCCGGCCGCCTCAATCGGCCCGGAACGGATGCCGCGCCCCCCTGGTCTAGCCTGGGGGGCGCGGCATATTTGTATGCCCGTACATGAAGCGCGTGATCCGCACGCGTGGAAGGCACAGGAACGAGGCACCACATGATCGACCCCGTGAGGCTGAGCGGCGAGGGCGAGATCGGCGAGTTCGACGAGAAGCGCGCCGAGAACGCCGTACGAGAGCTGCTGATCGCGGTCGGTGAGGATCCGGACCGGGAGGGGCTGCGGGAGACGCCGGGGCGGGTGGCCCGGGCGTATCGGGAGCTGCTGGCCGGGTTGCGGCAGGAGCCCGAGGACGTGCTGACGACGACGTTCGACCTGGGGCACGACGAGATGGTCCTCGTGAAGGACATCGAGATCGTGTCGCTGTGTGAGCATCATCTGCTGCCGTTTCACGGTGTGGCGCACGTGGGGTACATCCCGGCCGATACCGGAAAGATCACCGGACTGTCGAAGCTGGCGCGGCTCGTCGAGGTGTTCGCGCGGCGTCCGCAGGTGCAGGAACGACTCACCACGCAGATCGCCGACTCGCTGATGCGGATTCTTGAGGCGCGGGGGGCGATTGTCGTGATCGAGGCTGAGCACATGTGCATGTCGGTGCGCGGTATACGCAAGCCGGGGGCGAAGACGACGACATCCGCTGTGCGCGGGCAGTTGCGGGACGCTACGACGCGGGCCGAGGCGATGAGTCTCATCCTGGCTCGGTGAGCCTCCGCTGACGGCTCCGTAGCGTCTGCCTGGTGATGTGATCTTGAGGCGCGGCCCTACGCCGCCGGGGCCGCGTTGCCGTTCGTTTCGTCGTCTTCCGGGAGTTTGCAGACCCGTTCCAGGAAGAAGGCCGCCGCTATGACGGCAATGCCCGCCAGGACTGAGAAGCCGGCATAGATTGCCTGGTCGCGGCGGGCCGGGATGTCCAGGGACTCCAGGAGGAAGGCGCCGGCTCCGCCGTACATGCCGGCTACCAGGGCGGCCACCAGGGCGCTTGCCTGGCCGAATACCACCGCTCGGGCCGCCACCAGCGGGTCGACACCCGTGGCGCCGGGGCGGCGCTCGCGCTGGGCCTTGAGGCGGGCCCTCAGGGAGAGCGCCGTGGCCAGGAGGACCACGGCGATCAGGGCCAGGACGATGGGGGCGGCGAGGGGGACCCGGGGCAGCGTGCCCACCGCGTTCCACAAGCGGGCGCCCGCCCAGGACAGCACGCCGGCGACCACGAACACGCCGACCAGCGTCCTGATGCGCAGCTCTTTCACGATGCCCCTTCGTCGCAGCCGGAGATGGTCCGGTAGATGGTCCGGTAGACCTTAACGACTAGTCGGGCAGCTGTAGTTCCAGGTCGGCGCGGGGCGCGACACCTTCGCGCGGGACGGAGGCCAGAAGTCCTGCCACCGGCCCGACACCCGGGAGCTGGGCGTCGGGCTCCACGTCGTGCCAGGGGGCGAGGACGAAGGCACGCTCGTGCGCCCGTGGGTGGGGGAGGGTGAGGTCCGGGTCGTCGGAGACCATGTCGGCGTACGCGACGATGTCCACGTCGATCGTGCGGGGCCCCCAGCGCTCGTCCCGTACGCGGTGGAAGGCCTCCTCGACCGCGTGCGCCCGCTCCAGCAGGGAGCTTGGGGGGAGCGTCGTGCGCAGGACGACGACCGCGTTGAAGTACGTCGGCTGGCTGTCCGGCTCCACGCCCCAGGGCTGCGTCTCGTACACCGGAGAGACCGCCTTGACCCGTACGCCGGGAGTGTCCTCCAGGGCGTCGACGGCACCCTGGAGGGTCTCCAGGCGGTTGCCGAGGTTCGAGCCGAGGGAGAGCACGGCCCGTTTCGGGTTGTGCAGGGTCGTGTCGGCGGCGTCCACTCGTTCCACGACGGAGGCGGGCACCGGCTGTACGGTCGGGTCGCTCTGACCCTCGGTCAACGAGGCAGTCATACTCGGCTCCGGGTGATGGTGACGGTCACGTCGTCGAAGGGGACAGTGATCGGCGCGTCCGGTTTGTGGACGCAGACCTCGACCTCCTGGACCCCGGCGTGTTTCAGACATGTCTGGGCGATGCGCGCGGCGAGCGTTTCGATGAGATCCACCGGCTCGCCCTCGACGACGGCCACGACCTCCTGGGCCACTATGCCGTAGTGCACGGTCTTCGCCAGGTCGTCGTCGGCCGCGGCCGGCCGGGTGTCCAGGCCCAGCGAGAGGTCCACGATGAAGGTCTGGCCCTCTGCGCGTTCCTTGGGGAAGACACCGTGGTGCCCGCGGGCCTTCAGGCCGCGCAGCGCGACACGATCCACGCGAATCACTCCTGCAATCGTCGGTAACGGCGGTCACGGCCACATGCGATCGGCACACCAGCCACAGTCGAATCTACCTGCGGACACTGACACCACCCGGTCACGGTGGCTCGGCCCGGGCGCAGGCCAGGAGGGTTCATCGACTGTTCGTCCGGAGGGACCCGGCGGCTCACGGGCTGGTAGCCGCCCCTACCCAAGGCCCCGCGATCCCAACCACTACTTGCCCCCTACCCACTCAGGAGGGCGAGTCGTCGGTCTCTTCCTCGCCGGATTCGGCCAACACGGGGGAGGCGTGGTGTGACCACAGTTTCCAGCCCTCGGATGTGCGGCGGAACACATTCGTGGCGACGACCAGCTGGCCCACGAGCGGTCCCAGTTCGTCGCTGTCCTCCGGGGCCGGGCCGCCGCTGAGGATGTTCTCGGTGCAGGTCACCAGGGCGGTGTCGGAGATGACGGACACGTGCACGTCTGTCAGGAAGAACTGGATGTACTCGGTGTTCGCCATGATCAGCGCGTACGAGCGGAGCACCTCGCCGCGGCCGGTCAGTACGGGCCAGCCGGGGTGGACGCAGGAGACCTCGGCGCCCCGGTCGGTGCCTTCCTCGAGGTCTTCGGGGTCCGCGGGATCTGCGGTGTGCTCGGCTCCGTCGATGTCCATGGGTGCGAGCCAGAGCGTCGACAGCTCCTCGAAGTCGCCTCGTTCCATCGCCTCGTAGAAGGCGGTGTTGGCGCGGGCTACCTCTTCGACATCGGTGCGGGGTGCGCTCACTGGGCTCCCTCTGCAGCCCGGGCGCCTTCCACGGCCCGGGCGACCCGGACCGCGTCGGCGGTGGCCCGCACCTCGTGGACGCGGACCGCCCATGCGCCCCGGTGGGCGGCGAGGGCGGAGACGGCGGCGGTGGCGGCGTCGCGTTCCCTGGCGGGCGGCGGGGCGCCCTGAGGCCCGGCCAGTACGCGGCCGAGGAACCGCTTGCGGGACGCGGCGACCAGTACCGGGTGGCCGAGGTCCAGGAGGCGGTCGAGGTGGGCGAGGAGGATCAGGTCGTGCTCGGCCTCCTTGGAGAAGCCGAGGCCCGGGTCGACGACGATGCGGTCCGCGGCGATGCCTCCCTCGAGAACGGCCGCCACGCGCGCGTGGAGCTCGTCGATGACTTCGGAGACGACGTCCTCGTACCTGCCCTGGATGTTTCCGCCCTCCAGGAAGCCGCGCCAGTGCATGACCACGAAGGGCGCGCTGGCGTTCGCGACGACCGGGATCATCGCGGGGTCGGCGAGGCCGCCGCTGACGTCGTTGACGAGTGCGGCGCCGGCGGCGAGTGCGCGCTCGGCGACGGAGGCGCGCATGGTGTCGACGGAGACGGTGACGCCTTCGGAGGCGAGGCCCCGTACGACCGGGATGACGCGCTTGAGTTCCTCGGCCTCGTCGACGCGGGTGGCGCCGGGGCGGGTGGACTCGCCGCCCACATCGACCAGGTCCGCGCCTTCCGCGATCAGGTCGAGGCCGTGCTTGACGGCTGCCGTCGTGTCGAACCAACGGCCGCCGTCCGAGAAGGAGTCGGGGGTGACGTTCACAACTCCCATGACGGCGCACCGGTCCCATGCCGGGAGCCCTGACACTTGGCCTCGCCCGCTGTTCTTGGTCATACGCCCAGCGTAGGCCTCTGGCGTCGGGCCGGGTCTCCTCCGGGGGCCGAGGGGCTTCCGGAGGCGGCCCCCATCGTGTGGTGGCCTGAGCGAGGTCCCGGGGCTTGGAGGGAGTGGGACCACGCTCAGGCCTGCTCTATGCCGCCCTCACGCCGTGTTCCGGCAGGCGGGATTCCGGCAGCTGGTGGGTGCACGGCGTCGGCGGGGGCGTCTTGCGGCGCAGGGCCCGCGGTAGGAGGACGTCCACGAAGCCCTCCGCCCGCAGGGCCGCCAGGCCGAGGCGCGGCAGGTCGCGGGAGGAGCCGTAGACGACGAAGCGGGGCTCCCAGCGGGGGCGGAACTTCGCGTTGAACTTGTAGAGCGACTCGATCTGGAACCAGCGGGAGAGGAACACCAGCAGACCGCGCCAGGCGCGCAGGACCGGGCCCGCGCCGATCTTCTCGCCGCGGGCCAGGGTCGCGCGGAACATCGCGAAGTTGAGCGAGACCCGCTCCACGCCCAGGCGCGGCGCCGCCTTGAGCGCGGCCACGATGAGGAGCTCGTTCATGCCGGGATCGGCCGCGCGGTCGCGGCGCATCAGGTCCAGGGAGACGCCGTCGGTGCCCCATGGGACGAAGTGGAGTACGGCCTTCAGGTCGCCGTACGGCCCCGGTTCGGCGTCAACCTTGTGTGCCGTGGCGAGCAGACAGTCCCCGTCGGCCGGGTCACCGATGCGGCCCAGCGCCATGGAGAAGCCGCGCTCGGTGTCCGTGCCGCGCCAGTCCTGGGCGGCGCGGCGTATCCGGTCCAGTTCGCCTTCGCCCAGGTCACGAACACGGCGCACCCGGGTCTCGTAACCGGCCCGCCCGATGCGTTTCACCATCTGGCGCACGTTTCGCATCGGGCGTCCGGCCAGCGAGAAATCCGCGACATCCACCACCGCCTCGTCGCCCAGTTCGAGGGCGTCCAGGCCGGTTTCCCGCGTCCAGACCTCGCCGCCCGTTTCGGAGCAGCCCATGACGGCGGGCGTCCAGGAGTGGGTTTTCGCCACGTCCATGAAGCGCTCGATCGCGCCGGGCCAGGCCTCGACGTCGCCGATCGGGTCGCCGCCGGCGAGCATCACCCCGGAGACGACGCGGTACGTCACCGCCGCCTTGCCGCTGGGCGAGAAGACGACCGCCTTGTCCCGGCGCAGCGCGAAGTGACCGAGCGAGTCACGGCCACCGTGCTTCTCCAGGAGTGCTCGCAGCCGCACCTCGTCGTCCTTCGTGAGCCGTGCGGCGGGCTGTTCGGGGCGCAGCGCCAGGTAGATGGTGCTGATGGCGGTCAGCAGGCCGAGCGCGCCGAGTGAGAAGGCCACCGTCCAGGACGTATCGCCCTGGTAGCCGACCGGCCCTTCGAAGCCGAACAGGCCGTACATCACGTGGGTGATGCGGTCTGCCAGGCTCGGATCGCCCACCAATCGGTTCGAGTGGACGCTGACGATGACCAGACCGAGGAGGAGTGAACCGGCGCCCATGAGAACGAAGTTGGTGAGCGCGCGCCAGCGGCTGCGGGGGTCGGGCTGCGCCGTGAACTCGCCGCGATGCCGCAGCAGGGGAGCCAGCAGCGCCAGTGAGACGAGGACGCCGATGAGGGAGTGCCGGTAGGCCAGCTGTGCGAGGGCGCCGGCCGGCAGCAGGAGCACGGCGGCCTGCCAGGCCCGGCGCTTCCGGCGGCGCACACCGTGGGCCAGGAGCAGCAGCAGGACGCCCACGCTGAGCGACAGGGCGGCGGCGAACGGGCCCAGCGCGCCCGGCAGTACCTCGGCGAGCGTGTGCACACGGCTGTGCCGGAAGCGCGGGAAGACGCCCGCGGCGATGTCCAGGAACCCCACGAGAGTGCAGGCCCTGGCGACCAGGGTGGGGACGGCCTCGGGGCGTGGACCGCGCAGTATGCGGCGCAGTCGGCCCGGCCTGTCCGGAGCCCTGGCCGATGCTTCCCCTTCAACCGTGACAGACATCGCATACCGCACTTCTGCGAGAGACCTCGGAACCAGTGCCATTTACGGCATCCGGCGATATTGCGCCCTCTAGGACGGTGTCAGGAGGGGCCGGGTTCACTCGGTTTCGGAAAAGCGTGGCAAAAGTGCGTTTGCATACGCGGACCTCTGTCGGTCCTCTGCGAGGTGCCGCTGTCACTGGAGTGACAGTTTGGAGTGACCGCTGAGTGGTGAGGTGGTATCAATCCTCGGGAGTGGCTGGGTTTTTAGGGGGCGGGGCTCCAAGATTCGCCTACGCGCGGTAAGTTTCTGGCCATGCCACGTGGACGTCACCGTCATTCCCCACCTCTGCACCGGCTGCTGCCCCCCTCGGCGATCGCAGGCGTCTCGCTCGTCTGTGCCGCCGGGCCCTGGCTGTTCTCTGACGCGTGGGTGCTCCGCGGGCTGGCTGCGGGCGCCGCGGCGACGGCTGTCGTGGGCGCGGTCGTCATGCGCCACTGGGACGTGTCCGCGGGCAAACGCGTCGCGGACCTCACGCGCGCGCGTGCGAGCGACGAGTGGCGCCACGAGGAGCGGGTCGCCGAGCTCGAGACCGACCTCGACGAGTCCCGCGAGCTGCGAACCAAGCTGGAGCACCGGCTCCGCGAGAAGCGGGCGGAGCTTCAGGGCCTGCGCAACGAACACGCCGCCCTGCTGAGGCGGTACGCCACGGCGGAGACGGAGCGGGCCAGTGTCCTGGAGAGCCGCCGACGCCTCGCCGTAGAGGCGACGACTCCGGCTCGTGCCGCACTGCCCGCGGCGGCTTCGGCGGATCCGGTGGCCGAGGCGACGGAGAAGCCCGCTCCGGCCGCACGTGCCGCGGCTTCGGTGCTCTACGCGAAGGCCAACGCGGCGCTGGACCGGCTGGCGGAGGCGGCTGCGTCTCACGTGGACGTGGCCGAGGGCGCGCCTTGGGCGGACGGAGTGACGAAGGACGGTTCGGCACAGGACGGTTCGGCACAGGACGCATCGGAAGAGGTCGCTTCGGAGGACACGAGCGGTTCGTCCGCGGCGGACGGCTCCACGGAGAGCGGTTCGGCGGCAGACGAGCCCGCCGAGAAGGAGTCCCCGAAGAGCGGTTCCACGGGGAGCGGTTCGGCGGCAGACGCGCCCGACGGGAGCGAGTCCCCGAAGAGCGGCTCTACAGAGAGCGGTCCGGCGCCGGATGCGTTCGACGAGCCCGAGCCAGGCCCGTCGCCGAAGGGCGGCCCCGTGAAGGGCGGTTCGGCCAAGGGTGCCCCCGTGAAGGCCGGTGCGCCGAAGGGTGCGCCTCCGGCGGGCGGTCCCGGCAAGGGCGGGCCCACACCGGGCGGTTCGCCGAAGGGCGGCTCTCGCAAGAAGGCCCCCGCGACGGGCGAGGCCGGGGCGGAGGGGGAGGCGGCGCAGGGGAAGCCCGAGGCGGTCGGAGGGCATGAGCGCACGGCCGCCGCGAACGCACCGACGCCCGCCGAGTCCCCCACCACCGCAGCAGCCCTGAAGCCCGCCCACAAGGCTGGGCTTCCCTCCGGGCACTTCACTGTGCCCAAGGCCGTGGCGGTCGTGCCGACTTCTCCCGTACGGCGGCCTTCCGTAGAGGGCGGGTTCGACTTCTTCGGTACGCAGCAGGAGGCGTCCCGGGCCGCCTTGGAGGCCGTGCAGAACGAGGACCTGGCCGACGTGGTGGGCCAGGAAGCGATCGCTCTCCACAAAGCCGAGTCCGAGGCGCAGTTCAAGCCCGCGGACGAGGAGTCCCGCGGCGTCGGCAAGCAGGTCATCGACCTGACCGCGCACGACGAGACGGAACAGATCGACGTGGCGGAACTGCGGAG
The DNA here is from genome assembly GCF_042870755.1 of Streptomyces sp. NPDC006365. Lineage (NCBI taxonomy): Bacteria > Bacillati > Actinomycetota > Actinomycetes > Kitasatosporales > Streptomycetaceae > Streptomyces > Streptomyces sp. NPDC006365. Next base: position 171,559 of record NZ_JBIAHS010000016.1, read on the forward strand.
CGCGGTTTCCTGAACCTCAGGAGCGAGGTTCCCTGAGGTTCATCGGCAACAGGTCATGAGGGCAGTGGCAGCGCAACGCGTCACTGCCCTCAGCCGTTCATCGCTCAAGCTCCGGCCATCCACCGATCCGGCCGGGCCTCCCGCCGCCCCGTCCGTGACCGGTCCGCCTGCGCGTACAGCAACTCCGCCGCCTCCGAGGCGTCCCGCAGCCGAGCCGTCACCGTCTTGTTGGCGCCCGTGTCGATGTGCACATGGGCCAGCCCCTTGACGCGCATCCACGGCCCTTGCTCCATGCGTACGCTCTGGACCTTGCCGTGCGGAACGAGCGCGAGGCTGCGGCGCATCAGCCCGTGCCGGGACGCGAAGACGGCGTCGGTGACGGCGAGCCCGTGTCCCCGCCACCACAACGGCATGCACCAGCCTGCCCGGCGGGGCGGTCGCGACAGTGCACCCGGCACCGTCACTCCCGGCAGCACTCGCGCGATCACCGACTCGGCGACCTCGCGCGGAGCGACCGGTACGAGCACGGAGTTGGACGAGCCCGCCACGTCCAGCTCGACCCGGACCCAGCCGCGCCGCCGCCACAGCAGCGGTTCGACGATGCGGACGGTCTGTACGCGGCCGGGCGGCACCGTCTCGTGCGCACGGTCGAGCAGTCCGTGATCGAGACGGAGCCCGTCCGGGGAATCGCCCACGGTCCAGTCGTACTCGCCGACGAAGCGCCCCACGCTGCTCGCGCCCGCCGCGCCGAGCAGCGGCAGCGCGACCGCGAGGACCGTCCACACGCTGTGGGAGGCCCACCACACCAGTGGTGGTACGACGAGCGCGCCGGCCAGCGATCCCCAGGTGGCGCCTGTCAGCAACAGGGACACAGCGAGAACCCTGGCCGGTACGTGCAGCAGCTGCCGGACCGGCGCCTCGCCCACCTCGTGCGCCGTCTCGGGGGCGAAACCGGCGGCGCGGGCGAGCAGTTCGGCCCGCAGCACACGGGCCTCGGTCTCGCCCAGGAAGGCGAGTTCGTCCTTCTTGTCGGTCCCTATGACGTCGAGTTTGAGTTTGGAGACGCCCGCGACGCGGGCCAGCAGCGGCTGGGTGACATCGACGGCCTGGAGCCGGTCCAGCCGGATGTGCGCGGTGCGCCGGAACAACAGGCCCGTACGGATGCGCAGTTCGGTGTCGGTCACCGCGAAGTGGGTGAACCACCAGGTCAGAAAGCCGTACAGGGCGGCCGCCGGAATGACCACGGCGATCGCGATCAGCAGCGTGGAGGTCGTCAGCCGGGTCAGCTGCCGCTGCGTCTGGTCGGGGTCGTGCACCGCCCAGCCGGCGATCACGGCGATCGGCGCCCAGGCGCGGCGCAGCGGCGTCACGGGATGCAGCCGCCGCTCCGTCACGGGCTTTTCCTGGCGTACGTCGCGCTCGACGTCGGAAGTCGTCACAGCCCCGCCGATCTGGCCTCGCCCAGCTCGGTGAGCCGGTCCCGCAGCCGTTCCGCCTCCGCCGGGTCGAGGCCCGGAATGCGGGCGTCCGTCGCTGCGGCGGCCGTGTGCAGCTGCACGCTCGCCAGCCCGAAGTGACGCTCGATGGGACCCGAGGTCACCTCGACCAGCTGCATGCGCCCGTACGGTACGACTGTCTCCTCACGCCACAGCACACCGCGGCTGATCAGCAGGTCGTCCGCGCGCTCGGCGTACCGCCAGGACCGCCAGTTGCGGCCCAGCATCGGCCAGCCCCACAGCAGCAGTGCCAGCGGCAGCAGGGCGAAGGCCGCCCAGCCGGGCCCGGCGAGCAGACCGAGCGGCAGCCCCGTACCGAGCGTCAGCGGCACCAGCCACACCACTAGCAGCAGCCGGCGCATCCGCAGCAGTCCCGGCGGCAGGCCGGTCCACACCGGCTCGGGCCCGGACTCGGTGCTCTCGGTGGTGCCCATGGTCCCCCTGCTCCCCCTGCTCCCCGTCTCCATGCCGCAAGAGTACGTACGAGACACTGTTCTCATGACTCCCACCACGGAGACCACGGTCGGCATCGGCGGCGCCGCGGAGAGCACCGACATGGTGCTCAACATCGGGCCCCAGCACCCGTCCACCCACGGTGTACTGCGCCTTCGGCTCGTGCTGGACGGCGAGCGGATCCAGCACGCGGAGCCGGTCATCGGCTATATGCACCGCGGCGCGGAGAAGCTCTTCGAGGCGCGCGACTACCGCCAGATCATCATGCTCGCCAACCGCCACGACTGGCTCTCCGCCTTCTCGAACGAGCTGGGTGTCGTCCTCGCCGTGGAACGCATGCTCGGCATGGAGGTCCCGGCCCGTGCGGTGTGGATGCGGACGCTCCTCGCGGAGCTGAACCGCGTCCTGAACCATCTGATGTTCCTCGGTTCGTACCCCCTGGAGCTGGGCGGAATCACCCCGGTCTTCTACGCCTTCCGGGAGCGCGAGGAACTCCAGGCCGTCATGGAGGAGATCTCCGGCGGGCGTATGCACTTCATGTTCAACCGCGTCGGCGGCCTCAAGGAGGACCTCCCCGCCGGATGGGCTTCACGCGCGCGTGCGGCCGTCGCGGACGTCCGCACACGCATGGACGTGTACGACAACCTGGTGCTCGGCAACGAGATCTTCCGCGGGCGTACGCGCGACGTGGGCCGGATGTCCCCGGAGACGGTGCACGCCTACGGAGTGAGCGGTCCGATCGCCCGCGCCAGCGGAGTCGACTTCGATCTGCGCCGCGACGAGCCGTATCTGGCGTACGGGGAACTGGGCGACGTCCTGCAGGTTGTCACGCGCCAGGAGGGCGACTGCCTGGCCCGCTTCGAGGTCCTCCTGGAGCAGACGCACAACTCCCTGGACCTCGCCGACGCCTGCCTGGACCGGCTCGCTCAGCTGCCGCCGGGCCCGGTCAACCAGCGGCTCCCGAAGGTGCTCAAGGCCCCGGAGGGCCACACGTACGCCTGGACCGAGAACCCACTCGGCATCAACGGCTACTACCTCGTCAGCAAGGGCGACAAGACCCCGTACCGGTTGAAGCTGCGCTCGGCCTCGTACAACAACATTCAGGCCTTGGTGGAGCTGCTGCCGGGGACGCTGGTCGCGGACATGGTGGCGATCCTGGGGTCACTGTTCTTCGTGGTCGGGGACATCGACAAGTAGGGCTGTCCGCGCTCCCCGTGCTCTCTGCAGAGGGCTGTTTTCGCCGGGCGGTGGGCCGGGCAGCGGGTTCGGAAATCCAACCGGCTGCACGAGCCAGCCGAAGTCGCCGAGCCCGCCGGGAGCCGTGAGTTCGGCGCCCTCGCCGGCGCCGGCGAGAGCCCGTACGTACGCCGTCGGGTCCGTGGAGGCCAGCGACAGCGGCGGCCGGCCGCCGCTCACGCCCAAGGCGTGCAGGGCGTCCCGCTGGGTCAGCAGCCGCGCTCCTGGCAGCGCGCACGAGTCCAGGGCCACGTGCGCGGTGATGTCGCAGGACCCGTCCGGTACGGGCGCCGTCTCGCGGCCCTCGCGGAAGCCGGTGAGCGTCCCGAAGGGCGGGCGTGCGTCCGCGCGGTGGGCGTAGTCGACGGCAACGGCAAGACCCCGGTCGAGGCCGGCCACGGCGGATGCCCAAGCGGCGTCCCTGGGGAGGCCGATTTCGGCACGCAGCCCTACAGGATGCTGGTTTTCAGGGACACGAAGCTCTTCGGGAAGCTGATGTCCAGGCAGCGGCCACCAGCGCGCCAGCCACTCCGCTTCAGCTCCGGAGACCGGTTCCCCGAGGGATTCCGTGCCGTCCTCCCGTACGAGGACCAGCCGTGGCACCCCGTCGGCGTCGACCTCGGCCACGTCCAGGGGCACGTTGTCCAGCCACTCGTTCGCGAACAGCAGCCCGGTGACCCCCGACGGAGGCTCCGCGAGCCACTCGATCCGGTGGTCGAGAGCGGCGGGCCGGTCGGCGCGTTCGACGGCATACCCGTGCGCGCGGGAGGCCACTTCGGCGGGGAGGGCCTTCAGGACGCCGGTGACCAGCTCGCCGCGGCCCGCGCCCATGTCGACGAAGGCGAGCTCGGCGGGCCGGCCGAGCGCCTTGTCGACCCGGCACAGAAGCCGGGCCACAGCACCCGAGAACAGCGGCGACGCGTGCACCGAGGTCCGGAAGTGACCCGCGGGCCCCTCAGGCCGGCGATAGAACCCGCGAGGCCCGTACAGCGCCTCCTCGGCGGCCTGCCGCCACCCGCGCCGGCCACCCGCCGCCTCGTGTGCGTCTTGTCTCACGGCTTGTCCCACGGCCTCAGGCTAAGCGCCGGGAATCAGCAGGTCTCCACCTTGGGGAGTACGTCCGGTGGTCGCGGATCGGCCCTCCGGTTGACCCCTGCACACTGCACCCTTCCCTACGCTGGGTTACGTGCAGCGCCTCTACGACTTCCTCCGCAGGCACCCGACATGGGTCGACAGCTTCTGGGCCGTCCTCCTGCTCGGGATTTCCGTGCTGGGCGGATCGATCACGGAGGAGGCCCAGGGGGCCGATCTTCCGGCCGTCACGGTTCCGATCATGCTTCTGCTGTCCCTGGTGGTCGCGCTGCGCCGCCGTATGCCGGAGAAGATGCTGATCCTGGCGCTCCTGCTCGGCCTGGTGCAGCTGATCGCGGACGTCGGGACGCTGCCCGCCAACTTCGCCTTCTTGGTGATCATCTATACGGTCGCGGCGGACGGCGCCCGCTGGGCCTCCCGGATAGCGCTGACCGCCGGCCTGTGCGCCGCTCCCGTGGCACAACTGCGCTGGCCGGCCGATCAGGGCGTCGGGAGCAGCATCGCCATAGTGACCTTCCAGATCGTTCCCTTCGCACTCGCCTGGGTCCTCGGCGACTCGGTCCGCACCCGCCGCGCCTACCTCTCCCAGCTGGAGGAGCGCGCCGCCCGGCTGGAGAAGGAGCGCGAGGCCCAGTCCAAGGTGGCGGTCGCCGCCGAGCGGGCCCGGATCGCCCGCGAGCTGCACGACGTGGTCGCGCACAACGTGTCGGTGATGGTGGTGCAGGCGGACGGTGCCGCGTACGTCCTGGACACCGCCCCCGACCAGGCCAAGAAGGCCCTGGAGACCATCTCCGGAACAGGCCGGCAGGCCCTCGCCGAGATGCGCCGCCTGCTCGGCGTGCTGCGCACCGGCGAGCACCAGGAGAGCGGCGAGTACGTCCCGCAGCCCGACGTCGACCAACTCGACGACCTCATCGAAGAGGTCCGCACGGCCGGCCTCCCCGTCGACTACAAGATCGAGGGCACCCCGCGACCGCTGCCGACCGGCGTCGAACTCACCGCGTACCGCATCGTGCAGGAGGCGCTGACCAACACGCGCAAGCACGGGGGGCCGAACGCGGGCGCGAGCGTGCGCCTGGTCTACTTCGACGACGGCCTCGGGCTGCTCGTCGAGGACGACGGGAAGGGCGCTCCGCACGAGTTGTACGAGGATGGTGGCGTCGACGGCCGGGGACACGGTCTGATCGGTATGCGGGAGCGCGTCGGTATGGTCGGCGGCACTCTGGACGCCGGGCCGCGCCCGGGCGGCGGCTTCCGGATCAGTGCCCTGCTCCCGCTCAAGCCCGCCAACTGACACGTGCACGCGACACCCACCGACCGCCCGCGAACCGACCCCCCCACGCACCACTCGCACACGCACCACTCGCACCCGCACCGCCCGTCCATGAATCGACCGGAGGACCCAGGAATGCCGATCCGCGTGATGCTCGTCGACGATCAGGTGCTGTTGCGCACCGGGTTCCGGATGGTGCTCGCCGCCCAGCCGGACATGGAGGTCGTCGCGGAGGCGGGCGACGGTGTCGAGGCCCTCCAGGTGCTGCGCTCGACCGCCGTCGACGTGGTCCTGATGGACGTACGCATGCCGAAGCTGGACGGCGTCGAGACGACCCGCCGCATCTGCTCGGAGCCGGATCCGCCGAAGGTGCTGATCCTGACCACCTTCGACCTCGACGAGTACGCCTTCTCCGGGCTGAAGGCGGGCGCCTCCGGCTTCATGCTCAAGGACGTGCCGCCCGGCGAACTCCTCACCGCCATCCGCTCCGTGCACAGCGGCGACGCGGTGGTCGCGCCCTCCACGACCCGCCGTCTCCTCGACCGATTCGCGCCGATGCTGCCGAGCGGTGGCAAAGAGCCCCAGCGCAAGGAGCTGGAGCGGCTGACCGACCGCGAGCGCGAGGTGATGATCCTGGTCGCGCAGGGCCTGTCGAACGGCGAGATCGCGGCCCGTCTCGTCCTCTCGGAGGCGACGGTCAAAACGCACGTGGGGCGCATCCTCACCAAGCTCGGGCTGCGGGACCGGGTGCAGGTCGTGGTTCTGGCGTACGAGACGGGTCTGGTACGGGCGGGCGGACAGGGCTGAGCGGTCCTTGGCAGGGGCGCGGCGCGAACGTGACCGAGGCGTAACAGTCGGCCACTAAGGTCTCTGCGCATGCTCCTGTGGATCAACGGCCCCTTCGGGGGCGGCAAGACACAGACTGCGCACGAAATTCAGCGGCGCCTGCCCGGCAGCGTCATCTGCGATCCGGAACACATCGGCTTCGGGATGCGCCGCACGCTGCCGCCCGGACTGCGCGGAAACTTCCAGGACCTGGTGTCCTGGCGGCAGGGCGTCGTCGAGGTGCTCGACCTCGCCCTCACCAAGCACGACGGCGTGGTGATCGCCCCCATGACCGTCACGGACTTCGGCTACTTCGACGAGACCGTCGGGCGACTGCGCGAAAAGGGCCACGACGTACGGCACTTCTCGCTCCTCGCCCAGCGCGAGACCGTCTTGAAACGGCTGCGCGAGCGCGGCTTCGGCCACCTCCTCCAGTACGTCGGCGGCAAGGACGCCCCCTTGCGCAGGGAGAGTTGGGCGGTGGAGCAGCTCGACCACTGCCTGGAGAGGCTGCGCGAGCCGGAGTTCGCCGAGCACCTGTGGACGGACGACACCACGGTTCCCAAGACGGCCGACCGGATCGCCGTACTGGCCGGGCTGACGCTCAAACCGAACAAGGAGGGGGCGTTGCGGACCCGGCTACGGCAGGTACGGGTCGGCGTCAAGCACATCCGGTTCGACTGACGGGCGCCGTTCGGCTGCTCAGGTAGACGCTGTCCGCGAGACCCGCGATCTCGTCCAGAGGGCGGCCGAAGTGCGCGGTGCACTCCCACAGGCGGGCTCCGTCGAAGTGGACCACGGCGTCGCGTTCGCGCGCCGCTTCCACCGCCTCGGAGAGGTCCTCCCAGGTGGGCAGGACGAAACCGGCCTCCCGGAGGGGCAGTTCGAGCAGCAGGGACCCGAAGGGCTCCTCCAGGTCGCGTATCTCGTCGGCGGACGGCAGCCGTGGCTCGTGCGTCGGATGGACGATCCGCAGGCCACTGACCGTGCTGAACGCATGCCGTTCGTGCAGCTCCGGGTGGGAGAGCGGATGCAACGCCACGGTCGCGCTCCCCGTACGGCCCGCCCAGCAGCGCAGGGCCACTGGCTGAGCCATGGTGCCCGAGGGGAAGAAGGCGGCGGCCTCCTTGCCGAGGAGGCCCGCGACCCGCTCCTCCACGGTCTCGACGATCCGGTCGCCGTACATGTCCACCGGCTGGTCCAGGCGTACACCCGGGGCGCCGTGTCCGTCAGCCGCGCCAGTCGCTCGGCGGCCGTGGAGTGGAAACCGGCCCGCCACAGTGTCCGTTCGGCCCCTCGCGCGGCAGCCCAGCGCCGCGCCCGCTTCTGCTCCGCGGACTGTTCGTCGCCCTGCTCAGCCGACTGATCCTTGTCCTGCTGCGCCGAATCACTCATTCGCGGATCATGCCGGGCCCGGCGGCGGCCGTGCACGCGAGATTTCCACAATTTCCCACAGCTTGTGGACAACAAAACGGGCCCGGAACCGATCGCGTTAACATGACGAGAAATCGTCCGGTACCCCGAGCGGACTGGAACGGAAGGCCGCCGTCGAGTGAGTACAGTCCCCCAACCAGACCCCAAGAACCGCCCTGCGCGGCTCACCGTCGGCGTCGTCGGTGCCGGCCGCGTGGGGCCCGCTCTTGCCGCGTCGTTGCAGCTCGCCGGGCATCGACCGGTGGCCGTCTCCGGGGTATCCGACGCCTCCGTACGGCGTGCTGCGCAGCTGCTGCCCGACGTACCGCTGGTGACGCCCGCGCAGGTCATGGAGCGGGCCGAGCTCGTGCTCCTGACGGTCCCGGACGACGCCCTGCCGGGGCTGGTGGAGGGGCTCGCCGAGACGGGGGCCGTACGGCCGGGGCAACTTCTCGTGCACACCTCCGGGCGGTACGGCGCGAAGGTCCTGGAACCCGCGCTGCGGGCCGGTGCGCTGCCGCTGGCGCTGCATCCCGCGATGACGTTCACCGGCACTCCTGTGGACGTGCAGCGGCTCGCCGGGTGCTCCTTCGGGGTCACCGCGCCCGAGGAGTTGCGGCTGGCCGCCGAGGCGCTGGTCATCGAGATGGGCGGCGAGCCCGAGTGGATCGCCGAGGAGGCCCGGCCGCTGTACCACGCGGCCCTCGCGCTCGGCGCCAACCACCTGGTGACGCTGGTCGCCGAGTCCATGGAGCTGCTGCGCACGGCGGGCGTGGAGGCCCCCGACCGGATGCTGGGCCCGCTGCTCGGTGCCGCCCTGGACAACGCCCTCAGGTCGGGCGACGCGGCCCTCACCGGACCCGTGGCGCGCGGTGACGCGGGCACGGTCGCCGCGCACGTCACGGAGTTGCGTAAGCACGCCCCGGAGACAGTTCCCGGCTATCTGGCGATGGCCCGCGCGACCGCCGACCGGGCCCTCGCCCACGGACTGCTCAAGCCGGAGCTCGCAGAGGACCTTCTCGGGGTACTGGCAGACGGGGTACTGGCAGACGGGACCGACGGCACTGAGGGAGACGCCCGATGACCACCGCCCTGCTGCGCACCGCCGATGAGCTCCACGCGCGCGTGCGCAACGGCCGTCGTGCCGTCGTGATGACGATGGGCGCCCTGCACGAGGGCCACGCCACCCTGATCCGCACCGCCCGCGGGATCGCGGGCGGCGACGGCGAGGTCGTCGTCACGGTCTTCGTGAACCCCCTCCAGTTCGGCGCGGGCGAGGACCTCGACCGCTATCCGCGCACCCTGGACGCCGACGTGAAGATCGCTGAACAGGCGGGCGCGGACGTCGTGTTGGCCCCTTCCGTGGACGAGGTCTACCCGGGCGGCGAACCCCAGGTCCGCATCAGCGCGGGGCCCATGGGTGAGCGTCTGGAGGGCGCCTCAAGGCCCGGGCACTTCGACGGCATGCTCACCGTCGTCGCCAAGCTGCTGCACCTCACCCGGCCCGATGTGGCGCTGTACGGACAGAAAGACGCCCAGCAGCTCGCCCTGATCCGCCGCATGGTGCGCGATCTGAACTTCGGGGTGGAGATCGTCGGCGTACCGACGGTGCGCGAGGAGGACGGACTGGCCCTGTCCAGCCGCAACCGCTACCTCTCGGCCGCCGAGCGCCGCACCGCGCTCGCCCTCTCCCAGGCACTGTTCGCGGGCAGCGACCGGCACGCCGCACAGGAGGCCCTGCGCGCGCGTGCCCGCGAAGTGCCCACCACGCGCGCGCGTGCCGAGGCCCTCAGCGCGCTCGGCGAGTCCCGCGCCGCGGCCGACGCGCACGCCGTCGCCAAAGCGGTGCCGGGCGGCCCCGCCGCGGTCCGCGCCGCCGCCCGCCTCGTCCTCGACGACGCCGCCCGTATGCAACCCCCGCTCGCCCTGGACTACCTCGCGTTGGTCGATCCGTCCGACTTCACCGAGATCCCGGACGACTACACCGGCGAGGCGGTCCTCGCCGTCGCCGCCCGGGTCGGGACGACCCGGCTGATCGACAACATTCCGCTGACCTTCGGAGCCGCCTCGTGACCAGCACAGGCATACGCCCGCCCGTCGCCCACCACCACCACCCTCAAACGAGAGCGCTCCGCGCTCACCCTCGTTTGAACGCGCCCGCCCCCGGCTGGTTCATCGCCGCCGACGTCGTGGTCGTCGGCTCCGGAGTCGCCGGACTCACCGCGGCCCTGCGCTGCGACGCCGCGGGGCTGCGGACCGTCGTCGTCACCAAGGCCATGCTCGACGACGGCTCCACGCGCTGGGCGCAGGGCGGCATCGCGGCGGCCCTCGGCGAGGGCGACACCCCCGAGCAGCACCTCGACGACACGCTGGTGGCGGGCGCGGGCCTGTGCGACGAGCAGGCCGTACGCCTCCTCGTCACCGAGGGCCCCGACGCCGTACGCCGCCTCATCGCGACCGGCGCCCACTTCGACGAGTCCGAACAGGGCGACCTGGAGCTCACCCGCGAGGGCGGCCACCACCGCCGCCGTATCGCGCACGCGGGCGGCGACGCGACGGGCGCCGAGATCTCCCGGGCCCTCGTCGAGGCGGTACGCGCGCGTGGACTGCGTACGATCGAGAACGCCCTGGTCCTGGACGTGCTGACGGACGCCGACGGCCGCACCGCGGGCGTCACGCTGCACGTCATGGGAGAGGGCCAGCACGACGGCGTGGGAGCCGTTCACGCGCCCGCCGTGGTCCTCGCCACCGGCGGCATGGGCCAGGTCTTCTCGGCGACCACCAACCCGTCCGTGTCCACCGGGGACGGCGTCGCGCTCGCCCTGCGCGCCGGGGCCGAGGTCAGCGACCTGGAGTTCGTGCAGTTCCATCCGACCGTGCTGTTCCTCGGCCCGGACGCCGAGGGCCAGCAGCCGCTGGTCTCCGAGGCGGTTCGCGGCGAGGGCGCCCACCTCGTCGACGCGGACGGCGTGCGCTTCATGGCCGGTCAGCACGAACTGGCAGAGCTCGCGCCCCGCGACATCGTCGCCAAGGGCATCATGCGCCGCATGCAGGAGCAGGGCGCAGAGCACATGTACCTGGACGCCCGCCACTTCGGCCCCGACATGTGGGAGCACCGCTTCCCCACGATCCTCGCCGCCTGCCGCGCCCACGGCATCGACCCGGTCACCGAGCCCGTCCCGGTCGCCCCGGCCGCCCACTACGCCTCCGGAGGCGTCCGCACGGACTCCCAGGGCCGTACGACCGTCCCCGGCCTGTACGCGTGCGGGGAGGTCGCCTGTACCGGTGTGCACGGCGCCAACCGGCTCGCCTCCAACTCCCTCCTGGAGGGGCTCGTCTACGCCGAGCGCATCGCGGCCGACATCGCCACGCGCCACGAGGAGAACCGCCTCTACACGCGCGTGCCCGCGCCCGTCGCCTACCCGGAGCAGCCCGTCCACCCGCTCCTCGACTCCGAGGCGCGGTTCGCGATTCAGCGGGTCATGAGCGACGGCGCCGGTGTGCTGCGGTCCGCCGAGTCCCTGGAGCGGGCGGCCGACCGCCTCGAGCAACTGCACTCGGACGCCCGCGACGCGCTGGCCGAGAACGGCAAGACGGCCGAGCCCGGCGTCGACACCTGGGAGACCACCAACCTCCTGTGCGTGGCCCGCGTCCTGGTCGCCGCCGCCCGTCTGCGCGAGGAGACCCGCGGCTGCCACTGGCGCGAGGACCACGCCGACCGTGACGACACCGACTGGTCCCGCCACATCGTCGTACGGCTGAATCCGGACCGAACCCTCGCGGTACACACCACCGACACACCAGACTTCCCCCCGACCCTCCCCCAAGATCTCGACTCCGCTCGACTTGGGGGGACCCTCATGCCCCGCCCGGCACCCCGTCCCCAGGAGCAGTGAAAGCAGTGAGCAGCACCCCCGACCTTCCCCTCCTCTCCAGCGGTGGCTGCGGCGACGGCTGCGGCTGCGGTGCCGCAGGTGCCGAAGAGGACTACGACCTCGACCCCCTGGAGTGCGGCCTCGACCCGGCCCTCGCGGCACTCCTCGTCGACGCCGGGCTCGACCCCGTCGAGGTGGAGGACATCGCGCACCTGGCCATCGAGGAGGACCTCGACCACGGCGTGGACGTCACCACGGTCGCGACCATCCCCGAAGAGGAGGTCGCCACCGCCGACTTCACCGCCCGTGAGGCGGGTGTCGTGGCGGGCCTGAGGATCGCCGAGGCGGTCGTCTCGGTCGTCTGCACCGACGAGTTCGAGGTCGAGCGCCACGTCGACGACGGCGACCGTGTGGTGGCCGGCCAGAAGCTCCTGAGCATCACCAGCCGCACCCGCGACCTCCTGACGGCCGAACGCAGCGCCCTGAACCTCCTGTGCCGCCTCTCCGGAATCGCGACCGCCACGCGCGCGTGGGCGGACGTTCTCGAGGGCACGAAGGCCCGCGTGCGCGACACCCGCAAGACGACGCCCGGACTGCGCTCCCTGGAGAAGTTCGCGGTGCGCTGCGGCGGCGGCGTCAACCACCGCATGTCCCTCTCGGACGCGGCCCTGGTCAAGGACAATCACGTGGTCGCCGCGGGCGGCGTCGCCCAGGCCTTCAAGGCCGTACGGGAGACCTTCCCCGACGTACCGATCGAGGTCGAGGTCGACAACCTGGACCAGCTGCGAGAGGTCGTGGACGCGGGCGCCGACCTGATCCTCCTGGACAACTTCACGCCCGGCGAGTGCGAGGAGGCCGTCGCCCTCGTCGACGGCCGCGCGTTCCTGGAAGCCTCGGGCCGCCTCAGCCTGGACAACGCGGCGGCGTACGCCCGCACCGGCGTCGACTACCTCGCCGTGGGCGCCCTCACCCACTCCTCGCCGATCCTGGACATCGGCCTCGACCTGCGAGCGGCGGAGTAGGTACGGGTCATGCTGCTGACCATCGACGTGGGCAACACCCACACCGTCCTCGGCCTCTTCGACGGGGACGACATCGTCGAGCACTGGCGCATCTCGACGGACGCGCGCCGCACGGCCGACGAGCTGGCCGTTCTCCTCCAGGGCCTGATGGGCATGCACCCGCTGCTCGGCGACGAACTGGGCGACGGCATCGACGGCATCGCCATCTGCGCCACCGTCCCCTCAGTCCTGCATGAGCTGCGCGAGGTGACCCGCCGCTACTACGGCGACGTCCCCGCCATCCTCGTCGAGCCCGGCGTCAAGACCGGCGTGCCGATCCTGATGGACAACCCCAAGGAGGTCGGCGCGGACCGCATCATCAACGCGGTCGCCGCCGTCGAGCTCTACGGGGGGCCGGCGATCGTCGTCGACTTCGGTACGGCGACGACGTTCGACGCGGTGAGTGCGCGCGGGGAGTATGTGGGCGGGGTCATCGCCCCCGGTATCGAGATCTCGGTCGAGGCGCTCGGGGTGCGAGGCGCTCAGCTGCGCAAGATCGAAGTGGCTCGGCCGCGGAGTGTGATCGGCAAGAACACGGTCGAGGCGATGCAGTCGGGCATCATCTACGGTTTCGCCGGCCAGGTGGACGGCGTGGTGAACCGGGTGGCGCGCGAGCTGGCCGATGACCCGGACGATGTCACGGTCATCGCGACGGGTGGGCTTGCGCCGATGGTTCTGGGCGAGTCCTCGGTGATCGATGAGCATGAGCCGTGGCTTACGTTGATCGGCCTTCGGCTGGTTTACGAGCGAAACGTGTCCCGTACGTAGTGCCTCCGGCGGTTCAGCAGTTGGGTTCGTTGGCGAGTGCGGGGCGCGACCAGCCACAATGCACCGCACTCGCCAACGAACCGAACCCACCCACCCGGTAGGCGCCCCACCCATCCGCCGGAGGCAAGGCGTTGCGTTCCGTGAAGGTTGTCTGATTAGTGCGTATCGTCGCCTCATGCCTACGCCTTACGCCCCCGCGCGTGCCGCCGCCGAGGACCCCGAGAAGAAGCCGGCGAAAGAGCCCGCCTCTCAGCCGCCGCCGAAGCCGAAGGCCGAGCCCCAGCGCAGCCCCAAGCCCGCTCAGCCGCACCGGCCCATCCCCACCCCGGGCGAGGTCTTCCCGCCCCGGCGCAAGCCGCCCACGTCACCCGGCAAGCCCCCGCAGTAGCTCGCCCCCATGCCCTGGCTACTCTGAAAGGCATGGAATACGTCTCCGCGCTCGTACCCCCGGTAGTGATGGCTGTGTTCTTCACCGCTCTGATCGTGACGATCGTGAAGTCGCAGGGCGGCGCCAACAAGGCCAAGGAGGACGCGGTCGTCGATGCCGCCCTCGTGCGTGCCGAGAACACCCGTCAGGCCTCCGGCGAACGTGATCGCAACGCCGACGCCTGAACCCGTACGCCTCTTTTATTCTCAAACGTCCATCAAGGCCACGTCTGTAATGCTTTGACTGGAATGTCCCACTAGGGTCTGAGTTGTGCCTCGCCCCTTGGGAGAACTGGAAGACGCGGTCATGTCGCGGGTGTGGAAGTGGAACCGCCCGGTGACCGTTCGAGAAGTCCTGGAAGATCTTCAGCAGGAACGGTCCATCGCGTACACCACGGTGATGACCGTTTTGGACAATCTCCATCAGAAGGGCTGGGTGCGCCGCGAAGCGGAAGGCCGGGCCTATCGATATGAGGCGGTCTCCACTCGCGCCGCCTACGCGGCCGCCCTGATGAACGAGGCCTGGTCGCGGAGTGACAACCCGGCCGCCGCTCTCGTCGCCTTCTTCGGCATGATGTCCCCGGAACAGCGCGCGGCACTGCGTGACGCTCTCCGCATCGTGGAAGGCCCGGAAACGACGAGCGGCGAAACGACGACCAGCGAAAGTTCGGCCGGCGAAAGCTCCTCGGGCGAAACGGCGGCCGGCGAAACCTCCCCTCGCGAAAGCTCCACCCACCAGAACGCCCCGGGCGAGAACCCCGCCGCCATCGAGGGCGACACCGGGCGATAACGTCCGGTCATGCCAGCAGAGCAGTCCGAAGTCACCTCCCGTAAACCCCTCACTGTCCGCCGGGCCAGGACCAGCGATGTCCCCGCGGTACGCCGTCTCCTCGACGCGTACGTCCGTGGCGGCATCCTGCTCGACAAAGCGACGGTGACGCTTTACGAGGACATCCAGGAGTTCTGGGTCGCGGAACGGGATGCCGGGTCAAGTGCCGAGGTGGTCGGCTGCGGTGCACTGCACGTGATGTGGGAAGACCTCGCGGAAGTCCGTACTCTCGCGGTCGACCCCAGGCTCAAGGGCGCCGGCGTCGGGCATCAGTTGCTGGGGAAGTTGGTGGAGACTGCCCGCTGGCTCGGCGTTCGCCGGGTATTCTGCCTGACCTTCGAAGTCGACTTCTTCGCGAAGCACGGCTTCGTGGAGATCGGTGAGACACCCGTTGACCCCGAGGTCTACGCCGAGCTACTGCGTTCCTATGACGAGGGCGTGGCAGAGTTCCTCGGTCTCGAACGAGTGAAACCGAACACCTTGGGCAACAGCCGGATGCTTCTGCATCTGTGATCGTCGGCTTGGAATACGCCCGGCACCCCTTGCCCGGGGGCTCTATGTCCGAAACGCGTACGTTTTCGGTCTTCTCAGGTCGGGTCGGTCTCTCCCGGTCTCTCCCAGGGGTTTGTGTTTTTCCAGCAAAAGCGGTTTGCTTTCGGACGTACTGCAGTAGTGCATATAACAGGGGGCATGAAACAGCGGCAGCCGCCGCGGTCCTCGGCCCTGAAGTTATCGATGAAAGGAAATCCGGTGGCACAGAAGGTTCAGGTCCTTCTTGTCGACGACCTCGACGGCGGCGAGGCGGACGAGACCGTGACGTTCGCGCTGGACGGCAAGACTTACGAGATCGATCTCACCACCGCCAATGCGGACAAGCTCCGCGGCCTTCTCGAGCCGTACCTGAAGAGCGGTCGTCGTACCGGAGGCCGTGCTTCTGGGGGGCGTGGCAAGGCGCGCGCCGCTTCCGGCGGAAGTCAGGACACCGCGCAGATCCGCGCCTGGGCGAAGGAGAACGGTTACGAGGTCAATGACCGTGGCCGTGTTCCGGCGTCCATTCGCGAGGCCTACGAGAAGGCCAACGCCTGATAGCGGGCTTGCCGCAGGCGGATCCGGTGGCACTGCGTTGCCATCGTGTCCACGAGTCGTACGAGATCGGGGGCGCCCCCACCGCCCCCGCCGAGCGCCGACAGTGTCGGCAACGCAGGCTCCACCTCGCAGTCGGGCTCTGGGGGCCGCAGCCAGACGGCGGCCCCCTGCGAGCCGTCCACCGCGGTGCCCCGTGCGCCGCGCGGGGGCAGCGGCGCCTCGATGCGCCCGCCCGCGCCGATCGCCCTGAGATCCAGCGCGAGAGATCCCCACTCCAGCCAGTCGAGCAGCCCCGGCAGCTCGTCGGCGCTTCCCGCGGCCACCAGCAGTCGCATCCGGTCCGCCCGCACGGCCACCGGAGAACCCGGCCCAAGATGCCGCAGCGCCGCGTGACCCGCCTCCGCCGGCACCTCCAGGACGTCGAAGCGCAGGCCCGTCAGCAGCTCGACGGGAGGTCCGGGCACTGTCGCCCAGCCCAGTTCGTTCTCGTACCACCGGCGCACGTGGTCGCCGGTGTCCAGTGGGCTTCGTGGGAGAGGAACAGCGGCAAGTGGGTCGGGAGACGGGTGGGCCATGCCAGGAGCAACCGCCAAAACGGGCCACAAGTTACGTTGGGTGTTCCCATGTGCGCGCCGAGTATCGGAATCGAGGGCGTGTGGAAGCGCTCGGCGGCGCAAGGATGTTCGCCCATAGCGGAGGGAATGGGTGCGCGCGGCATGGACTGTCAGTGCTTACGGGTAAGACATCCCTAGTGGGAGGGGCGACACGCAAGGCTCAGGCATCTCACGTTCGCCATCGGCGTACAGCTGGTGAGGGTATCTGTCTGGCCTGCGGGAACATCGTCTCGCACCATCGGGTTGGAGCAGATGTCGGCGTTCGGCGATTGGGAGGCCAAGGACGGGTGTCGGCAGATGGAATGAGCGGTCCCCGCTTGCGGGACTAAGCTGCGGAAGGACAGGGAGGGGAGCGTCCCCTTACTGCCTGACCGCTCTGAGGAGCGATTAACGATGTTCGAGAGGTTCACCGACCGCGCGCGGCGGGTTGTCGTCCTGGCTCAGGAAGAAGCCCGGATGCTCAACCACAACTACATCGGCACCGAGCACATCCTCCTGGGCCTGATCCATGAGGGTGAGGGTGTCGCCGCTAAGGCCCTGGAGAGCCTCGGGATTTCGCTCGAGGCGGTCCGCCAGCAGGTGGAGGAGATCATCGGGCAGGGGCAGCAGGCTCCGTCCGGGCACATTCCCTTCACCCCCCGTGCCAAGAAGGTCCTGGAGCTGTCGCTCCGCGAGGCCCTTCAGCTGGGCCACAACTACATCGGCACGGAGCACATCCTGCTCGGCCTGATCCGTGAGGGCGAGGGCGTCGCAGCCCAGGTCCTGGTCAAGCTGGGCGCTGATCTCAACCGGGTGCGGCAGCAGGTCATCCAGCTGCTCTCCGGCTACCAGGGCAAGGAGACCGCCGCCGCAGGTGGGCCTGCCGAGGGCACCCCCTCGACGTCCCTGGTCCTCGACCAGTTCGGCCGGAACCTCACCCAGGCCGCTCGTGAGTCCAAGCTCGACCCGGTCATCGGGCGCGAGAAGGAGATCGAGCGGGTCATGCAGGTGCTGTCCCGTCGTACGAAGAACAACCCCGTGCTCATCGGCGAGCCCGGCGTCGGCAAGACCGCTGTCGTCGAGGGCCTGGCGCAGGCCATCGTCAAGGGCGAGGTGCCCGAGACCCTCAAGGACAAGCACCTCTACACCCTGGACCTGGGCGCGCTGGTCGCCGGCTCCCGTTACCGCGGTGACTTCGAGGAGCGCCTGAAGAAGGTGCTCAAGGAGATCCGCACCCGCGGCGACATCATCCTGTTCATCGACGAGCTGCACACGCTGGTCGGTGCGGGTGCCGCCGAGGGCGCCATCGACGCCGCTTCGATCCTGAAGCCGATGCTGGCCCGCGGTGAGCTCCAGACCATCGGTGCCACCACGCTCGACGAGTACCGCAAGCACCTGGAGAAGGACGCCGCGCTCGAGCGCCGCTTCCAGCCCATCCAGGTCGCGGAGCCGTCGCTGCCGCACACCATCGAGATCCTCAAGGGCCTGCGCGACCGGTACGAGGCGCACCACCGCGTCTCGATCACCGACGAGGCCCTCGTCCAGGCCGCGACGCTGGCCGACCGGTACATCTCGGACCGCTTCCTGCCGGACAAGGCGATCGACCTGATCGACGAGGCCGGCTCCCGGATGCGTATCCGCCGGATGACCGCGCCGCCGGACCTCCGCGAGTTCGACGAGAAGATCGCGGGCGTGCGCCGCGACAAGGAGTCCGCGATCGACTCGCAGGACTTCGAGAAGGCCGCCTCTCTCCGTGACAAGGAGAAGCAGCTCCTGGCCGCCAAGGCCAAGCGGGAGAAGGAGTGGAAGGCCGGCGACATGGACGTCGTGGCCGAGGTCGACGGCGAGCTGATCGCCGAGGTCCTCGCGACCGCCACCGGCATCCCGGTCTTCAAGCTGACCGAGGAGGAGTCGAGCCGCCTGCTGCGCATGGAGGACGAGCTCCACAAGCGGGTCATCGGCCAGAAGGACGCCGTCAAGGCGCTTTCGAAGGCGATCCGTCGTACGCGTGCCGGTCTGAAGGACCCGAAGCGTCCCGGTGGTTCGTTCATCTTCGCCGGTCCGTCCGGTGTCGGTAAGACCGAGCTGTCCAAGGCGCTCGCCGAGTTCCTCTTCGGTGACGAGGACGCGCTGATCTCCCTCGACATGTCGGAGTTCAGCGAGAAGCACACGGTCTCCCGTCTCTTCGGTTCGCCCCCCGGTTACGTGGGCTACGAAGAGGGCGGTCAGCTCACGGAGAAGGTCCGCCGCAAGCCGTTCTCGGTCGTCCTGTTCGACGAGGTCGAGAAGGCCCACCCGGACATCTTCAACTCGCTGCTGCAGATCCTGGAGGACGGTCGCCTGACCGACTCCCAGGGCCGGGTCGTGGACTTCAAGAACACGGTCATCATCATGACGACCAACCTCGGCACCCGGGACATCTCCAAGGGCTTCAACCTCGGCTTCGCGGCCCAGGGCGACACGAAGTCCAACTACGAGCGGATGAAGAACAAGGTCTCGGACGAGCTGAAGCAGCACTTCCGTCCCGAGTTCCTCAACCGTGTCGACGACGTCGTCGTCTTCCCGCAGCTGACCCAGGCCGACATCCTCGCGATCGTCGACCTGATGATCGGCAAGGTCGACGAGCGCCTCAAGGACCGGGACATGGGCATCGAGCTCTCCCAGTCCGCGAAGGAGCTGCTGGCCAAGAAGGGTTACGACCCCGTGCTCGGCGCGCGTCCGCTGCGTCGCACGATCCAGCGTGAGGTCGAGGACAGCCTGTCGGAGAAGATCCTCTTCGGCGAGCTGCGTCCCGGCCACATCGTGGTCGTCGACACGGAGGGAGAGGGCGAGACCAAGACCTTCACCTTCCGCGGTGAGGAGAAGTCGGCGCTGCCGGACGTCCCGCCGATCGAGCAGGCCGCTGGTGGGGCTGGTCCCAACCTGAGCAAGGAGGCCTGACCCTTCGGGGGTTGAGCCGAAAGCCGCGAAAGGGGGCCGGTGCTGAAAAGCACCGGCCCCCTTTCGCGTGCCCGATGGGGGTGGCTCCCCATGTGGTTCCCAGTGGGCGTGCCTTACGACAGCTGGCCGTCGTAGTCCGGCAGCTTGTACGTCTTCTCCGCGTGGCCGCCGGAGAGGTCGGTGGGGGTGTTGCCTATGTTCGCGATGATCGTGTAGCCCTTGGCCTCGATCTCCACGCGCTTGGCGGTCTTGTACTCGGCCTTGTCCCTGAAGAGATCGCCGAAGTTGCGGACATAGAGCCCGGAGACCTTGTAGCCGACGTGCTTGAGGTTGTAGTCGGTCACGGAGCCGATGATGTCCGGACGTGCGGTCACGAAGAACAGGGCGACGCCATGGTCCTGGGCGTACTTGGCGACTTCGAGAACGGGTGCGTTGGCCGGGGACGGGTAGCTGAAGCCGAAGTCGGTCTCCAGCGTGGTGTTGTCGATGTCGAAGACGATCGCCTGCTTCTCGCCCGGCTTGGTGTTCGCGATCCGCTGCTTCAGATAGGGCAGCACCTGGTCCATCACCGCCTGGCAGTCCTTCTGCCAGGTGTCGTAGCCGACGTCCGCCGCGGCGGCGGTGGTGGCTGCGGCCGGTGCCGCGGCGGGGGCCGCTGCCGGGCTCGCGGCGGCGGCCGGTGAGACCAGAGCCGCCGTGACGGCCGTGGCGGCGGCGGTCACGCCGATGAGGCGTTTCCAGCTTCTTCCTGTCATGGGGGGTTCCTCTCGCGTCTGAGTCGCGTCGGAGCACTGAGGGACAACTGCGGGACGACCGAGGTGCAGGGGTCGCGCTGCATCGTCACGGCCGTGTGAGGCCACAGGGAGGCGAAGGCATTACCGGCTGGTAACTGTAAGGTGCCCAAGTGGAGTTGGGCTAGATGACGGAGTGCGTCTTCGCGACCTTGTGCATGCCCGGGAAGAGTTGCAGGGTGTGCTCCGGCACTTCGGTTGCCTGCGGCGCGAGGAAGAATTCGACCGAATGCAACCCTGGAAACAGAGCCGGCAGCGCCGAGAGATCTTCGTTTCCGGTGAATTGGTTGAGCCGCAGCCGCCTGACCCCAGGAAGGGCGGGTCCTTCGGTCCAGGGCACCGCGGTCAGGTTGAGCCGCAATTCCTCCAGTTCGGGGAGCATCGCGACCTCTTCGTAGCCCTCGGGGGTGAGTGGCGCGGAGAGGTTTCCCAGGCTCAGCACCTTCACAGAACGGATACGGTGCAAGCCGCGCAGTCCGGTGAACCGAAGGGCGCTCCTGGTGAATCGCAGATACTCCAGCGGCAGGTCCGGGAGTGCGGCATCGACGGACTCGCTATGGAGCGGCACGCCGATGTCGAGCTTGCGCAGGGTGGCCGAGGCCGAAAGCGGTGCCAGCACATCCGGCTTTTCCAAACCTGGCATGAGGGCCAGCGACAACCATGGCAAAGGTATTTCGGCCAAGGGCGCGAGGCTCTCCACCTCCGGACTGTCACGTATGTCCAGATGAATGAGCCTGCGCAGCGCTGAGAGGCAGCCCAGACTGCCCAGCTTGTGGTTCTCCCGCATGACGAGCATGCGCGTCTCGTCATGTGCGAGCCAGGTGCTCAGCTCGGCCTCCTCTATGTCCCCGACGAGCTGGAGGCGGGGACGGCCCCCGAGAGCGTGCAGGACGCGGAGATGGGCGGCCGAGGCGGCAGTGAAGTAGAGGTCGTCGGCGGGGAGATGGGCGATGACGTCGGCGGCGTACCGCTCGGTGTCGAACCGGTCCCAGGCCCAGGTGAGTTGAGCGCGCACCGGCAGCGACGAGTGATTGCGGAAACGTGCCAGGACAGGGATGGCCGCGTCCCTGTCGATCAGGGACGCCGTGACCACCACGGCTCTCGCCTCCGCGTCGGACAGGCCCTCCGGGCCGGGCAGAAGCTCCAGGGCGAGCGGGCCTGAGTAGGCCAGCTCCCGGGCCTCCCGTGTCGTGCGCGGCGGGATGAGCGTGGCCGCCTGCTCCTCGACGTCTGCCCGGACAGCCGGGTCGAGTTCCGTAGCCTGTTCGAGGCAGGCCACGGCGAGGAGGCGGATGCGGGTGCGCGCGGTGCGGTCGACGTGTTGGATGGAGGAGAGCAAGTCGCTCAGAAACGCGGCCCGTTCGCGAGGCCGCGCATGGGCCACCGCCATGCGGATCACGTCCGACCACTGGGAATCGGGCGCGTTGCGGACCAGGAGCCCGAAGTCGCCGTCCTCCACCGCCGCCTTCGCGCCGAGGTAGTCCTGGAAGGTGCGGTGGACGAACTCGACGGTACCGAGGGCGGGTTCGCGCAGGAGTCCGCTGCGTATGAGGAGATAGCGGTAGATCGCGGAGGCGTCCCCCTGGCTTGCCACAGCGGGCAGGGACGGCAGGGCGTCGGCGATGATGCGTTCGGCGCGTTCGCGGTCCATCTCCAGCCGGTTGTTGCGGATCAGCCAGTAGGCCAGGCGCTGGAGGAGCTGGATCTGGGGGAGTTCGGTGAGCCGGATGCCGTCCTGAGGCGACTCGGGGAGCATGTCGCGCTCCTGGTCGCGGCGCGCGAGGAGCATGGAGAGGGCGGCGTCGTACAACTCCTGCCGCCCGTGCGGGAGATAGCCGCGCCGGTCGCGGTGCAGGGCGCAGATCAGGCCGCACATCAGGGGGTTGGTGGCGAGTTGGCCCAGGTCCTGCTTGGTGCGTACGGCCTCCAGGAGGGAGGTCTCGTATGCGGTGAGGCGTTCCGGGTCCGGGGCATCGATGCGGGCCGCCGTGTGCCAGCGCTCGATGAACGCGGCCACGTCGGTGGGGCTCATCGGCGAGAGCGCCAGTTCGGTGAAGCCGTCCGCGGCGAGCCAGTCCTCGCGTACGGCCGAGGGGCGCGAGGTGACCAGCCACTGGTTGCCCGGGTAGGCGTCGATCAGGTCGCGCAGCCAGCGGCGGGTGCGCTCGCGGTCTGACTCCGGGATCTCGTCGATTCCGTCGACGAGCAGCAGTCCGTGACCCGCTGTCAGCACCCGGTCCGGCCAGCCGTCCGGGGCCACGCCGTGGAACGGGACGCGGGTGGCGGCCAGGAAGTCGGCGGGCGCGGGCAGTCCGTCGGCGCGACGGACGAGCGTACGCAGAGGCAGTACGAAGGGGACGCGGTCGCCGCGCTCACCCCGCGCCGCCGTCACGGCGAGCCACTGCACCAGGGTCGTCTTGCCCGAGCCCGCAACCCCGCGCAACAGGACCAAGTCGTGGTCGGCGAAGGCCTCTTCGGCGGGGAGCGGGCTGCCGGTCGAGGCGATGTAGCCGCCGCCTTCCGGCTCCTGGTCGTCGGTGGGGCGCAGGGCCTGGAGCGTGAAGTAGGCGGCGTCGAGGGGCCAGCGGTTAGGGGAGTTGGCCAGGTCAAGGCCGTAGATGGTGAGTTGGCTGTGCCTGGTCGCGACGTACGCGAGGTAGCGCCGTTCGAAGGTCTCGTCCGCGCTGCCGGGGAGCGGTGTTCGGGCGATCAACTCGTCCATCTTCGCGAGGAGTTCGGCCTGGCGACGGGTCTGCTCGACGAGCGTGCGGGGTACGAAGGCCGACCGCTGCGTGAAGAAGTGCAGGATGTGCAGGCAGGCCGTGTCGAGGAGCCGCTCGTAGAAGAGCGCCGAGTCGAAGGCGAGGTCACGGTCGGGGTTCCCGGCGGCCTGGCGCAGGTGGAGGGCGAGGCCCGAGTGGCCGAGCTCCACTGCTTGTACGTCGGTCATGGTGAGGTCGCCGAGGGCATGGAGGGTGCCGGACAGGGCGTGGACCACGGCCTGTTCCTCGTCGGCGGGGAGGGGGCGTTCGCCACTCTTCAGGGCCCGCTTGACCAGCTCGGCGGCGAGTTTGGTGACGTCCTTCTCGGTCAGGGACCGTTTCTCGCCGGTGAAGGAGACGTATGCCGAGATGCGTACGGACTTGTCGACCAGGGCCGCTCCCGGCCCCTCCGTGACGAAAAGCCTTCTGACGAGCGGGCTGATCACGCTCGACGCCAACCGGACACCTATGGACGCTGGTTCCATGTCTCTCCCCCGAGGGCATGGCGAGTGGGCGATCAGCGTAGCTGGTAAACGCATTGGCATCGGAGGCACGGTCGCGGGAGGATCCGCGGTGTCCGACCTGCCTTCAGAGGGAGCCGCAGTGAGCGCCGACGAACCCGAAGTCCGTACGACAGCAGGGGTGTTGCGAGGGGAAGGGGAGCCGGGGCTTGCGGTGTTCCGCGGGATTCCCTTCGCTCAGCCGCCCATTGGTGCACTGCGGTTCGGGGCGCCACGGGCCGTACGGGGCTGGGACGGCGTACGGAAGGCTGTGGCGTACGGGCCGCCGCCTCCGCAGGCGTCGGCGTTCGGGATGGACGCGCTGTCCCAGGACACCGGTGACGACTGGCTGACGCTCAACGTGTGGACGCCCGACCCCGGTTCGGGCGCCGGGCTGCCGGTGATGGTGTGGCTGTACGGGGGTGCGTACACCATCGGGATGGCCAGTCTGCCCGAGTACGACGGCGGGCGCCTGGCGCGCGAGGGTGTGGTCGTGGTGACGCTCAACTACCGGGTGGGGATTGAGGGGTTCGGGCTCATTGAGGGGGCGCCGGCCAACCGGGGGCTGCTCGACCAGATCGCCGCGCTGGAGTGGGTGCGCGAGAACATCCGGTCGTTCGGCGGTGATCCGGACCGGGTGACGGTGTTCGGCGAGTCGGCGGGGGCCGGATCGGTCGCCGCGCTTCTGGCGATGCCGCGCGCGGCCGGGCTCTTTCGGCGGGCTGTGGCGCAGAGTGTGCCCGGTACGTTCTTCTCGGCCGAGCTCGCGGCCGATTTCGCCGGTGCTTTCGCCGATGAGCTGGGGCTACGGCCGACCGTGGCCGATTTCGGCTCGGTGGCGCCGAATCGGCTGCCCGCGGCGGGGGATGCGGTGGGTGCTTCCATGCGCCGGTCCCTGAAGCGGTGGGGCCCGGTCGCGCATACGTCGGTTCCGCTCGCGCCGGTCGTCGACGGAGATGTTCTGCCGGCCGATCCGTGGCAGGCGCTGGCCGCCGGGGCCGGGCGGGAGGTCGAGCTCGTCGTCGGGCACACGCGTGACGAGTACCGCCTCTTCATGGCGCTCGGCGGGATGATCGGTGAGGTGACGAAGGAACAGGCGGCGGTGGCGCTGGAGGTGTTCGCTCCCGGCAGGGAGGATGCGTATCGCGCCGCGTTCCCGGACGCCGGCCCCGAGGAACTGTACGAACTCGTCAACTCCGACTGGCTGTTCCGTATGCCGTCGCTACAGCTGGCCGAGGCGCAGGTCGGGGCGGGCGGACGTGCGCACTTCTACGAGCTGACGTGGGCCGCGCCGGGCATGGGCGGAGGGCTCGGCGCCTGCCATGGGCTGGATGTGCCGCTGGTGTTCGGCAACCTGGGCGGGGGTCTGCCCGCGATGCTGCTGGGCGAGACACCACCTCCGGAGGCGGAGGACCTGTCCGCGCGCTTCCGCTCCGCGTGGACGGGCTTCGCGTCGGGCGACGGGCCCGGCTGGCCCGCGTACGACCTGGAACAGCGGCTCGTCCAGCTCTTCGATACGAGTCCGGCTGTGGCGGCGTATCCGGAGGAGGGGTCGCGAGGAGTTTGGCGGGGGCATGTGTTCGGGGCGTTGCCGCTCGGGGGCTAGTCCGGGAGCAACTCGTGCTGTCGGCACCACTCTTCGATGCGGTGGCCGCCGCCTTCCACGGCCGCTCGCCAGTGTCCGTCGGCAGTGATCGCCTCCTGGAGCGAGGCGTGGATGGCGAAGACACGGTCGAGTCCGGTGATCCGGAAGATGCGGTGGATGCGGTCGCTGTCGATCACGAGCCTGAGCGAGCCCTCGCGGGTGCGCAGCCGCTTGAGGCTGCCGACGAGGGCGCCCAGGCCGGTCGAGTCCAGGAAATCCACGTTCCGCATGTCCGTGATGACGTGGACGACGTCCTTGTCGAGGAGGTCGATGATGCCTTCGCGCAGCGTGGGAGCCGTATAGACGTCGATCTCGCCGGAGACCTGGAGGACGGCGCAGCTGCCGCCGGCGGTGATGGAGTTCAGGTGTAAGTCGCGCACGTCGGTCTCCCGTGTCGGCGTTGGGTCGTCTTGAGTCGGCACTGTGCCGTCATTGTGCTGTCATTCCATGGAATGACAGCGAGTTGCCTAGAGCTACAGTAGAGCGGTCGATGAGGCTTGTCAATGGTGGGCTTTCGCTGTCATCATGGAGAGTGACGTAGCGGATTGTGGGGGATGACGCGAGGAGCACGGGTGCGGGTCGAAGAGGCCATCGGAAAGCAGATCGCGCGCTTCAGGGAGGCACGACGGCTGTCGCTGACGGAACTTGGCGAGGCGATGGGCCAGTACCTCGACCGCCCCTGGAGCCGCCAGGCCGTCCACCAGGCCGAACGGGGCCGCCGCGCCTTCACGGCAGCCGAGCTGACCGCCATCGCCCTGGCCCTGGACACCTCGGTCCCCGCGCTGTTCCTCGCGGAAGCGGACCAGATCGAACTGCCGGGCCGGACCATCTCGCCCGAGGAGTACCGCGGGATCCTCCTGTACGCGGGCAAGGACGCGCCCCTGGACGGTGTCGACGAGCTGATCGTGGCCCTGCACGACATCGGGGAGGTCCTGTCGAGGCCCACGCTGGCCCGGCTTGCGAAGATCGGGGCGGTGGCGGAGCAGGTGGCGGGGCTGACGGCGGTGGGCGATGCGGCGGCGTCCGAACGATCTGGTGAAGCAAGGCCGTGATGTTGCCCCGCGGCAATTGCCCAACAGGCTGTTGGGCAAGCGGCTCCGGCCAGTTGCGGGCCATCCTGTGCAGCAGCAGGGCCTCGGTGTTCTTGTGCATGGGGCGAGGCTTGCGCACGGTGATCGTTACGCGGGGGCGAACCGTTTCATGTCACCCGAACGTGTGAGGTTCGGGCCAGTGTTCGTATGAGGGCGGCCAAGGTGGTGGGGGTGGTGGTGAGGACGGTGTCGGGGGTGTCGCTTTCGCGTAGGTGGACGGTGCCGGTGGGGGTGGCGGCGACGTAGAGGCAGTTGGCCTGGTCGCCGCTGAAGGATGACTTCTGCCAGTCGAGGGCGGACATGCTGGTGCTCCCTAGAGGGTGTACAGGATGTGTTGTACGAGGCTGAGTGAGTCCTTGACCGCGTGCCTGACCGGGATCACCGTGGCGTCGATGGGTGGGAGGGCCGCGGTGCTGAGACGGTCGAACTGGCGGCGGTACTTCGTGACTTCGTCGGCGCCGTGCAGAAACATCGACTGTGCGGGGTGCTCCATGAGTACGGTCTCCAGCTCGCCGCCGTGCGACGCGATGTGGCAGAACGGCGTGGTCAGCGCCGAGACCGCGACTGCGGTGAAGGGTACGAACTGGATGGTCACGTGCGGGAGTTCGGCCAGTTCGACGAGCCTCAGCAATTGCTCGCGCATGACCTCTGTGCCGCCGAAGCGCATGTGGAGCGCGGCTTCGTGGATCACGGCGTGAAGGTGAGCCGGCTGGTCGGCGGTGAGGATGCGTTGACGTTCCTGGCGGAAGTGCACCGCCTCTTCGATCTCGGCTGTGGTGCGCACGGCATCGCTCGCCTCGAAGATGGAGCGGGTGTACGCCGACACCTGGAACAACCCGGGTAGGAACAGCGACTCGTAAGAGCGGAGCTCGGTCGAGGCTTCCTCCAGCTCGGCCAAGTCGAGGGCTGAGGCAGGAAGTTGGTCCCGGTAGGAACTCCACCAGCCCTTGCCGCTGGCTTCGGCCAGGCTCACAAGACTCTCGACGCGGGTTGAACTAGTGACCCCGTAGGTCGTGCAGAGGGTACGCATACGGTCGGATGCGAGGGGAGTCCGGCCACTCTCGACGTGGGTGAGGTGCACGCGACCCATCCCAATGACGGCTCCGGCCTCGTTCAGGGTCATCCCGGCCTGCTCGCGCAACTTCTTGAGTTCGGCGCCCAGTCGTAGTTGCCGGGCGGTGGGACGGGTACGCAAAGCCAACGCGGTCTCTCCTCGATGAGGTGGGGATCAGTTTGCCGGGGGTGGGGGCGCATGGTCCAGCAAGGTGGAAGTTCAGGTTGAACAAGTAACCCCACATTCGCTACGTTGAGTGCGGCGACGCTCACGCAGTGATGTCGGAAGCCTCGCCGTCGACGTATGCGTACACGCACGCCGTGTCGCGGAAGTGCACCGCTGATCCGCGGCCCCGTTCCGGGCGGGGTTGCGCCCATGGGGCGGCAGAGCCACCGCGACCGGCGTCGGTCGACGAGGCAGTTCAACATCCAGATTCCTGCGTTCAGCGTCAGGCCGCCTTGGAGGCGTCAGCCATGGAACTTCCGCTCACCTACACCCTGGTCACTCCTGCCGTCGTGACCTCGCCCAAGGTCTGCCGGGACTTCGTGCGCTACACGCTGGAGACCCTGGGGCTGGGCGGCCTTGCCGATACCGCTGCCCTCTGCACCTCCGAGCTGGTGACCAATGTGCACCGGCACGCTGAGGGCGACGTACACCTCAGAGCGGCCGTCGAGGCGACTCACGTCCGGGTTGCTGTGTACGACGGAAGTACACGGCTGCCTTCGCCCCGTCGGGCGTCTGTTGGAGATGACGGCGGGCGGGGGCTGTTCCTCGTCACCGCGCTGTCGGACGGGTGCGGGGTGACGCCCACCGAGCAGGGCAAGGGTGTGTGGTTCCAGCTGAATGTTCCGCCGCAGGACGCGGGCAGCCGTAGGCGCCGATGAGAACTCGCTCGGTGCGCAGTCTTTCCTCGCGTACGCCGGTCAACGACGGGAGGAGACAAGGATGAGTGATCGGAGGAGAAGAGTGGGTCGGTGGCGGCAGCGCACGGCCCGCGTGGGACTGGTGGGTGCGGCCCTGGCGGGATTAGTGGCCGGTCTGGTGGTCGGAGTACCGGGCGCGGGCGCGTCGGCGGAGGCGTCCGCCGCTGTCGGTGGGCGGAAGACGTACACGGGTGAGATCGACGGGGCGGCGTACCGCGTGGAGATGCCCACCCGCTGGAACGGGACGCTGGTGCTCCACAGCCACGGGTACTTCCTGGCCGAGGCGGTGCCCGAGGGTGTCCCGGTGGCGAACCGGGGCGAGACCGAGCAGTGGCTGGTGGAGCACGGCTACGCGGTGGCGGCGTCGGACGGTGGCCGAGCACCACGCCGGCCCGGCTGAACGCCTCGGTGAGCGCGATGGGTCCGGCGTACCAGAGGGTGCTCGACTTCGGCACCGGTGCGGACCTGCCGTTGGAGCCGACGTACACCAGGTTCACGTCACCGAAGATGCTCCGCCCGTCGCGGTGACCTCTGGCTGGTTACGGACGGCTGCGGCAACGGGTGGGGTGACGGTCTTCGGGTACGGCACCGCACCTGGTCGGGACCCGTGACCGCGTAGTGCGCGTCACATCCCGAGGCGTCTGGATCTTGTCGGCCGGTGACATGACGCACAGGCGATTTGTCCGGTACTAGGGCGAGTAGTGGTGACGTGTTGCGGGGCAAAACGGACCTTTGGGTCAGTGGGTCGAGGGGTGCTTGGAGGGCGGCCCGGTTCGGCTTGGGGGAGTGGGTCCAGGGCGTAAGCGAACGGCTGTGAAGTGGGGTTAAACCAGACTTTCACTAGGAAACACGGAGGATCCAATACGGGACGGCTTTCGTGTCAAGAAGGGGGAAGTTTCAGAGTCAAGTACGACTTCGAGTCGTAGATGGGCTCTTTGTGGGACACCGGCACCACGGGTTACCAAGGGACCTCGCCCGGCGCATCGACAGCGCGTCGGGTGTGTTCGTGCCCGTCCCCCCCGGAGGTAGTCCCCATGTCGCTGCGCATCACCAAGTCCCACGTTCTCGGTACGTCCCCGCTCCGTGCCCGGGCGGCTGTCATGGCCGCCGGGCTGGGGGTGTCGGTCGCGCTGGGGGCCGGGGTCGCGGTTGCCGCCGGTAATGAGGCGAGCACCGGGGCGGTGCAGGGTGCTGCTGCCTCCTCCGTGCGGGAGCAGGCCGCCGCGCAGTCCAGGGCCGCGTCGAAGGCCGAGGTCGCCGCCCAGGCCAAGGCTGCCGAGAGCGCGAAGAAGGCGGCGGCTCAGAAGGCAGCCGCGGTCAAGAAGGCGCCGAAGCCTTCCTGGGTCGACCCGGTCAAGAAGTACAAGCTCTCCGCCAGCTTCGCCCAGGCCGGCAACATGTGGAACTCCACCCACTCCGGCCAGGACTTCGCCGTCGCCTCCGGCAGCAAGGTCTACGCCACCCACGGCGGCACCGTCGTCAAGGCGGGCGGCAACGGCGCCGGTGACGGCCCCGCGTACGGCAACGCCGTCGTCATCCAGCACGGCAACGGGACCTACTCGCAGTACGCCCACCTGTCGCGCGTCCAGGTGAAGGTCGGCCAGATCGTCGGAACGGGTCAGCAGATCGCGCTCTCCGGCAACACCGGCAACTCCAGCGGTCCGCACCTGCACTTCGAGATCCGTACGTCCGCCGACTACGGCTCCGCGATAGACCCCGTACGCTTCCTGCGCGCCAAGGGCGTCACCCTTTAAGGGCCGTAAGCAGCAACGGACCGTCAGGACTCTTCACGGGTGTTGGCACGGGTGATCAGCTCCATGGCGACCTCGAGGACGGCCTTGCGCTTCTCCTCGGGGTCGCCTTCGATGTCCCTGAGGGCGAACATTCCGGCGTGCATGGAGAACAGGGCCGTGACGCAGCGGACCTGGTCGGTCATCGTGGCGTCCGGCTCCCTGAGCAGGTCCACCATGCGGAGCATGCGGTCCTTGAAGTCCTCGCCGGAGCGCAGCTCACGCACGGTTCCCTGGTTCTCCTGCATGAAGCGGAACAGGGGGGCCGCGTCGGTGAGTGCCTCGCTGTAGCGGCTGAGGATCTCGCGCTTCGTCTCCAGGGTGCGCGGCTGCTGTTTGCCCCACTCGATCAGCTCGTCCATCGGCTTCGTCAGATCCTGGAAGAGGCTGATGAGGATGTCTTCCTTGGTCCTGAAGTGGTAGTAGAGCGCCGCCTTCGTGACGTTCAGCCGCTCCGCGATCTCGCGCAGGGACGTCTTCTCGTAGCCCTGCTCGGCGAAGAGTTCGAGGGCCACATCCTGGATGCGCTGGCGGGTGTGTCCGCGTTGCTGCCTGCTGGCGCCCATCGTGGCTGCTCCTCGGCTTCGTGGTCGGGCTGCGTAGTCGCTTCCTACGGGAGCGAAGAAGCGGGTGAAGAAAAACTTACTTGACGCCCGGCTAGTTACGGACCTACGTTTCCGAGTGTAGTCAACTTGCCGGGCGGCAAGTAAGTGGCGGGGCGGCATCAGGGGAGTGGGGACAATGGCGGACGCCGAGGCAGTGGTGGACAGCGGGGGAAGGCAACCCCGGAGCGTACGCGTCGTCCTGCTCGCGCTGATGATCGCGATGCTGCTCGCGATGCTCGACAACATGATCATCGGGACCGCCATGCCGACGATCGTCGGCGAACTGGGCGGACTCGAGCATCTGTCGTGGGTCGTCACCGCGTACACGCTCGCGACCGCCGCCTCCACCCCGATCTGGGGCAAGCTCGGCGACATGTACGGGCGCAAGGGCGTCTTCATGACCTCGATCGTGCTCTTCCTGATCGGGTCGGCTTTGAGTGGTATGGCCCAGGACATGGGGCAGTTGATCGGGTTCCGGGCCGTTCAGGGGCTCGGTGCCGGTGGGCTGATGGTCGGCGTCA
This sequence comes from Streptomyces sp. NPDC006365, assembly GCF_042870755.1. Classification (NCBI taxonomy): domain Bacteria; kingdom Bacillati; phylum Actinomycetota; class Actinomycetes; order Kitasatosporales; family Streptomycetaceae; genus Streptomyces; species Streptomyces sp. NPDC006365. The sequence continues at coordinate 202,607 of NZ_JBIAHS010000016.1, forward strand.
TGGCGATCATCGGCGATCTGATACCGCCCCGGGAGCGCGGCAAGTACCAGGGCATGATGGCCGGTGTCATGGCGCTCGCCATGATCGGCGGGCCGCTCGTCGGGGGCACCATCACCGACCACTGGGGCTGGCGCTGGTCCTTCTACATCAACCTGCCGCTCGGCGCCGTGGCGCTCCTCGCCATCAGTGCCGTACTGCATCTGCCCAAGAAGCGGGCGCAGGCGCGGATCGACTACCTGGGGGCCGGGCTGCTGGCCGTGGGCATCACGGCGATCGTGCTCGTCACCACGTGGGGTGGCACCGAGTACGCCTGGGACTCCGCCGTGATCATGGAGCTGATCGCGATCGGGGTCGCGGCGCTGGTGGGCTTCGTGTTCGTGCAGACCAGGGCCGCCGAGCCGGTGATGCCGCTGCACATCTTCCGCAGCCGTAACTTCTCGCTGATGTCGGTGATCGGCTTCGTCACCGGGTTCGTGATGTTCGGGGCCACGCTGTTCCTGCCGCTGTATCAGCAGTCCGTGCAGGGGGCGTCCGCGACCAATTCCGGATTGCTGTTGCTGCCGATGCTCGGGGCGATGCTCGTCGTGTCGATGGTCGCGGGGCGGGTCACCACGAACACCGGGCGGTACAAGGTGTTTCCGGTCGTGGGCAGTGTGCTGATGGTCGTCGGACTGTTCCTGCTCGCGCAGATGGACACGGATACGTCGCGGGTCACCTCCGGTGTGTATATGGCGGTCCTTGGTGCGGGCATGGGGTGTCTGATGCAGATCACCATGCTGGTCTCGCAGAACAGCGTCGAGATGAAGGACATGGGCGTCGCGTCCTCCTCCACCACCCTGTTCCGTACGCTCGGGGCGTCCTTCGGGGTCGCGATCATGGGGGCGCTGTTCAACAGCCGGGTCCAGGATGTGATGGCCGAGCGGGCCGGGGCTCTCGGGTCCGCGGTCACCGAGCGGTCGGCGCAGTTGGATGCGGCGAGTATGGCGAGGCTGCCGGAGGCGGCTCAGGAGGCGTACAAGCACGCGGTGTCCTCTGGCACGCATTCGGCGTTCCTGCTGGGGGCGGTCGTGGCCGTTGTCTCTCTCGTGGCGGCGGTGTTTGTGAAGGAGGTGCCGCTGAAGGGGGCGGCGCAGCAGGCGGGGGAGGACGTTGGGGACGTTCCGTCCAAGGGGGCGGTTGCGGAGCGGGTCTGAGCGTGGGCCTTCGGCGGGTTTGTCTCGCCCTCGCCGCCCCCTACCCGTCCCATCCCGCGGGCCAGGCCCCGGAGCGCCGCTGAGGGCTGTGCCCCCAGGCCCCCCTTCAGGGCTTCGCCCCGGACCCGTTTCGGGGGCTGGTCCCCCCGCGGGGTCCAGGGGCGGATCCCCTGTACCGGGGTGGGGGTGCCACGTCATGCACTGGGTATGGCACAGCCCCGCGCCCCGCGCCCCTTACGGCGCGCGATACCGCACCGGACTTCGCCGATGTCGCCCAGCCCTACTCCGGCAGCATCGGATAGCTCCCCGTATTCGTCGGCGCGTGCTCCGGCAGCCACAGCACCGCCACCGCACCTTCCGCGGGCACGTCCTCCCGAACACCCACGGGGCGTACGTTGCGGAAGGTGAGCCGCGCGCCGAGTACGCGCGCCTGGCCTGCCGCGATGGTCAGGCCAAGGCCGTGGCCGTGCCCCGCACGGTCCTTGCTCCCGGTCCGAAAGCGGCTCGGCCCGTCGGCGAGCAGCTCCTCGGGGAAGCCGGGGCCGTGGTCGCGTACGCGGATGACCCGGCCCTCCACCGTGACCTCGATGGGCGGCCTGCCGTGCTTGGCCGCGTTGACCAGCAGGTTGATGAGGACCCGCTCCAGGCGGCGCGGATCGGTGGTGACCCGCGACTCGTGCACCACCAGCACCTTGATGCCCGCGTCCCGCGCCGCCACCCGCCGGCTCACGAACTCGCCCAGCATGATGTCCTGCAACTCGGCCCGCTCGGACGCGCTGTCCAGCCGCGCCACCTCCAGGACGTCCTCGACGAGCGTACGCATCGCCTGCGCCCGGTCCCGTACGAGTTCCGTCGGCCGCCCGGGCGGCAGCAGCTCGGCCGCCGTGAGCAGCCCGGTCACCGGCGTACGCAGCTCGTGAGCGATATCGGCGGTCACCCGGCGCTCGGCTTCGAGGCGCTGGCTGAGCGCGTCCGCCATCGCGTCCACGGCCCGCGCGAGGTCATCCGTCTCGTCGCGTACGACTCCGCCGATGGCGTCCCGAACCCGTACATCCGTCTCGCCCCGCGCGACCTGCCGTGCCGCCGTGGCCGCCTTGCGCAGTCGCCCGGAGAGCTGGCCGCCGATGAGCACGCCGAGCGCGCAGCCGCCGAAGACGACCGCGATCGAACCGATGAGCAGCGCCTCGTCGAGGTCGTCCAGCACGGCGGCGCTGCGGTAGGTGAACCCGGTGTGCAGCGACAGGATCCGGCCGTCCTTGAGCGGCACGGCGGCCCAGATGTCGGGCACCCCGCTGGTGCCGTCCGCCACGTACGTCGCCCGTCGGCCTGCCGTGGCCTTCGCCAGCAGGTCCTTCGGCAGGTCCGGATCGTCGATCTTGATACCGGGGAAGTTGGCCCGCCCGGACGTCTCGTAGTTCCGCTGAGCGATCTGCACGCGCTCGTCCGCCAGATCGCGCGCGTTGGAGAGCATCGAGTACCGGGCGGCGTTGTGCACGACCACGCTCAAGGTGAGGGCCACCAGCGCCCCGACCGCGGTGATGGCCGCACTGAGCTTCCATCTGAGGCCGGTGCGCAGACCCGTACGCTGCATCGGCTGGATGAACCTCCGGCGGCGTTCCGGATTCCGGCTCGGACTCTTGCTCGTCCCCCGCATGATCCGGTCAGGCCTTCAACTTGTAGCCGAAACCGCGGACCGTCTCGATCCGGTCCTGGCCGATCTTCGTACGCAGCCGCTGCACATGGACGTCGACGACGCGGGTGTCGCCGCCCCAGCCGTAGTCCCACACCCGCTCAAGCAGCTTGTCGCGCGACAGGACCGTACCCGGCGCGGACGAGAACTCCAGGAGCAGCCGCATCTCGGTGGGCGTCAGCGCCACCGGCGTACCGCCCCTGCGGACCTCCATGCCCTCCGTGTCGATCTCCAGATCGCCGTCACCGAACGACAGCACACCGCCGTCCACGGACGAGGAACGCTCGGCCTCGGCGGCGGCCCGCTGCCCGCTCGCATGCCCGAAGCGCCGCAGCACCGCGCGGATCCGGGCGACCAGGACGGCCCCGTCGAAGGGCTTCGTCACGTAGTCGTCGGCGCCCGCCTCCAGGCCCAGGACGACATCGATGGAGTCGGCACGGGCCGACAGCATGATCACCGGGACAGTGGACTCGTCACGGATTCTGCGGCACAGGGAGACGCCGTCCAGACCCGGCACCATCACATCGAGGAGCGCGATGTCGGGCTGGTCCGCACGGAACGCCTCCAGGCCGGCCAGCCCGTCGGGCGCGGCGGTGACCACGAAGCCGTCCCGCTCCAGCGCGAGCTGGGTGGCCTCGCGGATGACGTCGTCGTCCTCGACGAACAGGACGTGGGTCTGCTCTGCCATCCGGTGCTCTCAGTTCTCCGTCTGTCAGTTGCCGGGTCATGGTCAGTTGTCGGCCAGGGCAGTGCTGTCAGTCAAGGTCAGTTCTCGGCCGGGGTGGGTGTCTCGCCGCCCACCTTGCTGAAGTCGTGGCGCGTGCGGGCCTGCTCCGTGAAGCGGTCCCCGATCCAGCGGTACGTGATCACTTCCTCGCCGGACGGAAGCGCCACCGAGTCGCCCCGTTCGTACACCTGCTGGGTGACCACCAGGTCGCCCCGATCGATCTCCGCGTAGACCGGAGGCTTCTCGGCCTGAAAGACATTCTTGTACTCGCCGCTCTGCCCGCGATACACGTACGAGCCGACTCCGACCGCATCGTCGCAGGTCAGCACGTTGACCACGATGTCGTTCGCGGACCCGCCCGTCAGCTTGCCGTACGACACGTCGACCGGATACTCGTCGGCGACACACGGCTGCAGATCGTGCTTGATCGCTGCGCTGACCTTCGGGTCGGCCTTGAGGAGCTGGACCGCGTCCACGCTCGGCTCGGCCGTGGAGGGCGAGGCGGAGGGCGCGACGGCGCCCACCGACACCGAGTCCGAACGGGCCGGGCCCTCGTCGCGGGCGCCGGTGCCGCCACTCGCGCAGGCGGATACCAAAAGGCCGAGGGCGGCGAGCACGGCCACTGCCGTGATCGCCGCCTTCGTGACCCTACGGGCCCGTGGGGGCTCCGTGTCCGGGCCTGTGTCTAGGCCGCGCAACGCTCCTGCTCCTTACCCGCCTTGCCCGCTTCGAGCGCTCGCCCCTCATAGCCGCGGCTCTCCAGCTCCTCACGGAGCCGGGCCAGGGCCCGGTGCAGCGTGCTCTTGACCGTTCCGGCCGACATGCCGAGGGCGGCGGCCGTCTCTTCCGTGGACATCTGCTCCCAGTGTCGCAGCACCACGACACTGCGCTGCTTCGGAGCCAGCACCTTCAGGATGTCCATCAACAGCGCGCGGTCCGCGTGCTGTTCGGTCGAGTCGTCCACGCTCGCGTCCGGCAGCTGCTCGGTGGGGACCTCCTCCAGCTTGCGGGCCCGCCACCACTCCGTACGCGTGTTGATCATGACGCGGCGCAGGTAGGCGTCCGCGAGACGCTTGTCGGAGATGCCGTCCCAGCGACCGTACGTCCGTACCAGCGCCGTCTGCAGCAGGTCCTGGGCGTCGATCGGGTCCGGCACCAGACGGCGGGCACTGCGCAGCAGCGCGTCCTGCCTGGTGCGTACGTACTCTTCGAACTCGAGCACCTCGCCGTGCGCCATGTCCAACCGCCTCCGATCCCCGTTACCGACCCGCCTGCTGCCGGCTGTTCTCCGCTCCGTGTTCCGCTGGTCCGCGGTACGTCAATGAAGCTACGGAGGACTTGTCACGGGGTTGTCCGAGCGAGCCTGCGGCGAGCGCTCGGCTGTCCGTCGGTTGTGTAACGGAAGTAGGGCGGGAGTAAAGACGCGCGGGGGATGGGGCGGGATTGGGGGGATTTGTTTAGGGCAGCGGTGCCGGTGGTCTGTCAGTGGGCTGTGATGTGTTTGTGGAGTCTGTGCGTCGTCTGAGAGGGAGGGGCGGTACGCGTCAGTGAGGGGTTGGGGAGATACGCGTCAGGTGAGGGGGAGTCGGTACAGGCCGCCCGGGAGGGGTTCGACCAAGCCGTCCGCGACCAGGCCGTCCAGGGCGCGGGCGCGCTGCACCGGCTCGTCCCAGACACGGTCGAGCGCCGGCTGCGGGACCGGTCCGACCGCCTCGCGCAGCACCGCGAGGAGTCGGCCGCGCACCTGACGGTCCGTTCCCGCGTACGTCTGGCCGCGACGCGGCGGGCCCTCGTGCGCGGGCTTTCCGGCCAGGCGCCAGGCGCACTGGGCGGTGATCGGGCACCGTACGCAGCTCTCGTTCTTCGCCGTGCAGATCAGCGCGCCGAGTTCCATGGAAGCGGCGGCCCAGCGCGAGGCCGTGTGCTCGTCCTCGGGCAACAGGGCACGGGCGAGCTTGCGTTCGGCGGCGGTGGTGGCGTTCGGGGGGTACTGCACGCCGGTCACGGCGCGGGCGAACACGCGGCGCACGTTCGTGTCGAGGACGGCGTGGCGCTGCCCGTACGCGAACGAAGCCACGGCGGCGGCCGTGTACTCGCCGATGCCGGGCAGCGCGAGCAGCTTCGCGTGATCCGTGGGTACGTCCCCGCCGTGGCGCTCCACTATGGCTGCGGCGGCTCCGTGCAGCCGTAGCGCGCGCCGTGGGTAACCGAGCCGTCCCCAGGCGCGGACGGCCTCGCCCGGGGACTCCTCGGCGAGGTCGGCGGGCCGGGGCCAGCGGCTGAGCCACTGCTCGTACACCGGCAGCACGCGGTTCACCGGCGTCTGCTGCAGCATGAACTCGCTGACCATGACGCCCCAGGGGCCGGCTTCGGGGCGGCGCCAGGGGAGGTCGCGGGCGTTTTCTTCGAACCAGTGGATTACGGGGGTGTGGAGGGTTTCGGGGGTGCTGGGGGTGGGCTTTGTGGGCGCAGTCATGACGGCACCGATCCTGCCACGTGCCTCCGGCGGTTGGGCGGAATGGGGTCGTGGCGGTTTGGGTTCATTGTCGGGTGCGGGTTTCCTGAGGACAGAACCTACGCGACGGGCATCCGACGCACCGGCCCACGTCCCCTCCCGTCGTTGGGAGGGTGCGGGTAGCTGGGGCGCGGGCCTGCTCCGAGCGCGGGGAGTCGCCGGCTTGTGCTTTTCAGGGCGGGGCTGTGACACAGGCGGCTCCGCCGCGGGGCGTGACCAGCCACGGTGGACCCGCAGTCGCCCAAGAACCCCCTGCCCCACCCCCGTAGGCGCCCCGCCCAACCGCCGGAGGTACATGTTCTGGGATGATGATCCGGAAAAGTTGGGGCTCACGGCGGCGGGTGGGGACAGCGAACCCGCCGATCTCTCGTAAGGTTTGCGCCGTGGGATCTCTGCGCAATCCTGTCGGGCCGCTTCCCTCCTCCATCTACTGGCGTCGGAGGGCCGTTCTGGTGTCCTTGGTCGCGCTGTTGGCGTTGCTGATCACCTGGATCGTCACCTCTGGCGGCGGGGGCGGCAACAACGGCGCGGACGGGTCCAACGGCAAGAACCCCGCGCCCTCCATCACGCCCGGCCCCACCAGTTCAGGACCCGCGATCAGCGAAGCCCCGGGTGGACGCGACGAGTCGGGCGAAGAGAGTGGGGGCAGCGGCGGCAGTGGGGGGAGCGGAGGAAGCGACGGGTCCGGCGACTCCGGCGGTGGCTCCGCGGGCTCCGGCGGGGTGGACGGTTCCTCCGGTGGTGCGGGCGGTGCCGGTGGTGGCTCGGCCGGCGTGGGGGGTGGCGGCGTCTCCGGGGATACGGTTCCCGCTGGGTCCGGCCTCCCCAACTGCACTCCCGGAGCCGTCAAGTTGACGCTGCGCAGCGTCCAGAACACCTACTCGCCCGATGAGCAGCCCGAGCTGGAGCTGGTCGTCGCGAACTCCTCCGCCACCGACTGCAAGCTCGATCTCGGCCCGAAGGAAGCGGTGCTGACGATCACTCAGGCAGGCGGTGACGACGAGATGTGGTCCTCGGCAGACTGCCCGACGGGCGCCGGCAGCGTCCTGTACCGCATTCCGGCGAAGGAAAGCGTCACCCGCACCCTTGAGTGGGACCGCAAGGCGAGTGCCCCGCAGTGCGGCACGCCTCCGGCGGATACGGCGAGCGCCGGCACGTACTTGGTGGAGGCGACGGCTCCGGGCCTGACCACGGCCCGCACGTCGTTCGTCCTGGCGAAGGACTGAGGGTTCGTACGTTCCTGCAGGGCGCCGTCAGGGACGTACGAAACCCCAGGTTCCTCAGACGTAACGTTCCAGAATCGACGACTCCGCCAACCGCGACAGCCCCTCCCGAACACTCCGCGCCCGCGCCTCTCCGACACCGTCCACCGTCTGGAGGTCATCCACGCTCGCGGCGAGCAGCTTCTGGAGGCCACCGAAGTGCTCGACCAGGCGGTCGATGATCGCGCCGGGCAGGCGTGGCACCTTGGCGAGGAGACGGAAGCCGCGCGGTGACACCGCGGAGTCGAGGGTCTCGGGGGCGCCGGTGTAGCCCAACGCCCTTGCCACCGTGGGCAGTTCGAGCAGCTCGGCGTGGGTGAGCGCGTCGAGTTCGGCGAGGGCCTCGTCGACCGTGCGGGAGCGCTTGGCGGTCGGCTCCGGTACGTAGTCCCGTACGACGAGTTCACGCTCGGGCTCGACGCCCGCGATCAACTCGTCGAGCTGGAGGGCGAGAAGGCGGCCGTCCGTGCCCAGCTCCACCACGTACTCGGCGATCTCCGTGGCGATCCGGCGCACCATCTCCAGACGCTGGGCCACGGCCGAGACGTCCCGGACGGTGACCAGGTCCTCGATTTCGAGGGCGGACAGCGTGCCGGCGACTTCGTCGAGGCGGAGCTTGTAGCGCTCCAGCGTCGCCAGGGCCTGGTTGGCGCGGGAGAGGATGGCCGCCGAGTCCTCCAGGACGCGGCGCTGTCCGTCCACGTACAGCGCGATCAGGCGCATGGACTGGGAGACGGAGACGACGGGGAAGCCGACCTGCTTGGAGACCCGGTCGGCCGTGCGGTGCCGGGTGCCCGTCTCCTCGGTGGGGATGGTGGGGTCGGGCACCAGCTGCACGCCTGCCCGAAGGATCTTGGTGATGTCCTTGTCGACGATGATGCCGCCGTCGAGCTTGCACAGCTCTCGCAGCCGGGTCGCTGTGAACTCGACGTCCAGGACGAAGCCGCCCGTGCACATCGACTCGACCGTCTTGTCCCAGCCGAGCACGATGAGCCCGCCGGTGTTGCCGCGGAGAATCCGCTCCAGGCCGTCGCGGAGACCCGTGCCAGGTGCCACGGCGCTCAGTGAGGCGCGCATCAGCCCATCGGCACCGGAGCTCCCACCGGACTTTCCGGGAGCTGCCGCCCGGTCATTGGCTGCCACTGCACTCCTCCGGTCGCAGGATCTGGGGCGCTCCCGTTTCGCATACTTCGTTCGTACGGACGGGCGAGACCTGGGCAAAGTCTACCGGCGCTCCTCCTCGTCCCGTGGGGCCTCTCGACGACGCGACCTCGGGAGCACCTGCAGCGCGTCCCCGATATCGGCCACTTCCAGGACCTTCATGCCGGGAGGGATCTTGCCGGGATCGCCCGGTACGAGCGCGTGCGTGAAGCCCAGACGATGGGCTTCGGCGAGTCTGCGCTGGACGCCCGTGACCCGTCTGACCTCGCCGGCGAGTCCCACTTCGCCGATCGCAACGAGATTCTTGGGGAGCGGGGTGTCGCTCGCGGCGGAGGCCAGGGCGAGGGCGATCGCCAGGTCCGCGGCCGGCTCGGAAAGCTTCACGCCGCCGACGGTCGCCGAGTAGATGTCCCGCTTCCCGAGGGCGCTGATCCGGCCGCGCTGCTCCAGGACTGCGAGCATCATCGAGACACGGGAGGTCTCCAGGCCCGAGGTCGTACGCCTGGGGGAGGGGATCTGCGAGTCGACCGTGAGCGCCTGGACCTCGGCGACCAGTGGGCGGCGGCCTTCGAGGGTGACGGTCAGGCAGGTGCCGGGAACGGGCTCGGCGCGGCGGGTGAGGAACAGGCCGCTGGGGTCGGCGAGTCCGGTGATGCCCTCGTCGTGCAGTTCGAAGCAGCCGACCTCGTCCGTCGTGCCGTACCGGTTCTTGACGCCTCGTACGAGCCTCAGGCGTGCGTGCCGGTCGCCCTCGAAGCTCAGGACGACGTCCACGAGGTGCTCCAGGAGGCGGGGGCCCGCGATGGCGCCGTCCTTGGTGACATGGCCCACAAGGAGTGTGGACATGCCGCGCTCCTTGGAGGCGCGGATCAGGGCTCCGGCCACCTCACGGACCTGGGCCATGCCTCCGGGGGCGCCGTCGATCTCCGGAGAGGCCACGGTCTGCACGGAGTCGAGGATCAGCAGGGACGGCTTCACCGCGTCCAAGTGACCGAGCACGGCAGCCAGATCGGTCTCCGCGGCGAGATACAGGTGGTCGTCGATCGCCTTGATGCGGTCGGCGCGGAGGCGGACCTGGCTCGCGGACTCCTCGCCGGTGATGTAGAGCGTGCGATGTTCGTCACTTGCCGACTTGGCCGCCACGTCCAGCAGCAGCGTGGACTTGCCGACGCCCGGCTCGCCCGCGACGAGCACGACCGCGCCCGGCACCAGGCCGCCACCGAGCACCCGGTCCAGCTCGGGTACGCCGGTGGGGCGGGCGGTCGCCGTGCGGCCGTCGACCTGGCCGATGGGCACCGCGGACGTCGTGACCCGGCCGGGGGCCGTCGTACGGACCGCGGGCGCGCCGTACTCCTCGACCGTCCCCCAGGCCTGGCACTCGGGGCAGCGGCCGAGCCACTTGGCCGTCTGCCAGCCGCATTCGGTGCAGCGGTAGGACGGCCGGTCCTTCGCGGTCTTCGTACGGGCAGCCATGGACGAAACCGTAACCGCCGCCACTGACAACGCCGTCCCCGCCCACGAACCCACCGACGACCACGTGCTTCCGGCCTCGCTGCCGAGATCGGGGCACCCTTCGCAAAACGGCCGCAACCTATCCGGAACGCTCCGCTGAATTATGCGTTCCTGTCCCCTTATGGAGGATCGTTTCACCCGTATGGATTAAAAGCGCTCATGCAGGGAGAAGCGGCCGCCGCCCGGCGCCTACGGTCCCTCGGGTGATGAGCCGCAGTCCGGAAACCACCACGCACACCACCGGCGCACCCCTGGCCTACCGTGCCGCACTCGACCGGGCGGCGGTCCGTACGTCGGCGCTGTGCCCGCCCACGCGCTACGAGCCGTATCTGGACGGCCTGTTCACGTACTGCCTGTCCGTGCTCTGCGACCACGACGCCGCGGTCGCCGCCCTGGGGGACGCCCTCGCGCTCGCCGAGCGCCGCGGCCCGCGCGGTGTGCAGGCCGCTGACGAGCGCAGGGCCTGGCTGTACGCCCTCGCCCGCTGGGCGTGCCTGCGCAAGCTCGCCGACACCACGGACACGGACCGGCAGGGCAAAAGGCAGTCCAGCCGGCAGGCCAAACAGGCCAAGGGGGCCAAGCCCGTCGGGCAGAGACGTGGCGGCACGCGCGCGTCGGACGCCGAAGAAGACCGTCGCCGTAGTGAACTCGCTTTGCTCGCCTGGCCGGAGGCCGCCGGGACCACGCCCGAGCAGCGCGAAGCGCTCGAACTCGCCGTACGGCACCAGCTCGCCGTCCGCGAAGTCGCCGCCGTCCTCGGCATGGAGTTGCTCGCCGCCCGCGAACTCCTCGGTGCCGCCGCCTGCGAGGTGGAGCGGACCCGCGCCGCCCTCGCCGTCGTCGAGACCGGCGCCTGCCCGGGCGTCGCCCGGCTCACCGGGGACCGGCTGGTCCTCAGCACGCCCCTGCGCCGCGAACTGGTCCGGCACGTCGACGACTGCCCGCGCTGCCGCCGTACCGCCGAGCGCGCGATCCCCGGCTCCTGGCCCGGCACGAGCGTCACGCCCGCCGCGCTCCCCGTACTCGAAGCCCCGCGCGCGGCCCTCCACATGGCGATGGCGCATGCCCCACGCGCGCGGGGCGGCGCTCCGCGCTTCGACCGGCGCGGCTTCCCGATGGACCCCAAGCACCACGCTGCCCGCCGTAACCGCCTCCGCGCGCGTGCCGTCACGACGACGGTCGTCGTCACCGTAGTGGCGGCTCCCGTACTCGCCCTGGGGGCGGCCTACCGCGGCGCCCCCCTCACCGGCGAGGGCACGCCAGGTCGCCCCATCACCGCGAACGAGGCGCACGGCCCGGACGCACTCGGCGGCGAATACGCCGACGACGCAGCCGACTACGAGAACGCCGGCAGCGCCGACCCGAAGCCGGAGCCGCAGCTCAGCGAGGGAATGGGCAAGGGATTCGGCGAGGGAAAACGTTCGCCCGAAGTCGCCGTCCAGGTCACCGGCGTGGCCTCCGGCCATCAGAAAAAGGGTCTCTCCGTAGAGGCCGATTCCAGCGGCGACACCACGTTGATCACTCTCAGGGCATCGGGTGGTTCACCGGTCCACTGGTCCGCGCGCACCGGCGCCTCCTGGCTCTACCTGAGCCAGTCGTCGGGAACGCTGCGGCCCGGCGAGTCGTTGACGATCAAGGTGTACGTCGACCATCTCCGCGAGCCGAACGGCCCCTGGAGCGCGCGGGTGTCGATCGCACCCGCGGGCGCGATGGTCTCGATCGACGGCTACGGGACGGCGGGCCCATCACACCCGGGCCCTGCCCCGGACCCGACGCCGAGCGCTCCCACACCCTCGGCTCCCGGCCCCACACCCAGCGACCCGACCCCCTCGGCCCCCGAGCCCACGCCCACCAGCCCGGCCCCGTCCGAGCCGGACCCGACACCGACCCCTGCGGAACCCGCGGGCCCACCCGCGCCGGCGAGTGACGCCGGCACCCCGAGCCCTCAGGGAACCTGACAGCTCAATCCACCGGATCGGCAGGATGCGCTGCCACCAGCGGCAGCCGGGACGCCAGCCGTTCCTCGCACAGCTCCACCAGCCGGTCGTACGCGGCCTTGCCCATCATCTCGATGAGCTCGGGCCGGTACGTGACGTACACCGGTTCGCCCGAGCCGTGCGCGGACGTCGCCGACGTGCACCACCAGTGCAGGTCGTGGCCGCCCGGACCCCAGCCGCGGCGGTCGTACTCGCCGATCGAGATCTGGAGTACGCGGGTGTCGTCGGGCCGGTCGATCCAGTCGTACGTCCGTCGCACAGGCAGCTGCCAGCAGACGTCCGGCTTGGTCTCCAGGGGCTCGCGGCCCTCCTTCAGCGCCAGGATGTGCAGCGAGCAGCCCGCGCCGCCGTCGAAACCGGGGCGGTTCTGGAAGATGCACGAGCCCTGGTAGGGGCGGGTCTGCCGGGAGCCCTCGTCGTCCGTCGAGACCCAGCCGGTCTCCATGCCGACGTCGTGGTTCTGCCAGATCTCCGGCGTGAGTCTCGCCACATGCCCGGCGACGCGCTTCTCGTCGTCCTCGTCCGAGAAATGGGCGCCGAGCGTGCAGCACCCGTCATCCGCGCGACCCGCCTGGATGCCCTGGCAGCCGCTGCCGAAGATGCAGTTCCAGCGAGAGGTCAGCCAGGTCAGATCGCAGCGGAAGACCTGCTCGTCGTCGGCCGGATCCGGGAACTCCACCCACGCACGCGCGAAGTCGAGCCCCTTCTCGTCCGGCTCGGACGCAGGGACAGCGGCCTTCTTCGGAAAGTTCTTGGATGAGTGCTGGAGGGACTGCTGGAGGGACTTCTTCGGGGATTTCTTGGTCTTGCCGGTCGCCTTCGCCTGCGAAGAACCCTTGGCCGATGTGTCTGAGCCTGCCGATTTGTCGTTCTTCGCCTTTTTCGTCTTTGGCACGCGTCCAGGGTAAGTCGCCGGGAACCACTCCGGGGACCAGCAGGGGGCCGGCTCGCAGTAGCGTTCCGTCCATGAGACTCGGTGTCCTCGACGTGGGTTCGAACACGGTGCACCTCCTGGTGGTGGATGCACACCCTGGCGCGCGCCCGTTGCCCGCGCATTCGCACAAGGCGGAGCTGCGGCTCGCACAACTGCACGACGAGAGCGGGTCGATCGGCCCCGAGGGCGTCGACAAACTGATCTCCGTCGTCCGGGAGGCACTCGACGCTGCCGAGGACAAGGGCGTCGAGGACCTGCTGACGTTCGCGACCTCCGCCGTGCGCGAGGCGACCAACGCCGACGACGTACTGGAGCGGGTGCGCACCGAGACGGGCGTCGAACTCCAGGTCCTCACCGGCGAGGAAGAGGCCCGGCTCACCTTCCTCGCCGCCCGCCGCTGGTTCGGCTGGTCGGCCGGAAAGCTGCTGGTCATCGACATCGGCGGCGGCTCCCTGGAGATCGCGTACGGCATGGACGAGGAACCCGACGCGGCGGTGTCACTGCCGCTCGGCGCGGGCCGCCTGACGGCCGCCTGGCTGCCCGGCGACCCACCGGACCCCGCGGACGTCAAGGCGCTGCGTAGGCATGTACGCGCCCAGATCGCCCGCACGGTCGGAGAGTTCAGCCGCTTCGGCTCCCCCGACCACGTGGTCGCCACCTCCAAGACCTTCCGCCAGCTGGCCCGCATAGCAGGAGCCGCCCGCTCGGCAGAAGGCCTCTACGTACAACGCGAACTGAAACGCAGATCCCTGGAGGACTGGGTCCCCCAGCTGGCCACCATGACCACAGACCAACGAGCAGAACTCCCCGGAGTCTCCGAGGGCAGAGCAGGCCAACTCCTGGCAGGCGCGTTGGTGGCAGAGGGCGCGATGGACCTGTTCGGCGTGGAGACCCTGGAAATATGCCCCTGGGCACTGAGGGAGGGAGTGATCCTCCGGAGCCTGGATCAGATGGCGACCACGTAAGCGCCCCGAAGGGGCGCGGGGCTGTATCGACGTGCGGCTCCGCCGCGATGGGCCCCCGCCCTGAGCGAAGCCGAGAGTGGGGGAGCGACAAGCCGCGACGAACCCGCACTCGCCCGCGGCGAAAACCCAGCGGCGATTAGGCGAACCGTACGACAACCGACGTCACCCTTCGGCCAAGGCGAGCCGCCCCCGCACAACCGCCCGAGGCAACCCGTACTCTGTCCTTCGTGGCAGAACCAGTGGTCCGCATCCCGGATGCGAAGGTCGCGCTGTCGACGGCCTCTGTCTATCCGGAGTCGACGGCGACGGCCTTCGAGATCGCCGCGCGCCTCGGGTACGACGGGGTCGAGGTCATGGTGTGGACCGATCCGGTCAGCCAGGACATCGAGGCGCTGCGCAGGCTCAGCGACTATCACCAGATCCCGATCCTGGCCGTTCACGCCCCCTGCCTGCTCATCACCCAGCGCGTCTGGTCCACCGATCCCTGGGTGAAGCTCCAGCGCGCCAGGTCCGCCGCCGAGAAGCTCGGCGCCTCCACGGTCGTCGTACACCCGCCGTTCCGCTGGCAGCGCCAGTACGCCCGCGACTTCGTCACCGGGATCTGGCGGATGGCCAACGAAACGGACGTACGGTTCGCCGTCGAAAACATGTACCCCTGGCGCTACCGCGACCGCGAGATGCTCGCGTACGCCCCCGACTGGGACGTGACGAAGGACGACTACCGCCACTTCACGATCGACCTGAGCCATGCCTCCACGGCCCGCGCCGACGCCATGCAGTTGCTCGACCGCATGGGCGACCGGCTCGGCCACGTCCACCTCGCCGACGGCCGGGGCTCGGCGAAGGACGAGCACCTCGTCCCGGGGCGCGGCAACCAGCCCTGCGGCGAGCTTCTGGAGCGGCTCGCCCGGAGCGGCTTCGACGGCCATGTCGTCATCGAGGTCAACACCCGCCGGGCCATGTCCAGCGCCGAACGCGAGGCCGACCTCGCCGAGGCCCTGGCCTTCAGCCGACTCCACCTCGCCTCGGCGCTGCGGGTCGCCGGCTCATGACCGACACGGCCCCCCGACGCCGCGGACGCCCTTCCCGTACGCAGTCGGCGGACGCCCCCGCGACACGTGACCGCATCCTGGCGGCGGCCCGCGAGGAGTTCTCCCAGCGCGGCTACGACAAGACGTCCGTACGCGGCATCGCCAAGGCGGCGGGCGTGGACCCGGCACTCGTGCACCACTACTTCGGCACCAAGGAGCAGGTCTTCGAGGCGGCCGTCGAGGTCGCCTTCTCGCCCGCCCTCAAGGTGCGCGACGTGGTCCTCGAAGGCCCCCTCGACGAGGTCGGCGAGCGCATGACCCGCCTTATCTTCGGCCTCTGGGAGAACCCCGTGACCCGGATGCCGCTCCTCGCGATCGTCCGGTCGGCGGTGAACAACGAGACCGCGGCCGCCGTCTTCCGCCGCCTGGTCGCCGCACAGCTGATGCGCCGCATCGCCGGTCGGCTCGACGCCCCGGACGCGGAACTGCGCACCGAACTCGCGGCCGCCCAGCTCGTGGGAGTGGCGATGATGAGGTACGTGATCAAGATCGAGCCGCTGGCGTCGGCGGACCCGGAGCTGGTCATCGCGCGGCTCGCCCCGGTGGTCCAGGGGCATCTGACGGGGCCCTGACGCGGCCTCCGGCACGGCCATCGACCGGGACAGAAAACTTCTGCTCGCCCCGGCCGCCAACCGAGACACACATCCCGTATTCCGGACGTCCCGTCGGGAAACCGGAGCACCGGCGTAGGCTCGAAACCTGTCAGAACTCTCCGAAGGAGCGAGCGACGATGCCCGATCTGAGGTCCCGCACAGTCACCCACGGCCGCAACATGGCGGGCGCCCGCGCCCTAATGCGCGCCTCCGGTGTACCGGGCGCGGACATCGGCCGGAAGCCGATCATCGCGGTCGCCAACTCCTTCACCGAGTTCGTGCCCGGCCACACCCACCTGGCGCCGGTCGGCCGGATCGTCAGCGAGGCGGTCACGGCGGCCGGAGGCATCCCGCGTGAGTTCAACACGATCGCCGTCGACGACGGCATCGCGATGGGCCATGGCGGCATGCTGTACTCCCTGCCCTCCCGCGACCTGATCGCGGACAGTGTCGAGTACATGGTGGAAGCCCACTGCGCCGACGCCCTGATCTGCATCTCCAACTGCGACAAGATCACTCCGGGCATGCTCATGGCGGCGCTGCGCCTGAACATCCCGACGGTCTTCGTCTCCGGCGGCCCCATGGAGTCCGGCCGCGCGACGCTGGTCGACGGCACGGTCCGCACGCTCGACCTCATCGACGCGATCTCCGACGCGGTCAACGACAAGGTCTCGGACGAGGACATCCTCCGCATTGAGGAGAACGCCTGTCCGACCTGCGGTTCCTGCTCCGGCATGTTCACCGCCAACTCCATGAACTGCCTGACCGAGGCCATCGGCCTGTCCCTCCCCGGCAACGGCTCGGTCCTGGCCACACACACGGCCCGCAAGGAGCTGTACGAGCGGGCCGGCGCCACCGTCGTCGAGCTGACCAAGCGCTACTACGACGAGGACGATGCCTCCGTTCTCCCGCGCGCCATCGCCACCCACGCGGCCTTCGAGAACGCCATGGCCCTCGACATCGCCATGGGCGGCTCCACCAACACGATCCTGCACCTGCTGGCCGCCGCCCAGGAGGCCGAGGCCGGCTACGACCTGAACGACATCGACGCCGTCTCCCGCCGCGTCCCCTGCCTGGCGAAGGTCGCGCCCAACGTCGCGGCGACACGGACGTACTACATGGAGGACGTGCACCGCGCCGGCGGCATCCCCGCGATCCTCGGCGAGCTCTACCGCGGCGGCCTGCTGAACGAGGACGTCCACACCGTCCACAGCCCCTCCATCAAGGAGTGGCTGGACGCCTGGGACATCCGCAGCGGCTCGGCGTCCGAGGAAGCCATGGAGCTGTGGCACGCGGCTCCCGGCTGCAAGCGCTCCGCCGAGGCCTTCTCCCAGTCCGAGCGCTGGGAGGAACTCGACACGGACGCGGCGAACGGCTGCATCCGCGACGTCGCCCACGCGTACTCGAAGGACGGCGGCCTGGCCGTCCTCAAGGGCAACCTCGCCGTGGACGGCTGTGTCGTGAAGACGGCCGGCGTCGACGAGTCGATCTGGACCTTCGAGGGCCCGGCGGTGGTCTGCGAGTCGCAGGAGGAGGCCGTCGAGAAGATCCTCGCCAAGCAGGTGCGCGAAGGGGACGTGGTGGTCATCCGCTACGAGGGCCCCAAGGGCGGGCCCGGCATGCAGGAGATGCTCTACCCCACCTCCTTCCTCAAGGGCCGCGGCCTCGGCAAGGCCTGCGCCCTGGTGACGGACGGCCGCTTCTCCGGCGGCACCTCGGGCCTGTCGATCGGCCACGCCTCCCCGGAGGCGGCGTCCGGCGGCACGATCGCCCTGGTCCAGGACGGCGACCGCATTCGCATCGACATCCCGAACCGCTCGATCGACCTGCTGGTCTCCGAAGAGGAGCTGGTCACCCGCCGTACGGCCCTGAACGGGACGTACGCCCCGAAGAACCGCGACCGAAAGGTCTCGGCGGCCCTGAAGGCGTACGCGGCGATGGCGACGAGTGCGGACAAGGGTGCCGTGCGGGACGTGTCCCTGCTCGGCTGAAGCCCGGGCGAGCGGCATTTGAATCTTGGATAAGGACCGCCTCCTGTTCGTCGGGGGCGGTCCTTCCGCTTGCTACCGGGCCGCGTGCGACCAGACCGATGGATCACGTCCGTCGACGGCGAACACGGAACCGTCGGGCGCGCCGGCGTACACATGACCGCCTGCGATCACGGGCTCCGGGAGGGAGGCCGCGACCCGGTCGGAGCGCGTGCCGAGCCGTGGGGACGTCTGGCCGATGAGCTTTCCGCTGCGGGCGTCGACGGCGAGGAGCCGCCCGTCCGGGGCGCTGACGTACACATGCCGGTCGTCGGCGACCGGATCCGAGCTGCGGGAGACGCCCGTTTCGAGCCGCCACAGCTGCCGGCGGGCGTCCATGTCGACGGCGGCCAGCGATCCGCCCGTACCGCTGAGGTGGACGACATTTCCGTGCACAGTGCCGTGAGCCTGCTGGAGCGGGACGGGCAGGGCCACCCGCCGCGTCGTCCCGCTGTCCGGCGTGTAGCGGACCACGGCCTTCGTCTCGCCGTACGCGGCATCGGTGGAGGCGAAGAAGACGGATCCGTCCGCCGTGCCGAGGAGCTCCAGCAGCCCCTTCAGCCGCGCGTCCCACCGCACCTCGCCCGTCCGCGGATCCACCGCCGTGATGTGCGTGCTCGCCCCGTCGTCGGACGTGCTCGTCGCGTAGGCGAGGGGGTCCCCGGCGAACGTGGTGAAGTACGGCGCGGCCTGGCCCGGAATCGGCCGGCCCCACTTCCTGTCGCCCGAGGCGCCGTCCACCCCGGTGACCGTCCCGTCGGCGCCCGTGAGCAGCAGCATGCCCCCGGCGCTCGCCGTGCTGTCGTGCGCGGGCAGGCTCCGCTGCCAGCGGACCTTGCCCGAAGCGGGGTCGAGCGCCGCTGTGCGGCGCCCCTGGTCGAGTGAGGGCTGCACGAGTCCGGCCGACAGGAACGGCGGCCTGCTCGGGATCGTGTCGGCGATGGGATGCTGCCACAGCCGGCGTCCGTCGGCCGGATCGAGAGCGAAGACCTGTCCGGTCTGCGCACACAGCAACTTCCCTGCTCCGTACGAGCATTGGGGGGTGCCTTGGGTTCCTTGGGTGCTCTGGCCGCCGTCGATGGAGACCGGCTTCGCCTCCCACGCGCTGAACCGGGCCGGTGCGCTCTGCGCGGCGTTGCTCTCCGGCGCCGGCGCCGGCGCCGGCGCCGGACCTCCGTCGTCGAGCAGGGTTACGGAGGCCAGCACGCCGAGCGCGGCCAGCCCGAGCGTTCCGGCGCCAAGGGCGGCCCGCCTGATCAGGCGCTTTCCGGGCTGCCGCCGTCCGGCCACTTGGGCCGTTGCTTGCGCGCCCTCTCGTTCCGCCGCATCTGGTTCCGCTTCCGCGGCGAACTCTTCAGCCCGTCCCGTCTCTTCAGGCTTTCCCGTACGTTCCGTACGAGGCTTCGGTCTCGGTGTCGGCCCGTCATCCACCGACCGCTGCCCCGGTATGAACGCCTGCGTGTCATAGGAGGCCGCCACCGACCGCAGTTCCCGCATCAACTCGTCGGGGGTCGGCCGGTCCTCGGGCTCCTTCGCCAGACAGCGCAGCACGAGCGGCGCGAGCTGTTCCGGTACATCGGTCAGATCCGGCTCGTCGTGCACGACCTGGTAGGCGACGATGTACGGACTGTCGGAGTCGAACGGCCCGCGCCCGGTCGCCGCGTGCACCATCACCGACCCGAGCGCGAAGACATCGGCGGCGGGCCCGACCTCGCGAGGCCGCCGGAACTGCTCCGGCGCCATGAAGGGCGGCGTACCGATCAACTTGCCGGTCTCGGTACGCAGTTCGCTGTCCTTCGGCCGGGAGATGCCGAAGTCGATGACCTTCGGCCCGTCCTCGGCGAGCAGCACATTGCTCGGCTTGAGATCCCTGTGCACCACCCCGACACGGTGAATGTCACGCAGCGCCTCCGCGAGCCCGGCCATCACACGGCGCAACTGCGCCGGAGACATGGACCCGTTCCGCTTCACCTCGTCGGACAGGGTCGGGCCTGGGATGAACAGCGTGGCCATCCAGGGCCGTTCGGCCTCGGGGTCGGCGTCGACGACCGGCGCGGTGAAGGCACCGCTGACCCGGCGCGCCGCGGCCACCTCCTGCCGAAAACGCCCCCGGAACTCGCGGTCCTTCGCGTACTGGGCATGCACCACCTTCACGGCGACCCGCATCCCGGAGGTGCTCCGGGCCAGATGTACGACCCCCATGCCACCCGAACCCAGGCAGGACTCGAGGCGGTAGTGACCGGCGTACTCGGGAAGTTCCGCTTCCGCGCCCGCTCCCGCGTCCTGCTGTGGCGCCATGGGAAACACCCCCGTGCTGATCGTCCGCGCGCGCGACGCACGGAGCCTAGTCGATGACTCTTACGAGGCTGAGGCGGCTTGCGGGTCCCAGAGTGCGAGTTGTGCACATGTGTTTCATGGTGTGATTTAGGGGAATCAACGGGACCCCATGACAGACATGGGGCTCAACGGGGGAGGTTTGCATGTCAGTTGACCGTGCCGAAGAGGTGGCGGGCAGAGACCAGACGGACGACATCACCACCACGGCCGTGCGCTATTACTCGGTCGCGCCCGGCTACCGGGTCAACGTCCGCAGCGGCCCCGGCACCAGCTACCGCATCGTCCGGGTCCTGGCGGAGGGGGCGCGCGTCCCCATCCACTGCCAGACGCCGGGCACGCGGGTCACGGGCCCGTACGGCACTTCGAACATCTGGGACAACATCTCGAGCGGCGAGTACATCTCGGATGCGTACGTGAACACCGGCAGCGACGGCTACGTAGCGCCGCGCTGCTCCTAGACCCGGCGGAGCCCGCGGCAGCTTCGGAGCCATAATCAAACGCGTGAGCACAGAGAATGGCACCCCGGACACCACGGCTGCGGGCTCCAAGGGTTCCCCCGGCCCCACGGCTGCGGGCTCCAAGGGTTCCCCCGGCCCCACGGCTGCCACCGGCCCCCGGCCCGAACCCATCCGCTTCTTCGGCACGACCTGGCTGAACCACGACCACGGCTACGCCGCCCGCCGCATCGCCGCAGCCGCCGGTTCGCTGGCCGCGGCTGCCGCTGCCTGCCTCGTCCTCCGCCTCACCTACGAGGGCCTGCGGATCGCCGAGACCGGAGGCTTCGTCACGCTCCTCATGGTCGTGATGTTCACCATCTGCAGCGCTCTGGCCTTCCGCCACACCTGGGACGGCTTCACCCGCCGCCCCGACCCCGAACGCCAGGCCTCCCTCCGCGGCCTGCTGGCCGTCGGCTTCGTCGGCTCCCTCCTCGCCTACTTCTTCCGCTGCCTCATCGAGGCCCCCGGCGAAAAACTCCACCGCGAGGAATACGAGACGGCCCGCACACAACACGAGAAACGCACCACCCGCCGCACGGGCAACCCATCGAAGAAACGCCGCCGCTCCTAGCGGCCTGCGCAGGACCGCTGCCCAGCCACCGCACGCCATCCCTCACCGAAGACTCACCGCCATGTCTCACTGAAAACCCACTGTCACCTCCACCTGCCCCCGGCCACCATGGCCATATGGCCACGACGCCCCCGCCACAGCCCGCCGCTCTCCACGCCAGCCGAGCCCACTCCTTCAACGCCGCCGCGGCCCAGTACGCCGCCAACCGCCCCTCCTACCCGCCCGCCCTCTTCGACACGATCGAAGACCTGGCCGGCCACTCCCTCACCGGCTCCCGCGTCGCGGACATCGGCGCCGGCACGGGCATAGCGACAGCACTGCTCCACGCCCGCGGCGCAGACGTCGTCGCCGTGGAGCCCGGCGACGGCATGGCGGCCCAGTTCCGCCGCACCCTCCCCGACGTGCCCCTCCTCCGCGGCGACGGCAACTTCCTCCCCCTGGCCGCTGACTCCACCGACTTCCTCACCTACGCCCAGTCCTGGCACTGGACCGATCCGGCCCGCTCGGTTCCGGAGGCGCTCCGCGTCCTGCGCCCAGGTGGGTCGCTCGCGCTGTGGTGGAACACCAGTGCCCTGAAACTCCCGTGGATCAGCGAGCAGGCCGACCGCATCGAGCGCCACCTCGGCACCGCCCGCGAGGTCGACAAAAACGGCAACGGCCCCGAGGTCGGTGCCGCGCTCGCCGACCCCACCGGCCGCCTCGACTTCACCCGCCGCACGGTGCGCTGGAGCCGCCGCGTCCCCGTCGACACGCACCTCGCGAACATCGGCAGTCACTCGGTCTTCCTCGTCCGCGGCGAAGAACGCACCGCGGCCTTCCTCACCGAGGAGCGCAAGCACCTGCTCGAGGCCTTCCCGGACGGCATCGTCGAGGAGGTC
Organism: Streptomyces sp. NPDC006365; assembly: GCF_042870755.1. NCBI lineage: Bacteria > Bacillati > Actinomycetota > Actinomycetes > Kitasatosporales > Streptomycetaceae > Streptomyces > Streptomyces sp. NPDC006365. The sequence goes on from NZ_JBIAHS010000016.1 coordinate 224,557, forward strand.
TACGACGTAATCCTGCTGGTGGCCACCAAGCCGACCGCCACCTCCTGATCCCACCCGGCATCCCCGCCTGGAATCCCCTGCACAGCACCCCAGCACCCAAGGCCCGCCGACGATCGCGACCGGCGGTGAGCGGCAGCTGCCGGGCCACCCGCGCTCCGCCTCCCTCACGCCCACGCGGGCCTCATGCCCACGCGCGCCCTCATCCCGACGCGCACCCATGCCGCCGTACACCTCCCCCTTGACGCGTCCTGCCCACGCGAGGATTATTCATCGCATGATGAATTATGCTTCCGGGCATCCCAGCGAGGGAGCACCCCGAACCGACGGCGCACCCGGCTCAGCCGGCGCATCCGCCGTTCGCGCCAAGGGCCTCACCGTCGTCCGAGGCCCCCACACGGTCCTGCGCGGCCTCGACTTCACCGTCCCGCGCGGCCAGGTCACCGGTCTCCTCGGCCCCTCCGGGTGCGGCAAGTCGACCCTGATGCGCGCGATCGTCGGCACCCAGGCCAAGGTCACCGGCACCCTCGACGTCCTCGACCGCCCCGCCGGCCACCCCGCCCTCCGCACCCGCATCGGCTATGTCACCCAAGCCCCCTCCGTCTACGACGACCTGACGATCCGCCAGAACCTCGACTACTTCGCCGCGATCCTGGACCCCGGCCGTGACTCCGCTGAGCGACGTCACGAGAACGTCACCCACGCCATCACCGACGTCGACCTCACCAGCCACGCCGACACCCTGGCCGGCAATCTCTCCGGCGGCCAGCGCAGCCGCGTCTCCCTGGCCGTGGCCCTCCTCGGCACCCCCGAACTCCTGGTCCTCGACGAGCCCACGGTCGGCCTGGACCCCGTACTCCGCCGTGACCTGTGGAACCTCTTCCACTCCATCGCCGCAGAACGCGACGCCACCCTCCTGATCTCCTCCCACGTCATGGACGAGGCCGAGCGCTGCCACCGCCTCCTCCTCATGCGCGAGGGCGAGATCCTCGCCGACGACACCCCGGAGGCCCTGCGCCACCGCACCGGCTCCGAGACGGTCGAGGCGGCCTTCCTACGCCTGGTGGACGAGGCGGTCGCGGCGGGCCGCAAGAAGGAGACGACGCGATGAGCACGACGACGAGTACGTCCACGAGGATGGCGCCCGCCCCGACGAGCGCGCTGAACGTCTCGCGCACCACCGCCACCGCGGCCCGGGTCCTGCGCCAACTCCGCCACGACCCGCGCACCATCGCGCTGATGATCCTCATCCCGTGCGTAATGCTGTTCCTGCTGCGCTACGTCTTCGACGGCAGCCAGCGCACCTTCGACAACATCGGCGCCTCCCTCCTCGGCATCTTCCCGCTGATCACGATGTTCCTGGTGACCTCCATCGCCACCCTCCGCGAACGCACCTCCGGCACCCTGGAACGCCTCCTCGCCATGCCCCTCGGCAAGGCCGACCTCATCGCTGGCTACGCCCTCGCCTTCGGGTCCCTCGCCATCGTCCAGTCCGCCCTCGCCACCGGTCTCGCCGTCTGGGCCCTGGGTCTCGACGTCACGGGCTCGGCCTGGCTCCTCCTGCTCGTGGCTCTCCTCGACGCTCTCCTGGGCACGGCCCTCGGCCTCTTCGTCTCGGCCTTCGCCTCCTCGGAGTTCCAGGCCGTGCAGTTCATGCCGGCGGTGATCTTCCCCCAGCTCCTCCTCTGTGGCCTCTTCACTCCCCGTCCCAACATGCACCCCGTCCTCGAAGGCATCTCCAACGTGCTCCCCATGTCCTACGCCGTCGACGCCATGAACGAAGTCCTCAAGCACACCGACGTCACCGCCGACTTCATCCGCGACGTCCTGATCGTCGCCGCCTGCGCCCTCCTGGTACTCACCCTCGGCGCCGCAACCCTCCGCCGCCGCACGGCCTAGCGCCTCCGCGCCCGGGGTTCGCCAGCCATCCCGCCCAGCGGACACCGCGGCCCACCCCGCGACCCCGGTGCGAGGATGGGTCCTGGACGACGCACCCCCGCCCGGAGGGCAACCGAACATGATCCAGAAAGTCGCAGTGCTCGGCACCGGCAAGATCGGCGAAGCCCTGCTCAGCGGAATGATCCGAGCCGGCTGGTCCCCCGCCGACCTCCTGGTCACCGCACGTCGCCCGGAACGAGCCGAAGAGCTCCGCACGCGCTACGGCGTCACCCCGGTGACCAACCCCGAGGCAGCCAAGACCGCCGACACCCTGATTCTCACGGTCAAGCCCCAGGACATGGGCACCCTCCTCGTCGAACTGGCCCCACACGTCCCCGCCGACCGCCTGGTCATAAGCGGTGCGGCGGGAATCCCCACCTCCTTCTTCGAGGAGCGCCTCGCCCAGGGCACCCCCGTCGTCCGTGTCATGACGAACACCCCCGCCCTCGTCGACGAGGCAATGTCCGTCATCTCCGCCGGCAGCCACGCCACCGCCGAGCACCTCGCCCACGCCGAGGAGATCTTCGGCGCCGTCGGCAAGACGCTCCGCGTCCCCGAGTCCCAGCAGGACGCCTGCACTGCCCTCTCCGGCTCAGGACCGGCGTACTTCTTCTACCTGGTCGAGGCCATGACCGACGCGGGCATCCTCCTCGGCCTGCCGCGCGACAAGGCGCACGACCTCATCGTCCAGTCCGCGATCGGCGCCGCCGTGATGCTCCGCGACAGCGGCGAACACCCCGTCAAGCTCCGCGAGAACGTCACATCCCCCGCGGGCACCACGATCAACGCGATCCGCGAACTGGAGAACCACGGCGTACGAGCCGCCCTCATCGCCGCACTTGAGGCAGCCCGCGACCGCGGCCGCGAACTGGCCTCCGGCAACAACACCTGACGCCGCCCCCGGCGCCGGACCTGGACCCCGCCCGTCCAGACCCCCGGCGCCAAGGGCACAGCGACTCAGCGATCACCGACCCCAGCGGTCACGGATACAACGCCCACGGACTCAGCCCTCACGCCGACGGCAGCAATCCGATCGCCCGATACGCCGCGTCCACTCTCGGCTTCGCCATCTCTCTGGCCTTCTCCGCACCATCCCGCAACACCCCCTCCACGTACTCAGGATCCGCGCACAACTCCCTGTGCCTCTCCTGTACGGGCCTGAGGAGCTCGACCACAGCCTCGGCGGTGTCCTTCTTCAAAGATCCGTACGACTCATATACACCGGCCAGGCCTTCGGGGTTCCCACTCTCACAGGCCGCGAGGATCTCCAGCAGATTCGAGACCCCCGGCCGCCCCTCCCGGTCGTACACGACGTCCCGCCCGCTGTCGGTCACCGCCCGCATGATCTTCTTCCGGATCACATCCGGCTCATCGAGCAGATAGACGATCCCCGGCCCGGCATCCTCGGACTTCCCCATCTTCGACGTCGGCTCCTGCAGGTTCATCACCCGCGTCGCCACCACCGGATGCGTGGCTCGCGGCACCACGAACGTATGCCCGTACCGCTGGTTGAACCGCACCGCCAGATCCCGCGCCAGCTCCACATGCTGCGTCTGGTCGTCCCCGACCGGCACCTCATCCGTCCCGTACGCAAGGATGTCCGCCGCCATCAGCACGGGATACGTCAGCAGCGACAGCCGTATGCTCCCGCCCCGCGTCCGCTCGCGCGCGGCCTTCTCCTTGTACTGGATCATCCGCCGCATCTCCCCGTCCGAAGCGACGCACTCCAGCACATACGACAGCCGCGCGTGCTCATCCACGTGACTCTGCACGAAGACAGTGCACAGCTTGGGATCGAGCCCCGAGGCCAGCAACAGCGTGGCCGCTTGTCGACTGAGCCTGCGCACCCGCCCGGGATCGTGCTCCACGGTCAGCGCGTGCAAGTCGACGACACAGAACAACGCATCGGCGCTGTGCTGATCGGCGTCGGCCCAACGCCGTACGGCTCCCAGGTAGTTCCCGAGCGTCAGATGCCCCGTCGGCTTGACCCCACTGAAGACCCGCGTCATCTCTCCACCTCCTGATCAGGACCGCCGCGGCCCGTCGGCCGAGCCCTCCAGGAGGGAGAAACGAGAACGGCCGCCGAGGCGGCGGCCGTTGAGTACATACGTGAGAACGGCCGCCCTCAGGCGGCCCACCACAGCTGGGTGCACGCATGCGTCGTCATACGCCCGAGGCTACCTCTCCTGAGTGCTCGACGGCGTCAAGTTGACACGCCCCAACCCGCTCCGTACTGTTCTCCGAGTTGTCCGACGTGAGCGCCGACTCCGGTCGGTCCCCGGACAGCCATTTCGCAGTAAGCACCCAACGATCGACGATCCGTCGTCGGCTCGTTTTGATGCGCTTTTGCGAAATGAGGAATCCGCGTTCGAAAGGGCGCGACCCCGATTAGCTCGGGGCCGGAGATTCCGCTAAAGTCTCACTCGTCGGAACGGCCCGAACAGCCGTGAAGACAGCCCACTTTCGACTGGGAATCGGGCCCGAAAGGGTCTGGTAGAGTCGGAAACGCAAGACCGAAGGGAAGCCCGGAGGAAAGCCCGCGAGGGTGAGTACAAAGGAAGCGTCCGTTCCTTGAGAACTCAACAGCGTGCC
>NZ_JBIAHS010000017.1:0-171124 GCF_042870755.1 Streptomyces sp. NPDC006365
GGCGTGACGGAGGCCGGCCCCGCCTTCCAGGGCACCATCAAGTCGGCGGTCGCCTTCGGCGCGCTGCTCTCCGAGGGCATCGGCGACACCATCCGGGTGTCGTTGAGCGCCCCGCCCGCGGAGGAGTGCAAGGTCGGCATCCAGATCCTGGAGTCGCTGGGGCTGCGGGAGCGACGCCTGGAGATCGTCTCGTGTCCGTCGTGTGGCCGTGCCCAGGTGGACGTCTACAAGCTGGCCGACGAGGTCACGGCCGGTCTGGAGGGGATGGAGGTCCCGTTGCGCGTCGCGGTCATGGGCTGCGTCGTGAACGGGCCGGGCGAGGCGAGGGAGGCGGACCTGGGTGTCGCCTCCGGCAACGGCAAGGGGCAGATCTTCGTGAAGGGCGAGGTCATCAAGACGGTGCCCGAGTCGAAGATCGTGGAGACCCTGATCGACGAGGCGATGAAGATCGCCGAACAGATGCAGAAGGACGGCGTCGCGTCGGGGGATCCGGCCGTCACCGTGAGTTGAACAGCACGGATCGAGAGGGGGCCCTAGCGTGACGATTCTGGAGAGCATCCGGGGACCACGCGACCTGAAGGCGCTGTCCGAGGCGGAGATCAATCAACTGGCGGACGAGATCCGGGAGTTCCTGGTGCACGCGGTCGCCAGGACCGGCGGTCATCTGGGGCCCAATCTGGGGGTGGTGGAACTCTCCATCGCACTCCACCGGGTCTTCGAGTCGCCCGTCGACCGCATCCTGTGGGACACCGGTCACCAGAGCTACGTACACAAACTCCTGACAGGACGTCAGGACTTCTCCAAGCTGCGCGGCAAGGGCGGTCTTTCCGGCTATCCCTCGCGCGAGGAGTCCGAGCACGACATCATCGAGAACAGCCACGCGTCCACCGCGCTCGGCTGGGCCGACGGACTCGCCAAGGCCCGCCAGGTGCAGGGGGAGAAGGGCCATGTCGTCGCGGTCATCGGGGACGGTGCGCTCACCGGCGGCATGGCGTGGGAGGCGCTGAACAACATCGCCGCCGCCAAGGACCGGCCGCTGATCATCGTTGTCAACGACAACGAGCGCTCGTACTCGCCGACCATAGGCGGCCTCGCCAACCATCTCGCGACGTTGCGGACCACCGACAGCTACGAGAAGGTGCTGGCCTGGGGCAAGGACGTACTGCTGAACACCCCGGTCATCGGGAACACGATCTACGAATCGCTGCACGGCGCGAAGAAGGGTTTCAAGGACGCGTTCGCGCCACAGGGCATGTTCGAGGACCTGGGACTGAAGTACGTGGGGCCCATCGACGGGCATGACGTCGGGGCCGTCGAGTCGGCGCTGCGGCGCGCGAAGCGGTTCCACGGGCCCGTCCTCATCCACTGCCTCACCGAGAAGGGGCGCGGTTACGAACCCGCACTGGCCCACGAGGAGGACCACTTCCACACGGTCGGCGTGATGGACCCACTCACCTGCGAGCCGCTGTCGCCCTCCAACGGACCTGCCTGGACCTCGGTGTTCGGCGACGAGATCGTACGGATCGGGGAGGAGCGCGAGGACGTCGTGGCGATCACGGCGGCCATGCTGCATCCGGTGGGCCTGGCGAAGTTCGCGGAGCGGTTCCCCGACCGGGTGTGGGATGTCGGCATCGCCGAGCAGCACGCCACGGTGTCCGCGGCCGGGCTCGCGACGGGCGGACTGCATCCGGTCGTCGCGGTGTACGCGACCTTCCTGAACCGCGCCTTCGACCAGCTGCTGATGGATGTGGCGCTGCATCGCTGCGGAGTGACCTTCGTGCTCGACCGGGCCGGAGTCACAGGAGTTGACGGGCCGTCGCACAACGGCATGTGGGACATGTCCATCCTGCAGGTCGTGCCGGGGCTGAGGATCGCCGCGCCGCGTGACGCCGACCAACTGCGGGCCCAGCTGCGGGAGGCGGTGGCTGTGGACGACGCACCGACGCTGCTGCGCTTCCCCAAGGAGTCGGTGGGACCGTCGATCGAGGCGATCGACCGGGTGGGCGGTCTGGACGTCCTGCACCGGGGCGACCGGCCCGACGTGCTCCTGGTCGCTGTCGGTGTGATGGCGCCGGTGTGCCTCCAGGCGGCCGAGCTGTTGGAGGCGCGGGGTGTCGACTGCACGGTCGTCGACCCGCGTTGGGTCAAGCCCGTCGATCCCGCGCTGCCCCCGCTCGCCGCCGAGCACCGCCTGGTCGCCGTCGTCGAGGACAACAGCCGGGCCGCCGGCGTGGGCGCGGCAGTCGCCCTCGCGCTGGGCGACGCCGAAGTCGACGTACCTGTACGGCGGTTCGGGATTCCGGAGCAGTTCCTCGCGCACGCCAAGCGCGGGGAGGTGCTGGCCGACATCGGTCTCACACCCGTCGAGATCGCGGGACGGATCAGCGCGGGTCTGGCGACCCAGGAGGCGAGCCCGGTCGGCACGGCGGCCGAACTCGCCGCCGTCAAGGTGCACGTGTCCAAGGAGAAACAGGGATGACGGCGGAAACCTCTTCGCAGTCCGGGGACTTCGACCTCGGCAAACTGCTCGCCGGGCGTGCGGCCGAACGCTACGAACTGCACGCCCGGCACCTCAACCACCAGCTGCCGCGCATGCTGCACACCATCGGCTTCGACAAGTACTACGAGCGGGCCGAGGGCGCGTACTTCTGGGACGCGGAGGGCAACGACTACCTGGACATGCTCGCCGGGTTCGGGGTGATGGGCCTGGGACGTCATCACCCCGTCGTCCGTAAGGCACTGCACGACGTCCTCGACGCCTCGCTCGCCGACCTCACCCGCTTCGACTGTCAGCCGCTCCCCGGCCTACTGGCCGAGCAACTCCTCACCCACAGCCCGCACTTGGACCGGGTGTTCTTCGGCAACAGCGGTACGGAAGCGGTCGAGACGGCGTTGAAGTTCGCCCGGTACGCGACCGGGAAACCGCGCGTTCTCTACTGCCCGCACGCGTTCCACGGGCTGACCACCGGCTCGCTGTCCGTGAACGGCGAGTCCGGGTTCCGCGACGGCTTCGCACCGCTGCTGCCCGACACCGCGGTGCCGCTCGGCGATCTGGACGTACTGGAAAGGGAGTTGAGGAAGGGAGACGTCGCCGGGCTGATCGTCGAGCCGATCCAGGGCAAGGGCGTGCATGAGTCGCCGCCCGGATATCTGCGCGCCGCCCAGGACCTGCTGCACCGGCACAAGGCGCTGCTCATCGCGGACGAGGTGCAGACGGGGCTCGGCCGGACCGGGGACTTCTACGCCTACCAGCATGAAACCGGCGTCGAGCCCGATCTGGTGTGTGTGGCGAAGTCACTGTCCGGCGGCTATGTGCCCGTGGGCGCGACCCTCGGCAGGGACTGGATCTTCAAGAAGGTCTATTCGTCGATGGACCGCGTCCTCGTGCACTCCGCGAGCTTCGGCGCCAACGCACAGGCCATGGCGGCCGGCCTCGCCGTGCTCTCCGTGATGGAGAACGAGGAGATCGTCGCGAACGCCCGTGCCATGGGAGAGGAGTTGAAGTCCCGGCTCGCGGCACTCGTGGACAAGTATGAGCTGCTCGGTGAGGTACGCGGCCGGGGGCTGATGATCGGCATCGAGTTCGGCAGGCCCAAGTCGCTGAAGCTGCGCAGCCGTTGGACCATGCTGCAGGCGGCACGCAAGGGGCTGTTCGCGCAGATGGTGGTCGTACCGCTGCTCCAGCGGCATCGGATCCTCACGCAGGTGTCGGGCGATCACCTGGAGGTGATAAAGCTGATTCCGCCACTGATCATCGGCGAGCGCGACGTGGACCGTTTCGTGGACGCCTTCACCGACGTCATGGACGACGCACACAACGGCGGCGGGCTGATGTGGGACTTCGGCAAGACACTCGTGAAGCAGGCGGTGGCCAACAGGTAGGGGTTTCGCGCCTCCGGTGCATTCGGAATCTTTGCCTTTTAGGCAAGAAATTTGCCGATGAGGCAAAGCTCCGGCTGAATGGAGGCATGAGCCCCACCGAGCCGGGGGCGGCCGAAGAGCCGTCCACCGAGCTGTCCGCCGTCGCGCCGCAACTGCGTGAGCTGCGGCGTCGCGCCTCACTCACCTTGGAGGCCGCGGCCCGCGCCGTCGGACTGTCGCCCGCCCATCTCTCGCGTCTGGAGACCGGGCGGCGCCAGCCCTCGCTGCCGATGCTGCTCGCGCTCGCCCGTACCTACGGTACGACGGTCTCGGAGTTGCTCGGCGAGACGGTCCCCGAACGGGACGCGGTCGTCCGCGCCGCCGACATGGAGCCCACGCAGGCGGGCGGCTGGACGTACTGGCAGGCCGGCGCGGCAGGGCGCGGCATGCAGTCACTGCGCGTACGCGTCCCGTACGGAGCGCAGGGCGACATCGTGCGCGTCCACCCCGGCGAGGAGTGGCTGTACGTCCTCAAGGGACGGCTGCGTCTGCGGCTGGGAGACAGCGCGCATGCGCTCGCGCCCGGAGACAGCGCGCACTTCGACTCGCTGACCCCGCACCGGATCGCCGCCGCGGACCGGGACGGTGCCGAACTGCTCTTCGTACACACCCTGCTGCAGAGCCCCACGGCCGCGCTGTGCCTCGGCCCGACGACCCCCGGAGCGACTTCATGAGGGACATGGAAGAGAAGTTCCCGCGTGCTCTGTGGGTGCGGCTCATCATCTACGTGGCCGTCGGGCACCTCTTCGCGGCCTTCATCTACCTGCTGTTCACGCTCGGTGCGCAGAACCCGTAGGCAACGGGCCGGCAGACGCGTGATCAGCTTGTCGGGCGGTCAGCCGAGGAAGCGTTCCCGGAGCCGCTCCCGCGTCTTCGAGGTCACGCGAAGGCCTTCTTCCAGGTAGGTGTCGACGCCGCCCCAGGTCTCATCGATCGTGTCGAACGCCGCCGCGAGGTACTCGGCGCGTGCGTCGAAGAGCGGGCTGAGCAGTTCCATCACCTCGGGGGAGTACGCCGAGGACGCGGAGCCGCTGCGGCGCACCTTGTAGCGGCGGTGGGGGGCGTTCGACTTCAGGTAGTCCGCCACGATGGCCTCGCGCTCGACGCCGAGGGCGAGGAGCGTGATGGCTACGGAAAGGCCCGCGCGGTCCTTGCCCGCCGCGCAGTGCATCAGCACGGGCACGCTGTCCTCGGCCATCGCGTGCAGCACCCGCGAGTGCTCGGGAGTGCGCTCCTTGATGATCGAGCGGTAGGACCTGATCATCCGGTTTGCCGCCTTGCCGTCCGCGAGGATCATGCGCAGCTGGTCCAGGTCGCCGTCGCGAACCATTGTCCAGAACTCGGCGCCGTGTGCCGGATCCGTCAGCGGCAGGTTCACATTCCGCACGCCCGCCAGCTCGATGTCCGGCCCTTCCAGCTTCTTGTCCGCCTCGTTGCGGAAGTCGAAGATCGTGTGCAGGCTCAGCGAGGCGAGGAACGCGGCGTCCTCCTCGGTCGCGTGCGCGAGGTGGCCGCTGCGGAACAGCAGTCCGGGCGCCACGCGTCGGCCGTCCTCGGTCGGCAGGCCGCCCACATCACGGAAGTTGCGCACTCCGGTCAGCTCGGGCTCGGTCGACGGGACCTGCTGCGTCACGGGGGCTCCTCCCAGTCGGCGGCCGACGCTGTTGTCGGCGGGGCGCCACTCGACGATACGACATGCATTCGTGGGCCAATCAGTTGTCCACAGGCGCTGCCGGTGCGTCGTCCACAGGCGGTGCGGGCGAGGCGCGGGCGCCTGCGATGATGTTGTGCTTGAGCGAGCTTGTTCGGATCTGTGAGGACTTGATGGTGGAGATCGGCAAAGACGGTCGTACGTGGCTGCTTTCGGGGCCCACGAGCAGTTATGCCCTGCGGCTCACGGACCAGGACGAGCTGCTGCATCTGCACTGGGGTCCGCGCATCGCGCTCGCGGACGCCGAGGCACTGGCCGCCCGTCCCGGACCGGAGTACCGGGGCTTCGAGTCCCCGCTCGACGGTCACGAGGAGTACCCGGTCGAGGGCGGCCCCCGTTTCGTACGGCCGGCGCTGTCCGTGCGTACGGACGAGCGGCGCGGCACGGAGTGGCGCTTCGAAACGTACGAAGTAGATGAATCCGATGAATCGGACGGGGCCGAACTGCGGCTGCGGTTCTCCGACTCCGGACTCGGCATCACGCTGCACTACCGGATGCGCCCTGCCTCCGACGTCGTCGAGCGCTGGGTGACCCTCGCCAACGAAGGGCCCACCCTGGAGGTCCTGCGCGCCGACTCCGCGACCTGGACGCTGCCGGAGCGCGAGGGCTGGCGGCTGTCGCAGCTGCACGGGCGCTGGGCGGCCGAGTCCCAGCTCGTACGAACGGACCTCACCTACGGTGAGAAGGTCATCGGCAGCCGGCGCGGGCACACCGGGCACCAGCATCTGCCGTGGGTCGCGCTGGACGTCGAGGGTGCGGCGACCGAGGAGCACGGTGAGGTGTACGGGTGCGCGCTCGCCTGGTCCGGTTCATGGCGGATCGCCGTGGCCCAACTCCCGGACGCGCGCGTGCAGATCACCGGCGGCGCCGGGTACGACGACTCCGGCCTGGTGCGGCTGGAGCCGCGGGAGAGCTTTGTCACGCCGGTTTTCGCGGGCCTGTGGAGCGATGGCGGCTTCGGCGGGGCGAGCCGGGCCTGGCACGCGTACCAGCGGACGTATGTGATCCCGGACGCGGACCAGGACCGGCCCGTGCTCTACAACTCCTGGGAGGCCACGGAGTTCGACATCTCCGAGGAGCAGCAGCGCGCGCTCGCCCGGCGGGCCGCGGCGATGGGCGTGGAACTCTTCGTGGTCGACGACGGCTGGTTCGGGAAGCGGACCAGCGACCGGGCCGGGCTCGGGGACTGGACGCCCAACCCCGACCGCTTCCCGGCCGGGCTCAAGCCGCTGGCGGACGACGTGCACGCCCTCGGCATGCAGTTCGGGATCTGGGTCGAGCCGGAAATGGTCAATGCGGACAGCGAGTTGTATCGGGAGCATCCCGACTGGATTCAGTATCAATCAGGACGAAATCAGACAGAGTTCCGTAATCAGCTCGTACTGAACCTAGCGCGCGAAGACGTCCAGGAGTATCTGTGGGAGCAGCTTCACGGGCTGCTCTCCAGTGCCCCGATCGACTATGTGAAGTGGGACTTCAACCGCTGTTTCACGGACGCCGGCTGGCCCGGCGAGGCGTATCCGCAGCGGCTTTGGGTCGACCATGTGCACGCTCTGTACGGTCTGTTGGACCGGCTGCGGACCGCGCACCCCGGTGTCGCCTTCGAGTCCTGCTCCGGCGGTGGCGGCCGGATCGACCTCGGTGTCATGGCGCGTACGGACCAGGTGTGGACCTCGGACAACACCGATCCGCTCGACCGGCTCGCCATCCAGCACGGCTTCAGCCAGATCCACCCGGCGCGGGCCATGGCCGCCTGGGTCACCGACAGCCCGAACAATCAGCTCAACGGACGCGTGAGTTCGCTGCGCTTCCGCTTTGTGAGCTCCATGGCCGGAGTGCTCGGGGTCGGTGGCGACCTGACCGAGTGGAGTGACGAGGAACTCGCCGAGGCGCGGGACTGGGTGGCGCTCTACAAGGAGATCCGGCCCCTCGTGCAGCGTGGCGACCTCTACCGGCTACGGGCGCCGCAGGGCGGGCTGAGCGCCGTGCAGTACGTCCATGAGGACCAGGCCGTCGTGCTTGCCTGGCTCCAGGCTCAGCATTACGGGGAGCCCGTGGCGCCCGTACGACTGCGGGGACTCGACCCGGCGGCGACGTACGAATGCCTCGAAACGGGCGAATTGCACAGAGGTGCGGTGTTGTTGCATCACGGACTGCGGACCGGCTTGCGCGGCGACCTTGATGCGGCAGTTTTCCGACTGCGTCGCATCTGAGAGTTGTGTCCGCATTGGAGTGCCTTCATTCCAACTCGCTCTGCAATAGGGACTCCTGAATCAGTGGTGCGTGAGCAGCGTCATATTCGTGACGTTCCGCTGTCGCCATGCTCACGTAATTCAGGCGTGTTTACAGGGGATTTCGGGAAGGCGGGAGATCGGTGATTCACGGAGGGTGACGGCGATTTCGGTCAAGGATCAAGAGAATGGGGCACATAGGGAACCCAAAGCTTGTCCCTGTGCGTCTTAGTCGCTTACGTTCGCCACCAATCCGGGCGGACGCCTAATCCTGCCGCCGCCCGTAATCCGCACACCGATCCGTACACGGCAGGAGCGGGGGACCCACAGGTACAACGCCTGTTCCGGTCTCCGGAACAGGCTTGGGGTAAAGCCGCGCGAAAGTGTGGCCGGGCATCTCCAGCTCGCACCCGACAGCTCACCTCGTAGGCGCCGGAGAGGAATTCGCCATGCCCGCGAAGGGTAAGCACCGCCGCCCGAAGTCCGCGCGTTTCACCCGCTCGATCGCCGTTGCCTCGACCGGTGGCGCCGCTCTCGCACTGCCTTTGCTGGGAGCGGCCGGCGCACAGGCCGCTACTCCGCAGAGTGCGCCCGCGTCTGTTTCCAATAAGGCCGAATCCGTTTCCCAGAAGGCTGTTGAGTCCGTTCCGGTCGCCGCGGAGAAGAAGGCCGCGACCAGGACGTACGAAGTGAAGGCGGGCGATTCTCTCTCGAAGATCGCCGGCGAACAGAATGTCAGCGGTGGCTGGAAAAAGCTCTACCGGGACAACCGCCAGGTGGTCGGAAGTGACCCGGGGCTCATTCACCCGGGCCAGAAGCTGACGATCGGCAAGAAGGCCGCCGCGCCTTCGGGTGCCAACGAGGCCAAGGCTCCCAAGGCGGCCAAGGCCCCCCAGGCGTCCGCGAAGAAGGCTACGCCCGCCAAGGCGGCCGAGGCGCCCAGCAGTTCGAGCGGCTTCACCATGCCGGTCGAGGGCGCGACCGTCAGCACCCCGTACAGAATGTCGGGCGGCATGTGGTCCAGCGGTTACCACACCGGTGTCGACTTCGCCGCCGCGACCGGCACTTCACTCAAGGCCGTGGGTGCGGGCACGGTCGTCTCCGCCGGCTGGGGCGGCGCATACGGCAACCAGGTCGTCATCAAGCTCAGCGACGGCCACTATGCCCAGTACGCTCACCTTTCATCCCTTTCTGTCTCGCAGGGGCAGTCTGTGACCGCGGGTCAGCAGGTCGGCCTCTCCGGTGCGACCGGCAACGTCACCGGTCCGCATCTGCACTTCGAGATCCGCACCACGCCGGACTACGGCTCGGACGTGGACCCGCTGGCGTTCCTGCGCTCGAACGGCGTCTCCGTCTGACGTCACCAGCGCAGTGCCGCGAGCGGAGCGCGTCTCCCTCTCGCGTCGAAGGCCGGACCCCTGATCCCCCGGGTCCGGCCTTCGGCTTGTTCCGGGGTCGACAGGGATGGGGGCTGACGGTCAAGATCTCCGGGTAAGCGCTTTCTGCCTGTCTGTCGGATCAGCACAGGCCTCGGATCAGCACGACCGTCGTACGCCAGCCAAGGAGACGCTTCATGACGACCCGTAGAGCCTTCGGAGCCCTGGCCGCCGGTGCCGCCCTCGCGGGTCTCGGCCCTGCGCGCACTGCGAGCGCGCACGCCGCGGGTGCGTCGGCGCGCCTCCGCCGAGGACGGCTCATCGCTCGTGACGGCTTCCGGCACGGACTTGGGCAGTGGGTAACGGAGTTGCAGGACGGTGGCAGTGTCACCGCCTCCCGTGGGGTCATGGAGATCGATGTGCCGGGCGGCGCCACGGTCTGGTTCAAGCGGAAGTTCGTGGGACCGTACGTCATCGAGTACACGGCCACACCGGTCTCCGCGGGCGGTGTCAACGACCGGGTGTCGGACCTCAACAACTTCTGGAACGCCGTCGACGTCCGTTCCCCGGACGACCTCTTCGCCACCGAACGCGGCGGCGCCCTCGACGAGTACGACTACCTCAAGACGTACTACTCGGGCTACGGCGCGAACTACAACACGACCACGCGGCTGCGCCGTTACGTGGGCCAGGCCGGCGTCCGGCCGCTGATCCACGACTACACCGAGCCCCTGCTCGTGGCGAATCGCCCCCACCGCGTCCGGATCGTCTCGCACGGCTCGACCGTCCAGTGGTGGAACAACGGGCGGCTCGTCTTCGACTACGCCGACCCGGAGCCGTACACGAGCGGGCACTTCGCGTTCCGGACCGTGTGGAGCCATTTCCGGATCGCGGACTTCCGGGTGTGGAAGCTGCGTATTCCGAGTTGACCGGGACTTTACGCGTGGCTTATCTCACCGTCCGTCAACCCTTTCCTACGGTCGCGTAGCTCACATCGAAAGGTGAATCATGGGTCGATGTGGCAGACGATTCGAATGAACTCAGCAGATCAGTGATCGGGTCGTACGTGGCGGTGGGGGACAGCTTCACCGAGGGCGTCGGCGACCCCGGCCCCGACGGGGCGTTCGTCGGCTGGGCCGACCGGTTCGCGGTGCTGCTCGCCGACCGGCGGCCTGAGGGCGACTTCGGCTACACCAACCTCGCCGTCCGGGGGAAACTGCTCGACCAGATCGTCGAGGACCAGCTTTCGCGCGCGAAGGAGCTGGCGCCGGATCTGGTTTCCTTTTCCGCGGGCGGTAACGACATCCTTCGGCCGGGCACCGATCCCGACGAGGTCGCTTCTCGCTTCGAGCGTGCCGTTGCCGAACTCACGTCGGCTGTCGGCACGGTGCTTGTGACGACCGGCTTCGACACCCGTGGTGTGCCTGTGCTCAAGCACTTGCGCGGCAAGATCGCTACGTACAACGGGCATGTGCGGGCGATTGCGGATCGGTACGGGTGTCCTGTGCTCGACCTGTGGTCGTTGAAGACCATTCAGGATCGGCGGGCCTGGGATGGTGATCGGCTGCATCTCTCGCCGGAGGGGCACACCCGGGTTGCGCTCCGTGCCGGGCAGGTTCTTGGGCTGTCGGTGCCCGCGGATCCGGAGCAGCCGTGGCCGCCGTTGCCGCCGCGCGGCACGCTTGAGGTGCGGCGGGACGACATTCACTGGGCCCGGGAGTACCTGGTGCCGTGGATTGGGCGGCGGCTTCGGGGGGAGTCGTCGGGGGATCGGGTGGTGGCCAAGGGGAGCCTTTCGCCGGATGACATCAAGTTGCGGATGCGGTCCGCTGTTTGAGGGGTTCTTTTCCCCTGCCCCGCCCCTTCCCGAAGCTGGGGGCTGCGCCCCCAGGCCCCCCGCCAGGGGTGGGGGTCACACGTCGTGTCGCGGCTGCGGGTGCGTCGTGGCTTGTCGCTCCCCCACTCTCGACTTCTCCCCCACTCTCGACTTCGCTCGAGCGGGGGGACCCCCATGAGCGGGGGGACCCCCATGAGCGGGGGGACCCCCATCGCGGCGGAGCCGCCAATGTCACAGCCCCGCGCCCCTGAATCGAAACGACGCACCGGCCCGCGGCCCATTAGCGGCTCCGCCGCGGGGCGCGACCAGCCACACTCAACCCGTACCCGCCCATGAACCGAACCCACTACCCCCGTGGGCGCCCCTGCTCAACCGCCGGAGGCAGTTCGCGTGCCAGAGCCTCATCCGCCCACTGCTGCGTGCGGGCTCGAGACACCGCGCCCTCATACGCCGTCATCTGGACAGCCAGACCGTCCAGAAACGCGGTGAGTCGCAGAGCCGTATCCATGGGAGAAGGGCACTGAAACTCACCGGCAGCCACACCCTCCGTGATGACCTCGGTCAGCGCGGCCTTCCACTGGCGGTCGAGGTCTCGCGCGACGTCCCGCAGCGCGGGCTCGCGCAGGGACGCCGACCAGCCCTCGATCCACAGCCGCCACCCCTTGGCCTGGCCAGTCGGGGCGTACCAGCGGACGGCTGCCCGCAGTCGGCGCAGCGCCGTGGTGCGGCGAGCGAGGAGCTTGCGCAGATGTGCCAGGTCGCCCTCGGCCGCGTAGGTGAACGCGGCGGCGACCAGCTTCTCCTTCGTCGAGAAGTGATACAGCACCAGCGCGTTGCTCACCCCCAGCGCGGCGGCCACGTCGGCAATCCGAACCGCCGTGACGCCCCGTGCCTCGATCTGCTCAACCGCGGCCCGCAGCAGCTCCTCCCGCCGCTCCTGAACGCTCAACCGAACCCTGGCCACGCCCGCAACCCTACACACGGGATCGGACAAGGCAGTCGGCGTCACCGATACCACCCGAACCGTTCGGAAATCAGCGGCAGTCGGTCCGCGACGATCGCGTGGGCGGCCGCCCGCGGTGTCGTGCCATCGACCTCCGCGCGGGTGAGCATCTGGTCGACAAGGGCTCGCATGGAGCGTCGTGTGTACGCGAACGCCTCCTCCGCGTCGGCCCCTATGTCGCCGAACAAGGTCCACCACCACCAGGCGTTGCTCCCGGAGTTGACGACAACGTCCGGCAGGACGGTGACACCGCGCGCAGCGAGCAGTTCCTCCGCCTCGGGCAGAATGGGCATGTTCGCGGCCTCCACGATCCAACGGGCCGTGATCCGCGCCTGGTTGGCGATGCCGATCGCGTACGAGACCGCCGCCGGCACCAGCACCTCCGCCTCGGCGGACAGCCAGGCGTCGCCCGGCAGTTCGAGGTCGGCCGGGCGCAGCACCGAGCGGTCGACGGTGCCGTACGTGTCCCGGGCGGCGAGCAGTGCCTCGACGTCGAGCCCCGCCGGATTGGCGATCGTGCCCTTCACATCGGCAACGGCCACGACGCTGAGCCCCGCGCCCCTGAGGAACCGGGCCGTGGCCCCGCCCATGGTGCCCAGGCCCTGCACGGCGACGCGCGTCCCCGGGTACGCCACCCCGGCCCTGTCCAGGGCCGCGAACACCGACTCGGCGACTCCGCAGCCGCCGACCAGTTCGTCGAGCCCGATGCCGTCCACCTCGACCGCGAACGCGTCCGCCAGCCGACGTCGGGCCGCAGCCTCGTCGTCGAGCAGTGGATACACGGCCTGAATCGACGACACGAGCCCCGCCTGCGCCGCGGCCCGGTCGACGAGGTCCTGGGTGAGGCCGAGGTCCTCGCCGGTGGTCCAGAAGCTCTCGATGTACGGGCGCATGGCGCGCAGATAGCGCACGAGCACCCCGTATGCCTCGGGGTCCTGAGGATCGCAGTCGATGCCGCCCTTCGCGCCGCCCAGCGGGATGTAGCGGCTGTCGGGGTTGTAGTGCAGTGCCTCCTTCATGGTCATGCCACGCGCGAGGCCGGCGACCTCGTCCAGCGTGCAGCCCGCCCGCATCCGCAGCCCGCCGCTGGAGACTCCGCGCACCAGCCGGTCCACGACCAGGTGCCCCTGGCGGCCGGTGACGTGGTCGGTCCAAGTAAGCGTCATCAAGGGACTGCTGTCCGGTGCGGTCATGGGGGTCTCCTCGGGAACGGGGATCGGGAGCCGGGAACAGGCAGCGGAGTCGGAGCGTTTGAGCAGCGTGGGACCGGGTGCCCAGAGTGGGCCCGGTGCCGGTCGGGGCCTGTCGTTGCTGAATAACCAGTCAGTATCGAAAGGGTTGAACGGCTCTGTCAACGTGCTGAATGGATCTTCAGTACGGGCCGACGTCATATGTGGCGGATTCCGCCGCGCCCGGCGCGGACACCGCCCTGTCATACGCCCGACCCGGCGCTGTCAGAGGCGGCGACCATAATGGAATGTCAGACCGACTCCACCTGGAGGTGCCGTGACCGGTTTCCGTCCCCTGAGCTCCGGGCTCCGTGCTCTGCGGCCCGCCGCCTTCGGCGCGGATCCGAGCGGTGAGCGCATGGAGCGCATCCGCAGATCGCCGAACTTCGCGGACGGCGTCTTCCGGAATCCGGAGGGTGCCCCCCGGCCCGACGGTGCCATGCGCGAGGTCGCGCAGGCCTTCTTCCGCAAGGAAGAGCGGGTTCGCCGCGCCCCGGCGGGGACGGTGCCGGTGCACGCCACGACCCTCGCCGACCTCGCCAGGCCCCCGGCCCACGGACTGCGCCTGACGTGGATGGGCCACTCCAGCGTGCTCGCCGAGATCGACGGCCACCGGGTGCTCTTCGACCCCGTCTGGGGCGAGCGCTGCTCCCCGTTCGCCTTCGCCGGGCCCAAGCGGCTGCACCCCGTGCCCCTGCCGCTGGCGGCGCTCGGCCCGGTCGACGTGGTCGTCATCTCGCACGATCACTACGACCACCTCGACCTGCCCACCATCAAGGCCCTGGCCGACACGGACACGGTGTTCGCGGTGCCCCTCGGCGTCGGCGCCCACCTGGAGCACTGGGGCGTCTCGGCGGACCGGCTGCGGGAGCTGGACTGGAACGAGACGGCGAAGGTCGGTGGTATCTCCCTGACCGCCACGCCCGCCCGCCACTTCTGCGGGCGCGGTCTGCGCAACACCCAGCACACCCTTTGGGCCTCGTGGGCCGTCGCGGGTGATGAGCACCGGATCTATCACAGCGGTGACACCGGTTACTTCGCCGGATTCAAGGACATCGGCGCCGAGCACGGTCCCTTCGACGCCACGATGATCCAGATCGGTGCTTACTCCGAGTTCTGGCCCGACATCCACATGACGCCCGAGGAGGGCATGCGCGCCCACCTGGACCTTCAGGGCGAGAAGCCCAGCGGTGTGATGCTGCCGATCCACTGGGCGACCTTCAACCTGGCGACGCACCCGTGGGCCGAGCCGGGCGAGGGGACGATCACCGCCGCCCACGCGGCCGGTGCGCGGATCGCGCTGCCCCGGCCCGGCGAGCCCTTCGAGCCCACGGCCGAGACCGTGCCGTCCGAGCCCTGGTGGCGCGGCGTGGCGCTCACGCCGGCCGGTGGCTGGCCCGTCCTGGAGAAGTCGGTCGTCAATACGCCGGGTGACGCCGCGGAGGACACCGGAGAGCCGGAAACGGTCCCGGCCGGGTGATCGGGACGTAAGCGAAGACGTTCGGCGAGGGCCGAGGGGCACACTGCTCCTCGGCCCTCACTCTTTTTCGCTGACCGGTTCTGACCAGGTCTGATCGATCCGATCGCGCACGGGAACGCACGTGCGAGAGGCTTATCGGTCTGTCGTACGAACGCTCATACCAGAGCGGGACGATACCCGCCGGACTTTGTCAACTGCCCACCGAGTGTGATGCGCTGGCGACTACTGTGAGTGGCCGCCGTGCGACGCAGGGCCGGACTTTCGGCGTGCGCGAACACGGCACCGCGATGGCGCATGCCCGACTCGCAGATCCGCGGAGCCGCCACGGCCCCGACATATCCAGTACGAGGACGTCGATGTCTCACCTTCGCGCACCGGCCGCACGCGCTGACCGCCGCGAGGGCGGGCGCCACGGGCGACCGGTCGCCCGTACCGCCCCCTCGCTGCCCGAGACCCACATACGGCCCCAGCTCCTGCGTCTCGCGGTCCTGCCACCCATCGCGGTGGCCCTCAGCGCCAGCGCCGCCGTGCTGTTCACCGTCCGCTCGACCATGGCCAGGCCCAGCCTCACCCTGTGGATCGTCCTCGGCGGAGCCGTCGCGGTCACCCTCGCGGGCATCGTGATCGCCGCCGTGGCCGCCGACCGCGCCGCCAGGTCCGTACGCGAGCGGGTCGGTTCGCTGCGCGGCGCCAGCGCCCGTGACCAGGCCGAAGTGCGGGGCCTGGTGGAGGCCTTGCGACGCGGCGACGGGCCGCCGGTGCGTCGCAAGCGCCGCGAACTCGCCCCGGACGCCGACGAGTTCGACCTGCTCGCCGACGACCTCGCGCGCGCCCACGACGGCGCCGTCAACGCGGTCGTCCAGGCCTCACGGCTGTCCAGCCAGGCGGGCAGCGAGCAAAAGCTCGAGGTCTTCGTCAATCTGGCCCGGCGGCTTCAGTCCCTCGTGCAGCGCGAGATCTCGATCCTGGACGAGCTGGAGAACGAGATCGAGGACCCGGACCTGCTCAAGGGCCTCTTCCACGTCGACCACCTCGCCACCCGCATCCGCCGCCACGCCGAGAACCTCGCCGTACTCGGCGGCGCCGTCTCCCGCCGTCAGTGGAGCAACCCGGTCTCCATGACCGAGGTGCTGCGCTCCGCCACAGCCGAGGTCGAGCAGTACTCGCGCGTCAAACTCGTGCCTCCGGTCGAAGGCACCGTGCGCGGTCATGCCGTCGCCGACGTGATCCATCTGCTGGCCGAACTCGTCGAGAACGCCACGGTGTTCTCGGCTCCGCAGACGCAGGTCCTGCTGCGCGCCAACCTCGTCACCTCGGGACTCGCCGTCGAGGTCGAGGACCGCGGGCTCGGCATGCCGTCGGCCGAACAGCACAAGATGAACGCCCTGCTCGCCGACCCGGACCAGGTGAACGTGGCGAGCCTGCTGCAGGACGGACGCATCGGGCTGTTCGTGGTCTCGCAACTCGCGCGTCGGCACGGCATCGCGGTCCGGCTGCAGACCAATATCTACGGCGGTATCCAGGCCGTGCTCGTCATGCCGCAGGCGCTCCTTGGCGCGGAACCCGAGCAGTCGGGGGCGGGGCGGCCGCGGACGGCGGTGTCGGAAGCCGGTACGCCGGCCGATGGGGTTCCGGTGTACAGCACTCCGGTTCACGGTGCTTCGGTCCAGGTGGAGACCGGGCACGGGACGGCGGCTCCTCAAGGCGTTTCGGCTCGTGGGGCGGAGGTCCCCGTTCCGGTGCGGGGGGTCGTGCCGGGCGCCCCCGTAGACGTATCGCATGCGCAGCGTCAGGAAACGACGGTGCGTCAGGAAGTGGTGCGTCAAGAAAAGACCCCTCGTCAGGAGATGACTTCACACGGGCACTCGGGCGATAGCGCCGCGGCGTCGCAGCAGTCGCGGGATGACGCGTCGGCCGGGGCGACGGTGGCGAACGGCAGCCGTTCGGTGCCGCTTCCCGTGCGTGGCGCCGAGTCGCGGCCCAATCCGGCGGAGGCACTGCCCGGCATACGCTCCGACGACCGGCGGGTCGTGATCGAGAACGTCGCGAAGGCGGTCACCTCGCCGACGGCGCGGGGCGGCGCGGTGCGCGGCACCATGGGCAAGCCCCAACTGCCCAGACGGCGCGCCCAGGAGCACATCGTGCCCGAGCTGCGCGACGGGCCCCTGCCCCGCCCGGATTCCGAGTTCCTCGTCGGTCACGACCCCGGCCTGATGGCGGCCTTTCAGCGGGGCATCGGGCTCGCCGAGGCACAGCAGCGGGACGAGGCGCGCAGGGACACGCACGAATCACCCGAGGCGCACGTCGCGCGTGAGCCGGCACCCGCGTCTTCTCATGACTTCACCGACTTCACCGACTTTACCGACTTCACTGCCCGGCACGACGGGAGCACATCAGCCGGATGATCAACGCCACCCCCACTTCCACGTCCACTCACACCTCCGCTCCCACAGACGCACGTACTTCAAGGAGTCGATCCCCCATGGCGAGCGATGTGCCGACCGCCCATGTATCCGATCTCGACTGGCTGATGAGCGGCCTGGTGCAGCGCGTACCGCACACCAGAAGCGCGGTGCTGCTCTCCTGCGACGGGTTGGTGAAGTCCGTCCATGGCCTCGACCCCGACAGTGCCGACCACATGGCGGCCCTCGCCTCCGGGCTGTACTCCCTGGGACGCAGCGCCGGCGTCCGCTTCGGGGACGGCGGTGACGTACGCCAGGTCGTGGTCGAACTCGACTCCACCCTGCTGTTCGTGTCCACCGCGGGCTCCGGCACCTGTCTCGCCGTTCTCGCCGGACGTGAGGCCGACGCGGCCGTGCTCGGATACGAGATGGCGATGCTGGTCAAGAGTGTCCGCCCGTATCTGATGACCGCGCCCAGGCAGTCCGCCGTCGAGCCGTCGGCGATGAGGCCTTGAGCGTGACCGCGGCCGGGGACGGGCCCTGGCTCGATGACGCGGCCGGACGCCTCGTACGCCCCTACACGGTCAGCAACGGCCGGACCCGGCCCAGTACCGCGCTCGATCTCCTGTCGCAGATGCGGGCCACCGGAGCCACCCCTCTCGGTTACCTCGGCCCCGAGCACAATCAGGCGCTCGAACTGTGCCGGGTGCCCGTCTCGGTCGCCGAGGTGGCCGCACATCTGAAGCTGCCGGCGGCGGTCACCAAGGTGCTGCTGGCCGACCTCGTCGACTGCGGGGCGCTGACGACGAAGCCCCCCGCCTTCCACCACATCCCGACTGACAGGTCTCTTCTGGAGGCAGTGCTAGATGGACTACGACGACAGCTCTGACCCCTTCCCCACCGCACTGAAGATCCTGGTGGCGGGAGGGTTCGGGGTAGGCAAGACCACCTTTGTCGGCGCGGTGAGCGAGATCGCGCCGCTGAGTACGGAGGAGTTGCTCACCACGGTCAGCGCCTCGACCGACAACCTCGACGGCATCGAGAACAAGGTCGAGACGACCGTCGCGATGGACTTCGGGCGTATCACGCTCGATCCGGAACACGTGCTGTATTTGTTCGGAACGCCGGGACAGGAACGGTTCTGGTTCATGTGGGACGAGCTCTGCGAGGGCGCGCTCGGCGCGGTCATCCTGGCCGACACCCGCCGCCTGGAGGAGTGCTTTGCCGCCGTCGACTTCTTCGAGCAGCGCGGCCTGGGGTTCATTGTCGCCGTCAACGAGTTCGACGGTGCCTACCGCTATGACCCGGAAGAAGTGCGGGCGGCCATCGACCTCGACCCGGAGATCCCGATCGTGCGCTGCGACGCACGGATCTCCAGCTCAGGGGTGCAGACCCTGTTGACCCTCGTCCGCCATCTGCTCGCCCACGCACCCACCCGCGCCCCCAGTTACGGAGCCCGCACATGAGGTACGACCCGCCGCGCCTGGCCGGTCGGCTGCTGCTCACCCCCGAGGACAAGGACGCCCCCGCCCGGACGCGGCGGCTGCGCCGGCTCGGTCTGGGGGAGCGGGCCGAGCCGGCCTTCGACGCCTTCGCGGACCGACTCGCGGAGATCGCCGCGGTGCCGTACGCGATGGTCAACTTCATCGACGAGAACGGGCAGTTCTTCGCGGGGCTGCATACTCCGGACGGCACGGGGGCGGGC
The DNA here is from genome assembly GCF_042870755.1 of Streptomyces sp. NPDC006365. NCBI lineage: Bacteria > Bacillati > Actinomycetota > Actinomycetes > Kitasatosporales > Streptomycetaceae > Streptomyces > Streptomyces sp. NPDC006365. The sequence goes on from NZ_JBIAHS010000017.1 coordinate 18,896, forward strand.
TCGGGCGGGCGGCCTGCCGTGATCGTCGCCGCGGACGGTACGGAGTACCGGTTCGGTCGCCACATGGCCCGCGACCACGGCTTCTGCCCTCATGTGGTGGTCCGGGGGAAGGCGCTGGCCCTGGAGGACGTCCGCGACTATCCGCGGTTCGCCGGGAATCCGGTCGTCGACGAGATCGGGATCTGCTCCTATCTGGGCGCCCCGCTCATCGACCGCACGGGCATCGTGCTCGGCACGGTGTGCGTCGAGGACATCGAGCCGAGGCCCTGGGGGAGGGCCGGCCTGGACACCATCAAGGCGATGGCGGCGGAACTCGTCGAGCGGATCGAGTTGCGGGAGAGCGGTGGTTTCTGAGGGGCGTTCAGGCCTCGGGGGGCATCAGTAGGAGGGGCCTTCATACGGAAACGGTGTCCCCTTCGGGGAAGGAGATCCGGACTTCGTGCTCCTCCACCGCGCAGGACACCGACTCCCGCAGCGCCTGGGGATGTACGGCGTCCCGGGTCAGCGCGAGCAGCGTGACATACACACCGCTGCCTCCCGGACGGCCGGCCGCACACCGCACGTACGGTGTCGCCGAATGCGGGCCCAGGGCGTTGGTCTCCACCTCGCGCGCGATGCCTGCGTCCTCGTCCCAGCCGTGCAGCGCGACGACCACACTGGTCAGCCCGTCCGTGGTCCGCGCCAGCGCCCATCCCGAGCCCCGCTCCGCCGTGGGCCGGGCCTCGGCGGCGACCGCGTAACCGCCCTCCCGCACCGCCACACCGGCCGGAGCCCGCACCCGGTGTACGCGGATCTCCCACGGACCGCGCAGCACACTCGTCGTCTCGATCGGGAACTCGGTTTCGCTGCCCGGCAGTTGAGCCAGGTAGCGGGACGCCGCCGTACGTCCGGAGCAGTGCAGCGGAAGGATCAGGCGCCGACGGGAGGCGGTGCCGTCCGGGGCGAGGAGCGCGATGTGTCCGTCCATGGTGCGCTCCCAGGCGTGCGCGCCCGACTCGGGAGCGGTGGCCGAGGAGTACCCGAACTTCGCGTAGTGCGGATCGTCCTCGGGCGGCCGGTCGGGGGAGTTGTGGTCGCTGCCGTGGTTGACCAGGCGGACGATGCCGTCGTGCTTCGTCCCGTGCAGCAGCCAGCCCGGCGCCGCAAGCGCGGTGTACTGGTCCGACTCCTCGACGGGGAGCGGCAGTTCACGCTCCGTCCACACCGGGTGGTCCGCGGGCAGCAGCAGCCCGAGGAAACCTTTGCTCGCCCAGTACGGTGACGCGGGCCCCGAGTACGGCTGCGTCATCGGCAGGAACGTGCCGTACCAGCCGAGCGGAAGCAGTCCTCGCTCGTCGGGCACCCCGCGCTCCACGAAGTGACTGACCGCTCCGGAGGCGAGCCGGCGGGTGAGCCCCGGCGCCAGGGGGGTGCAGCCCGCGAGGGCGCCCAGCCACACCGGGGCCGTGGTGGCGAAACGGTACGTCAGGGAGCGCCCCTGGAGCACCGGTGCGCCGTCGGCACCGAAGAACTGCGGGTAGACGGCGAGGAATTGGGCGAGCCGGTCCCGGTAGACCCGGCCGCGTCCGCCGCCCTCGCCGCCCGTCATCCGCGACCACAGCAGCGGGTACAGGTGCATGGCCCAGCCGTTGTAGTAGTCGAAGGCGCGCCCCTCGCCGTCGCTGTACCAGCCGTCGCCGACATACCAGTCCTCGATACGGTCGAGCCCGGCGTCGATGTCGTCCTGCCGGTACGGTGCGCCGACCGAGGCCAGGAACTGCTCGGCCACCACCTGGTACAGCCGCCAGTGGTTGTCCCAGGTACGACGGCCCACGAACCCCCACAGCCAGTCGACGACCCGCTCCCGCACCTCGCCGTCCAGGCGGTCCCAGATCCAGGGGCGGGTCTCGTGCAGTCCGACGGCGATCAGTGCGGCCTCGGCCATCTGCTGGGAGCAGTCGGTGAGTTCGGGCCAGGCTTCGCCGCTGTCGCGGTCCGTGCCCGTTGTCAGACCCCGCGCGTACCGTTCTATGAGACGGGGATCCACCTCGCCGCGCGCTCCCCCGATCCGGAAAGAGGCCAGCAGAAATGACCGTGCGAACCCTTCAAGCCCGTCCGACACCACACCCGACCAGGAAGTTCTGCCGGGCAGCCGGTACTGCGCCAGTCCCGGCGTCGCATAGGGAACCAGCGCCTCCAACTGCCGGTCGGCGAGCGCCTCCCAGTGCGCCCGCGTCCAGCCGGTGAGCGGCGACAGGACGCGGTCGGTGGGTGGCAGGGCCAGATGCGGTGCGGGCATGTAAGAGTCCTGACTCCTCGGGTCGCCGGTCGTTTTGAGGGTTCCGAGGAGGGATACGGCTGGATGCCGCGGATAGATCAATTGAGCGGACAGAGGCGTTGGCCTTGGCTTGAACTCGGCTCAGCAGGTGAATGTCAGTGGGATTGGCTACGGTGCGAGTCATGCCGGACGCAGAAGATGTACGCCGTATTGCCCTCTCCCTGCCGGACACGACGGAGAAGATCGCGTGGAGCATGCCCACCTTCCGGGTCGCGGGGAAGATGTTCGCCACACTGCCCGAGGAGGAGACGTCCATCGCCGTGCGCTGCCCGAAGGAGGAGCGCGACGAACTCGTCCTGGCGGAGCCCGGGAAGTTCTGGATCGCCGACCACGAGGCGGGCTTCGCCTGGGTGCGCGTCCGGCTCGCCGCACTCGAGGACGACGACGAGCTGCGGGACATCCTCGCGGACTCCTGGCGCCAGGCCGCGCCGTCCCGACTTCTTGACTCCTACCCGGAGTTGGGCCTTCCGGCGGCCGACTGAGGGCGTTGTGGGTGCCGATCACGACTGGGCGCTCGCTCCGGCCCTCAGGAACTGTCCGATCCGCTCCCGCAGGGAAGCCGCGTCCAGTCCGTGTGCGGCCACGTGCTCGTCGATCTGCCCGTATCGGCGCAGCTCACGGCGGCCGACGCCGAGGCCGAGCACCCGGTGCGGAAGGTCCGCGAGGGCGTCGTTCGTGGCGGACGTCGAGGTACCGGCCAGGTATGGCTCGACGAGGACGACATCGGTGCCGGCCGACTCGGCGGCTCGGCGCAGCGTGGTCGCGTCGAAGGGCCGTACGGTCGTCGCGTACAACACGGTGACATCGAGCCCCTCGGTGGCCGCGAGCACCGCGTCCAGCGTCGGACCGACGGCGAGGACGACACCGGCGCGCCCCTCGCGAACGGCCAGAAACCGCGACCCGTCGACCGGCAGGGCCTCCGCATTGGACTGCACCGACAGCCGTACGTAGACCTTGTCGTCGCCCGCCGCGACCGCGTGCCGCAGCAGCGTCTCCGCCTCGTCCGGGTGACCAGGGACATGTACGGTCCAGCCGTCGAGTGTGTCGAGCAGCGCCACATCGCCGGGTGCCATATGGGTGTATCCGCCCGCGGGCCAGTCGAAGGACGCGGCGGCGCTGACCAGCACGGCGCCCACGCCCTGATGCCCGAGATCCAGCTTGACCTGCTCGAAGGGCCGCTCGACCAGAAAGCTCGCGAAGGTGTGCACTACGGGCCGCAGCCCGGTCAGCGCCAGGCCGGCACCCGCTCCGACCAGCAGCTGCTCACGGATGCCGACGTTGATCACTCGGTCCGGATGCCGGCTCCGGGTCTCATTGAATTCGGCCACACCGATCTCGGCGAGAACCACCGCGACGCGAGGATCCTCGTCGAGCAGCCGCGAGACTACGGGGGCGAAGCGGTCACGCATGGTGTCCATGTCGGAATTGCCCTTCCGGTGCTGGTTGAGGGATCTGGATCTCAGGCGGACTTGGGCTCGACCTGGGCGATGACCATCCGAGGCCGACCGGGATGCGGCGCGGTGAACGCTTCGTACAGCTCCTCGTGGTCCCGACCGTCGACGGTCTCGACGGACCAGCCCGCGGCCTCGAACCGTGCGGCGATCCCGCCCGGGAGGGCATAGCCGGCGGAGGAGTTGTCGATCACCACGGTGTGCAGCCGGTCGAGCCCGGCAGGCCCGGCGTACGCGATCGCCTCGTGGTTGCTGCCCTCGTCCAGTTCGGCGTCCCCGACCAGTACCCACACGGCGGGCTCGTGCAGCCCTTGGGCCCGCAGTCCCAGCGCCGTACCGACTGCGATCGGCAGTCCGTGTCCGAGCGAACCGCTGCCGATCTCGGCTCCCGGCACCAGAACTCGGTCCGGATGGTGGCCGAGGGGCGAGGCGTACGAGCCGAACCCCGGCAGCCACTCCACCGGTACGAAACCCTTGGCGACGAGCACCGCGTAGTACGCCATCGGACCATGCCCCTTGGAGAGCAGGAACCGGTCGCGCTCCGGATCGTCCATCCGTTCCGGCGTGACCCGCAGGACTCGGTCGTAGAGCACCCAGAGCGCGTCAAGGGTGGACGTGGCTGCGGGCCCGTGTTTCTCATCCCCGCTCATCAGGCTCAGCAGCCCGGAGAGGTCTTCGTACGTGTATCGCCGTTCCGCTGTCTTGGTCATGCCGACGATCGTGCAACCTCAAGCAAGATTGAGGTCAAGTGGCTTCGCCCGACGCAAAAGGAGTGCGCGACCACCGGTCCGAGTGCGGTATTGTTTCCATGCACGTTCGATCAGGGAAACCCCAGGTCACAGCGGGCATCGGGACGTGGCGCAGCTTGGTAGCGCACTTGACTGGGGGTCAAGGGGTCGCAGGTTCAAATCCTGTCGTCCCGACGGTGCGAAGGGTCTTCGCAGGCGAGAGCCTGTGAGGGCCCTTTTCGTATGGGCCGGTTCCGGTCTTCGGGGTTGAGCACGCCGCTCATCGGTACCTTTACTCGGAGGTCGGCGAAGATGCCGTTGCTGGACCTGGAGAAGATGACCGCGGGTCTGTCGAAGACCTGGTCGGGGTTTCCTGCGGGACTGGGGCCGCTCCTTGCGAAGGACGAGGCCCGGGGGCCACCCCCTGCCAGCACGATGTGCCGAAACCGAGAGTCGCAAGCCGCAGTCCGCATCGCCGCGCCGGGTGCTCGGTGCCCTGGTCGGCTTCGCGCTTGAGCCGGGTGGTCCACCAGTACGGCCTGCGGTGAAGCAGCCTGTGCTGATGCGGTCCCTGCGCGATAGAGTGCAAAGAACGCGTCAAGAAGGCGCGGGGTGTGCCGGGAAGTCTGGTCGGCGTCCATGGATCGTGTGCCCGACATGCCGATACCCCGGAGATCCGCCCCGATGGCCACAGCCCGCCGTGACCGCCCCCCTTCCTCGGACTTCCGCCCTGGCCGGATCAAACGGCAATTACGCAGGCCCTGCGCACCGAACCGGCAGGTGAACTGGTGCTGCTCGCCGCGGCCGCGGTGTGCCTTGTGTGGGGGGACACCTGACCATCGCAGCCCGCCAGATTTATCGGCAAGATTCCATTGATCCGCTTTTGTTCGAATCAGGTGGTAACCGTGGAGCAGGCAGCCAGAACCGGCGGCGCAAGCATGCGGCAGCTCCTGCTGGCGCTCGGCGAGCCGACCATCGGTCTGGTTGCCACCCCCGCCGGATTCAACGTCGGGATCGAGAACGTGGTGATCCTGGATCCCGACGACGAGCCAGAGCCCTGCCCCGGAGCACTCGTACTGATCATCGGCGCCCGAGGCCGCAGAGCACTCCGCCTCATACGCGCGGTGGCGCACCAGGGCGCTGCCGCGGTGGCTGTCAAGATCGACCACAACGATGATCTCGACGACTTCAAGCGTGTCGCCACCGAGACGGGCGTTGCCACGCTCGGTGTGCGCCCTGAGGTCCGCTGGGGGCAGCTCGACTCCGCGGCCAGAGGTGTTGTCGACGACGCGCGTGTGGCCGTGGTGCCGGAGGCCGGTCAGTCGGCGGAACTCTTCGCGCTGGCCCAGACGGTGGCGGCCCTCACCGACGGCATCGTCAGTATCGAGGACAGCACCAACCGGGTTCTGGCCTACTCCCGGTCGGACGACGAGGTGGACGAGCTGCGTCGGCGGTCGATCCTTGGGTGGGAAGGCCCGGCCGAATACCTCGATCTCCTGCGCCAGTGGGGTGTTCTCGAACGGTTGCGCGCCGGTGACGACGTCGTGCACATCGACGAGCACCCGGAACGGGGAATCAGGAGGCGGCTGGCGATCGGCATCCGTGTCGACTCACAGCTTCTGGGGTCGATCTGGGTACAGGAGGGCAGACACAAGCTGGCGGACAGCGCCGACGCCGCGTTGATCGGCGCTGCCCGGGCGGCAGCGCTGCATCTCGTCCGTCGGCGTACGGGTACGACCGCCGACCTGCAGTTGGAGCAGAGTCTGCTGAGCCGGATGCTCGACGGGCACATCGATCCGCGTACCTTCGCCGACAACATCGGTGTGGACCTCGGGAAGCCGGCGGTGGTCACGGTGTTCGCCCTGAACGGAAGCCTGCCTGGCGCCGGGGCCGACGCGGATGCCCATGCCGGGACCGACCGTCCGAGGTTCGAGTTGCACAGGTCGGTGATGACGAGCCTGATCTCCGTTCACGCCGCCGCATACCGGCGCCGGGCGCTGGTGACCAGTGGTTCCCCTCGCGTCTACATGCTGCTGCCGGGCCTGCCGGAGCATTCCGCCGAGAGCATCGCGCTGGGCCTGGCCGGTGACATCGTGCGGGCGGCCGAACAGCGCCTGCATCTCGATGTCCGCGCGGCTGTCGGTTCCGCGGTCGGTGGCCTGGAGTCGATCGCCGAGTCGAAAGCCGAGGCCGACTGCGTCCTCGACATCCTGATGTCCGGCGGGGAACGGCACGTGGCCACCATTGCCGACGTACGCTCGGAAGTCCTGGTCAGGGAGACTCTGTCGCTGCTCCAGAAGAACCCGCGCCTGAGGGACCCCCGCATCACCGCTCTCGTCGCGTACGACGCGGAGCACGACACCGGCCTCGTACCGGCCGTACTCTCCTATCTCGGCGCACTGGGCAATGTGCGCGCGGGGGCCCGTTTCCTCCACATTCATACGAACACCCTGCGCTACCGCCTGAAGCGGGCGAACGCGATCAGCGGGATCGATTTCGCCGATCCACACCAGTGCCTGTTCTCCCACCTGCAGTTGCTGCTGGAGACCGGATCAGTGCCCGTGGCGCACGGGCACTGATCCGGTCTCCAGCGACTCACCGCCTCTCGTCGACCGCTACACGGCTTCTTCCGCGGCGGCAGGTTCCCTGGCGTCATCGCGGGAGTGCAGCGACTGCCGGAAACGTGCCAGCTCCTTCTTGACGAAGGGGGCGAGCAGGTAGAGGCCGATGATGTTGATCAGCGCGAGCAGGAAGAGTACGGCGTCGGTGAACGCAAGCACGCTGCCGAAGCTCAGCACCGCACCGATCACGATGAACGCGCAGAACATCAGCTGGTAGACGCGCTCGCTGACCCTGCTCCTGCCGAACAGGTGGCACCACGCCTTCTGGCCGTAATAGGCCCAGGTGATCATGGTGGAGACGGCGAAGAGCGCCACCGCCACAGTGAGGACGTGCGGGAACCAGGGAAGTACCGTCTCGAAGGCGGTGGAAGTGACCGTGACGCCGTCCACGGACGTGCCGTCGGCCACGTACGCCGCCTTCGCCTCGTTCCAGAACCCGGTGTCCGCGATGACGATGGTCAGTGCGGTCATCGTGCAGATGACCACCGTGTCGATGAACGGCTCGAACAGCGCGACGAGACCCTCGGTGGCCGGGTACTTCGTCTTCACGGCGGAGTGCGCGATGGGTGCCGATCCCAGCCCCGCCTCGTTGGAGAACGCGGCACGGGTGAAGCCGACGATCAGGGCACCGATGACACCGCCGACCACGCCCTCGCCGGAGAAGGCTCCCGAGAAGATCGCGCCGAACGCAGCCGGCACCGATGTGATGTTGAACAGGATGACGATCAGGCAGGCGGCCACGTAGACGATGGCCATCGAAGGGACCAGGCGGCTGGTCACCCTGCCGATCGACTTGATTCCGCCGACGATCACGGCACCGACGACAACGGCGAGCAGAATCCCCATGATCAGCGCCGATCCGTCGCCGGCGAGCGGGCCGTCGTCGCCTCCGGTGCTGTTACGGATCTGGCTGACGGTCTGGTTGGCCTGGAACATGTTGCCGCCGCCGAGGCCGAAGAGCAGAACCATGACGGCGGCGAGCCCGGCGAGGGTCTTGCCGGTGACCGCCCCGAGGGTACCGGGCAGCTTCTCCGCGACTCCCTTGCGCAGGTACTGCATGGGGCCGCCGGACACCGAGCCGTCGGGGTGGTAGTCGCGGTAGCGGACACCGAGCGTGCACTCGACGAACTTGGAGGCCATGCCGAGCAGGCCGCAGAGCACCATCCAGAAGGTGGCACCCGCGCCGCCGATGGTGACCGCCACACCCACACCTGCGATGTTGCCGAGGCCGACCGTTCCGGACACGGCCGAGGTCAGCGCCTGGAAATGGGTGATCTCCCCCGGGTCGTCGGGCTTGCTGTGCCTGCCACGGAGAGCCTGCAGGGCCAGTTTGAGCCCGCGCACCTGAATGAAACCGAAGTAGAGGGTGAAGACCAGGCCGGCGACGACGAGCCACCCCACGATCCACGGGAAGGCGGTTCCGAAGACCGTCACTTCCGCGAACACGAAATCGCCGAGTCCGGTGGCTACCGGGTCGAAGAACGAGTTGATGTTTTTCTCTATCGTCCCCAGGAGTCCCTCTTCCGCTTCCTGGGCCTGGAACTGGACACTCGCGAGTGCAGGCCCCAGTTCATCAATCCGAGCCATGGTGATCCCTTTCTCCAGCCCGGCGACACCGACGCTGGCAAGCCCCGGACCGGGGCTTCACATGTCGGGAAACCGTAGGGGGTGCCGACAGGCGGGGTCCCGGTGCGATCGGCCAAAGAACCGGCCAGTGGTTCGTCAATCGGTCCGTCACGCCTGCCGTCGGCAGATTCCGTACGACGTCCACGCAGACGCGCTCTCCATGAACAGGGCCACACGACCATCTGTCGGGGGGACAGGAGCGGATACGGACGCTGGTCGGGGAGCAGGCCCCGTCCAGGGAGCCAGCGCGAAGCCGACGAGCAGGACGCCGACCACTCAGACGGCGAGGAAGACCTGGTGCCGGCGCGGGACCTTGAGGTGGTTCGTGGGCTCACCCCTGCGCCACCGCTCGAGCACCTCCCTCAACACCGGCCTCACGAGCCGGTCCCGCCACTGGCCGGATCAGCGGTTGACGGTCAGGGCGACCGCGACGCGCGATGGTCCTCCGCCGTCACCGAGGGTCTCGCTCCGAGCGTCCGTATGCGCCCAGTGCCGTTCGCCGACCACGGGGCGACACTGTCAATAGCGAGAACACCGTGCAGGTTCGGTCGTGACAATGATGAGCAGCTCGCTACGGATCGGACGAGTCAGCGGGGCACCCTTGCGCATCCACTGGTCAGTCCCGCTGCTGGTATTCCTCTTCGGCTACGGCCTGGTCGATCGGACGCTCCCCGACCTGGTCCCGGGACGGTCGACGACCGCCTACACAGTCGCCGGGCTCGTCGGCGCCCTGCTGCTCCTGTTGAGTCTGCTGGCGCACGAGTCCGCACACGCGATCACGGCCCGACGCAAGGGCATCCCCGTCCACACCGTCACCCTCTGGGCCCTCGGCGGCATGACCGAGATGGGTAAACCGCCCACCCCCAACGGGGCCCTCCTCGTGGCCGTGAGCGGGCCGCTCACCAGCCTGGGCATCGGTGGAGCGGCGCTCGGCGCAGGGACAGGGCTGGACGCGGGACTCGGCTGGGAGGTACCCGCGGCCGTCCTCGTATGGCTCGGATGGGCGAACCTTCTGCTGGGGGTGTTCAACCTCCTGCCCGCCGCGCCGCTCGACGGCGGACGGGTGGTGCAGGCCCTGATGTGGCGGCGCACCGGAGACCGGGAGCGGGCCGAACGGGCAGCCGGCCGCAGCGGACAGATCCTCGGCATCCTGCTGATCGCCCTCGGATGGGTCGCGTTTCTCGGAGGCGCATGGGGCGGACTGTGGCTGGTCCTCATCGGCTTCTTCATCGTGATCGTCGCCAATGCCGAGCGGCGGCAGGCAACTCTGGCCACCGCCCTGGGCGGGCTGCGCGCCGCTGACGCCATGTCCAGTCCCGTGGAGACCGCCCCTGACTGGATCACGGTGCAGCACTTCATTGACGGTCCGGCGATGACCGCCCGCCACTTGACGCTGGCGTTGCTCGACTTCGAGGGACGTCCCAGCGGCTTGCTCGACCTGCCGCGACTCGCGAAGATTCCCGTGGCACAGCGGGAGACCTCGCGCTTGCGCGACGCGGCATCCCCGCTCGGGCAGTGCACCACCTGTGCGCCGGACGACCTGCTCGAGGACGCCCTCAAGCAGCTCAAGCCACTCGGTGGTGTGCGCATCCTCGTCCTGGACGGCCAGCGCCTCACGGGCATCGTCACCGCGCACGACATCATGCGCCTGACCCAGCGACACCAGCTACGCAGGAAAGGGCCGGGCTGAGAACCCCGCCAGTTCGCCAACCGAGCTGAATCCTCGCTCTGCCGTGCGGCACCCGGAGCCCCTGAAAATTGCCAGAAACCGGCAACATCGCACGGCCTGTTGTGCGCTATTAGCGATCTATCAAGGACGCGTCAAGACCGGGTAAGGTTCCCCACGGTGTGCCGGGAAGCCTGGTCGGCGAGCAGGGGATCAATCTCTCTTCCGATCGGGGGTGACCGTCATGGTGCTCGTGGCGGTGTTCGGTACCGCACTGCTGGTGGCGGTGCTGTTGTCCGGCCTGGCGGCGCGGACGGTGCTCTCCACGTCCTTCCTCTTCCTGGTCGGCGGCGCGATCGTCAGTGACGGCTTCCTCGGTCTGATCCACATCACGCCGGACAGCGAGATCGTGGCGGCGACGGCCGATCTGGCGCTGTTCGCGGTGTTGTTCACCGACGGCATGCACGTCTCCTTCGCCAAGCTGCGCGCCAACTGGAAGAACCCGGCGCGCGCCCTGGGCTTGGGCATGCCGCTCGCGTTCGTCTTCATGGCTCTCGTCACTCACTTCCTGGTGGGCCTGGACTGGACGACGTCCTTCCTGGTGGGCGCCGTACTCGCACCGACCGACCCGGTGTTTGCCTCGGCGATCGTGGGTCGTAAGGAAGTCCCGGCGAAACTACGGCAGTTGCTGAACGTGGAGAGCGGCATCAACGACGGGCTGGCTCTCCCGGTGGTGCTCATCCTGATCGCCGCCGCCGGCCCGGCGGCCGGCAGCGCGGAAGCCTCCGGCTCGAAGATCGCGGTGGAACTGCTGCTCGGCCTGGTCTTCGGTGTCGCACTGCCGCTCCTCGTGAACTGGCTGGTGCGTTTCCGGCTGCTGGGGGCGGAGCCGAAGCTGCAGCCGCTGCTGCCGCTGGCGACCGGGATCATCCTGTACGGGGCCTGCCACCTGACCCACGCCAACCCCTACCTCGCCGCCTTCTCGGCGGGCGCGGTCCTGGCGCATGTCTCGCCGGAGGCGAAGGAATCCTTCGAGCCGCTCGGCGAGGCGCTGGCGGAGCTCGCGAAGTTCGCGGCGCTGCTGGTCTTCGGCGCACTGCTGACACCGCAGCTCTTCGGCGACCTGTCGTTCGGCGGCTACGTGACGGTGGTCCTGGCGATTGTCCTGATCCGCCCGGCCTCGCTGCTGCTGTCGCTGATCGGCACGAGCATTTCCCGCAAGGAGAGGCTGGTGGCGGCCTGGTTCGGTCCGAAGGGCTTCGCTTCGGTGGTCTACGGACTCCTGGTCCTGCAGTCCGGCATCCCGCAGGCCGAGGAGGCGTTCACCCTCATCGCCGTCTGCATCGCCTTCTCGATCATCGCGCACAGCTCCACGGACGTACCGATAGCCCGCGCCTTCGACGTCGACGACCTCGCCGGCATCCCGGACAAGCGCGAGGACACGGACACCCCACCCAAGGAGACCCACGCCGATGCGCGCCCATGAACTGGCCGAGCCATACCCCACCGTGTCGGTCGACGACGACGCCCGGGACGCGGCCCGCCTGGTGGTGCGCGAGCGGTTGCCGGCACTGCTGGTCCTCAACCGGGACGAGTACCCGCACGTGATCGTGCCGGCCACCCGCATCATCCAGACCCTCGTCCCCGACTTCGTACAGGAGGACCCAGTCCTCGCCGCCGTGATCGACGACCGGCTCGACGACGACGCCCGGCAGTCGATGACCGGACAGTCGGTGGCCGAGTGGCTGCCCCGCGGCCACCTGCACGCGGCTCCCGTGGTGGGGCCGGACGCCTCGCCGATGCAGATCGCAGCCCTCATGACACGCACGGACACCCCGGTCGTCGCAGTGGTCGAACGCGACGGTGACAAGCCCACGTTGATCGGCGCGATCACCACGGACGCTGTGCTGAACCACTTCACCGGAGGATCATGAACGGCTGGCACAGCTGGGAAGCGATCCGAGCGGATCCTGGGCCGTTCCCACCGCTGGAACCGGAAACAGCCCCCGAGACCTGAGGGCCGTTCTACGTCGCACTCATGGGCAACCTTCACCTTCGCTTGGCCGCCTGCGAGGTGAGCTGTCGGGTTCGGGCCGGCGAAGTGGCCCGGCCACCCGCATGGCTTGCGTGGTGGCTGCGTCCGGAGCGGAACGAGGGGAGATATCCGTTCTGACGACGGCGCGAAGAGGCGGGCGCCTCGGGGCGTACGTACGGCGGCCCGGTCACGTCGGCCCGCCCTCGCCTCCACCTCCCCATGGGCCACTCGGCGCAGACCTCGATGCGGCATGGGCCGAGGTGAACACCCGGAGCGCGCGTGGAGGACACACCGGAGCCGGACCCGCCCGCAGACACCGGGGAGTGACCGGGGCGGTCAGCGGCGGGTGAGGTGCCGCAGCGCAACGACGGCCTGAAGAGCGGCGGCCGGCCGCAACAGGAGGGGGCGGGGCCGCTCGGGCATGGTGCCGCGGTACAGCGCGAGGCCGGTGACGGCGGCGACGGGGAGCGCCCAGGCGGCGACCGCCGCCACGCGTACGGTGCGGCTGGGTTCGTGGCGCAGGGTGAGCCACATCCAGTAGGCGGCATCGGCGAAGGTGTCGCCGTACTCCCCGAAAGGGGAGGTCGTGCCCTGATGGCGGGCGAGGCGTCCGTCGGCGAGATCGAGGCCGATCGCCAGCAACCCGGAGACGCGGTCGGCCCCGCCGGGCAGGGCCGGAAGATTGGCGCGCACCAGCGTCAAGGCGTCCGCGGCGGCGAGACGGGTGCGCTTCTCCAGCAGCCCCAGGTGCAGGACGGCCAGCACCCAACTGGCAGTCACCCAGCGCCGTCCGGGCCGCCTGCCGGCGGCCAGCGCGTACAGGGCGCCGTGCAGGGCGGTGAGTTCGGCCAGCGCCCGCGGTCGTCGGGCGGCCTGACGCAGTGACCGGCGGGCCGCGTGCCCAAGGAAGCGTGCGACGGCTGCCGAGGCGAGGTGCCCTTCACGCAGTTCGGCGAGCAGCAGGTTCGTAGCGGCGCGGCTGTCGGCCAGATCGGATACGGACTCCACGCTCATCCATCCTCCACGTGATCATGGCGCTGAGCGTAGGGGCCGACGCGCCCAAAGGCAGGTGAGCACGCCCACTGATCGTCGGGCATGCCCAGCCTAGCGTCGGTGAGAAGGGACGGACGCGTGGAGAGGTCTGGGCGATGGTGAGTATCGGCGCTCTGGTGGCGACGGCGATGGCGGGCGCGGGTGCGGCGGCCGGGTATCTGGGGCTGGTGACCGGGGCACTTCCTCTGGACGTCGGAGCAGGACGGCGCCGCCGGCCGCTGGGACCGCAGACCGTCGACATCGCGGCCCCGCGTGAGCTGGTGTTCGACGTCATCGCCCAGCCGTATCTGGGCCGGGCCACGCGCGCGATGAGCGGCTCGGCACCGTCACCGCCGCCCAGAACCGCGATCAGCGAGCTACGCAGGCCGGGCAGCGGCAGTGGGCGTTCACGAACGACCTCCGCACGCCGGCCGCCGGAGCCGTCGCGGCCGCGGCCACCGTTCTGCCCGGATGGTCACAGGCCGGACCCGCCGCAGTGGCCCGGGCCGTGCTGATCGGAGCACTCATCGCCCACCTCCTGCACCAGGCCGCCCACCGCCCTTGGCCCACCGCCAAGCCCGCCCACACGATGAGGAACCGCATGTCCGAACGACGCATCGGCACCGCCCCCGCGGCCGTCGCCGCCATGCTCACAGGGGCCGGAGCCGCGATGTACTTCCTGCCCGGCCCCGGCTTCCCCAGGGACCTTTGTCGTCCGGATGCCGGTGTATTGGTTGACCGGACGGCTTCTCAGGTTGCGGCGGCCTGGTCCCGTGTCAGGCGCTCGCGCAGCGTGGCAGTGAATTCCTCGGCCCGCGCCAGCTGGGTGCGGAGCTTCTCCACCTGCTCGGCGGCGCCCTGCTCGTATCCGCGGACGCGCTCCAACAGGGTCTCCCGCTCGTCCGCCGTCAGCTCCTCACCGGAGTCGAGGCGGTCGGTCACCTCCAGCAGATCCCGCATCTCGTCCAGGGCGAAGCCGAGCGGCTTCATACGGCGGATGACCATCAGGCGGGCCACGTCGGCCTCGGTGTAGAGGCGGAAGCCGCCCTGGGAACGGGCGGAGGGGATGACCAGGCCGGTCTCCTCGTAGTGCCGGATGGTGCGCAGCGACAGCTCGGTCCGTGCGGCGACCTCGCCGATCTGCATGTGCTCGCTGCTCACGCGGGCGCCCTTCCTCATCTGTCGCCAAGGCCACAGGCGGCCGACGTCGATCTCTACCGTAACGTTAAGGTAGAGTAGGCGATCGCCGGGGTCGGCTCCGTGCCGCCCCCGCTCCCATGGTGCGGGATGGATCGGTCCCGTGACCGTTTGCCGTGTCGGGGCCGACGATGCCCCCGGCGAAGACCGATGCCTGCAGGAGAGAGCGTGCGCATGCCCATGCCGTCCAGCGCCGCTGCCTGCCCGCCGTGATCCTTCGCCCCTGAGCAGCCCCGCAGATTCCATCTCGGCCGCTGCTTCCTTCTGACTTCAGCCCGCCGTACGTGGGCTTCGCGGATGGCCGGCCCGGCCTTCCTGCGCCTTCCCGCACGCCCCGAGTGATGCCGGGCGTGCCCGAGCACGACAGGTACCTTCCTTGTCTACGTCCGCACTGTCCCCAGCCGCGCGGCTGCGCGGCCTGCGCCCTGACTGGCTGTCCGACCCGAAGGTCTGGCGCACCGAGGTCCTGGCCGGTCTGGTGGTCGCGCTCGCGCTGATCCCCGAGGCGATCTCGTTCTCGATCATCGCGGGGGTCGACCCGGCCATCGGCCTGTTCGCGTCCTTCACCATGGCCGTGACCATCTCGATCGTCGGCGGGCGCCGCGCGATGATCTCCGCCGCGACCGGCGCCATCGCCCTGGTGATCGCTCCACTGAACCGCGAGCACGGCCTGGGCTACCTGGTCGCCGCTGTCATCCTGGCCGGCGTCTTCCAGATCGTGCTCGGCGCGCTCGGCGTCGCCAAGCTGATGCGGTTCGTGCCCCGCAGCGTAATGGTCGGCTTCGTCAACGCCCTCGCCATCCTGATCTTCATGGCCCAGGTGCCCGAGATGCACGACGTGCCCTGGCCCGTCTACCCGCTCATCGCCGCCGGGCTGGCGCTCATGGTGTTCTTCCCGAAGGTCACCACCGTGATCCCGGCCCCGCTCGTCTCCATCGTCACCCTCACCGTGATCACGGTCGCCGCCGCCATTGCGGTGCCGACCGTGGGCGACAAGGGCGAGCTGCCCTCCTCCCTCCCCGTGCCCGGCCTGCCGGACGTGCCATTCACGATGGACACCCTCACCACCATCGCTCCCTACGCGCTCGCGATGGCGCTCGTTGGCCTGATGGAGTCGCTCATGACGGCCAAGCTGGTCGACGACATCACGGACACGCACTCCTCCAAGACGCGAGAGTCGATCGGGCAGGGCATCGCCAACATCGTCACCGGCTTCTTCGGCGGCATGGGCGGCTGCGCGATGATCGGCCAGACGATGATCAACGTGAAGGTGTCCGGCGCCCGTACCCGCCTGTCCACCTTCCTGGCGGGCTCTTTCCTGATGGTGCTGTGCATCGTCTTCGGGCCGGCCGTCTCCGATATCCCCATGGCGGCCCTGGTCGCGGTGATGGTGATGGTGTCGTTCGCGACCTTCGACTGGCACTCCATCGCCCCGAAGACCCTCAAGCGGATGCCGACCGGGGAGATCGCCGTCATGGTCATCACCGTCGCCTGCGTCGTTGCCACCGACAACCTCGCCATCGGCGTCGTCGTCGGCTCCATCACCGCCATGGTCATCTTCGCCAAGCGCGTCGCCCACCTCGCGAACGTCACGGCGGTCACCGACCCCGACGGCAGCAGCGTGGTCTACTCCGTGACCGGCGAACTGTTCTTCGCCTCCTCCAACGACCTCGTCGGCCAGTTCAACTACGCCACCGACCCCGACGAGGTCGTCATCGATCTGAGCGCCGCCCACATCTGGGACGCCTCCTCCGTCGCCGCACTAGATGCGATCGAGACCAAGTACGCCCAACGCGGCAAGACCGTCGAGATCATCGGCCTGAACAAGCCGAGCGCCCATATCCACGAAAAGCTCAGCGGCGAACTCACCGGCAGTCACTGACCGACTGTCACACCCACGAGGGCCGCCGTGGCCCCACCAGCGTCCGCGGCGGCCCTCGCCCTGTCTGCCGCAGAGTTACGAACAGAACGCCCAACCACCACTCGATTCAGCGCTGGTCGGCGGCCTGCTTGAGGAGCCGTTCCAGATCGTGGCCTGCAGCCTCGGTGTCGGTGAGGGCGGCGAAGGCGGGATCTTCGAGCACGTGCTCCGCGTGCTCGGGCAAAGCCTGGCGTATGCGGCGGGCTGGTCCGTGCCTGCCACTGAATCCATTCTGGTGCCGCGCCGTCCGCTCACGCATCGCCCGTCGGGTGACCAGCACTCCCCAAGGAGCTGCAGTCGCCACGGCACCGGGGGCCCACCGAGGTGGGAGCCATCCCGAGCCGGCGGTTGGAAAGCGGGTCAGTCGAAGGGGCGCAGGGGCTGTGCAGGCCAGTTGAGCAGGCGGGCTCCCAGGGTGGCGGTCTGGAGCGCGTAACGCTGGTCGGGGAGCGCTGGATCGTAGCCGGTCAGCGCGCGGACCCGGGCGATGCGGTAGGACACGGCGCGGACGCTGAGCCCGAGGCGTCGTGCGGTGGCGGTGTGGGCACAGCCGCTGTCGAAGTACGCGGTGAGCGTGTTCAGGAGTGGTGCGGGCCCTCCGCGCGCCTGCTCCAGACCGCCGAGGACGGTGGCGACGAGGTCGGTGATGGCTGCCTGGTCCCGGCCCAGGACCTGGAACACCAGCAGGTCGGACGCGTGGATCACGGTGTGCGGCACACCGAGCCGGTCTGCGAGGTCCAGGCTTTCGCGGGCTTCGTGGTAGGAGCGGACGACGCCGTTCGCCCCGGGGCGGGGACGGCTGATGACGATCTGGGGGTGCCGCGCTGTCGATCGGCGGACCGCTGCGGCGAAGTGCTCGCAGGCAGCCCCGTCGTTCCCCGCGGACACACAGATCAGCAGTCCGTCCTTCGCCGCGACCAGGCACCCGGGTCCGTCCCGGTAGGAGGCCATGGCCTCCTCCACATAGCGCGTAGCCGGGATCACGGCGGTGTACGGCGTCTTCGCCCGGGCCACGGCGACCCGGTGTGGCCCGGTGAGCTGGAAGCCGACACGATGGGCCTGCTCCGCCAGGCGGCCGAGGTCGCCCGGGGCGCACAGCAGTCCGTCGACGAAGGCGCGGCGAATCTCTTCCTCACGGCGGATCGCGACGTGGTGCGCGCTTTCGTAGCCCTCGGTGAGGGCGACCGCCACGTCTCGCATGAGGCGCAGCACCTCGGTGGGTGTCGCGGCCTGCGCGGTCGGGCCCATCTCCTGCTGCTCCGTCGTTGACAGGCAGGCGTGCCACGGCCCGTCAAGGTGGGTCTCGATCAATTCGCGCAGCGGGACGCCGTCGTCGGCCGCGCGTGCGGCGAGCGCGTGCAGGCGGGCGCGATCGGCGTCGTCCAGTTCGTGTCCTCTTGCGTGGGCGCCGGCCGACTCGCCGTTGACGGTCATCGCGGACCACCCCTTTACCCCCAGCAGGCTGCGCATTTACGGTCACTTTGCCATGGGTCGGCAAGGAGTGGCAGTACCAGTTGTCCGTCGACGGTCGCGCGCGAACCGGATGCACTCGGCACAGTCGGGTATGACCTCCTCCCGCCACGGGCACGACGACCGACCGGGAGTCTCCATGCGCGCACGTGACCTTGCCGAGCCCTACCCCTCGATAGGGCTGGGGGACCCCCTCTCCGCCGCTGCCGATCTCCTGGTGGAGCAGCGGCTGCCGGCCCTGCTGGTGCTCGACCCGTTCGGGCAGCCGGTCGGCGTGCTGCGAGCGGAGCAGCTGATCGACGACTGCCTGCCGCGTTATTTCACACAGGACCCACTGCTCGCCCGGATCATCGACGAGAGGTATGCCGACCGGCTGTGCGTCGCGCCTGAACGGCTGGTGTCCGACTGCCTGCGCCTGGGCCGCCCCAAGCCGTTTTCCGTCACCCCGAACTGCACCATCGTGGAGATCGCCGAGCTGATGGCCCGTACCGGCTCCCCGGTCGTGGCCGTGATGGACACGAATCCCGACGGTACGCCCCGGCTTGTCGGGGCGGTCACCGCCACCCGGCTCCTGGAGCGGCTCCGGCAGGGCACGCCGGCGTGACCCGCCCGCCGGGCACTACAGCAACGCCAGCAGGAGCACGCCGCCCAGCAGCAGTACGGCCCACCAGACCATCGAGTGGGTCGGCCACGGTGCGATGACCCTGCCGTTCACCGACGATCGGACTGTCGTCTCCCACAGGGCCGCGGCGCGGTGGCGCAGCGGCGTGACCACGGTCCGGTGCAGCCGGGGCACGGCGCGGCTCAGGGCGTGCCAGGCGGAGGGAAGGGCACGGCGGTAGACCACGTCGGCGTCCACGTTCACCGAGCGGAGCTCCGGGGGGTAGAGGCCGGTGCGTACGAGCAGGGTGAAGGCCATCGAGGCCAGCAGCAGTAGTTGCAGCTGGTTGATCACGTGGGGCGTCGTATAGGGCGCGTAGTCCATGGTGTGCGGCAGGAGCTCGTAGAAGAGGTTCGGCGCCACCCCGATGCCGACGCAGATCACCGCGGCCATCGTCATCGCCACCCGCATGTTCAACGGGGCCTCGGCCACCCGCAGCCCCCGGTCGTGGGCGAAGAAGGCGAAGTACGGGATTTTGATCCCGGCGTGGTGGAACACACCGGCGGAGGCGAACAGCAGCAGGAGCCAGACCACGGTCCGGTGTTCCTGCCCGACCGCCTCCATGATCACCGACTTGGTGGCGAAACCGGAGAACAGCGGGAACGCGGAGATGGATGCCGCGCCGATCATGCACAGCACCGTCGTCTGCGGCATGGACTTGTAGAGTCCGCCGAGTTCGGAGCCCTTGACGGTGCCGGTGCGCAGCAGCACGGCGCCCATGGCCATGAACAGCAGGCTCTTGAACACCATGTCCGCCACGGCGTGCGCGCTCGCGCCGTTCACTCCGAGGGCGCCGCCGACCCCCACCCCCGCGACCATGAACCCGAGCTGGTTGATCATGCTGTACGCCAGCACGCGACGCAGGTCGTTCTCGATCACGGCGTAGAAGATCGGGAACACGGTCATGGCCGCGCCGACCCAGATCAGCATCTCGGTGCCCGGGAAGCCACGCGCCAGCACATAGACCGCGAGCTTCGTCGTGAACGGCGACAGCACCACCGTGCCGACGACCGTCGCCTCCGGGTAGGTGTCCGTCAGCCACGCGTGCAGCAACGGGAAGGCGCACTTGATGCCCACCGCCGCCAGGATCAGCGCGTCGCCGGGGCCGTTCAGCCCGAGATAGCTGAACTCCAGGCCGTGGCCTTCCTGGACCCGCAGTGCCGTTCCGGCCAGCAACAGCAAGCCGGAGATCAGTTGCGCGATCAGGTATCTCATCCCCGCGCGATAGCTGCGCTCCGTACGCCCCGCCCAGATCAGGAAGGCCGACGACAGACCGGCGAGCTCCCAGAACACGAACAGTGTCAGGAGGTCGCCGGCCAGGGCGCCGCCGACTGCGGTGCCTGCGTACGCGAGTATCACCGCCTGCTGGAGGGAGTCCCTCAGGTGCAGGGCGTAGATCGAGGTCAGCAGCGCCGCGACCAGGAAACCGGTGGCGAACAGGCGGGACAGGGCGTCCACCCGCACCGGGGTCAGCTCCAGGCCGAAGAGGGCGAACGAGGCACTGGTGCCCTCGGGCAGCAGCCACAGCATGACCAGGCCCGCCACCGGCAGCGACAGGATCAGTGCCTGGCGCAGCCGGCCGCGCAGCAACGGCACACCGGCCGCGCCGACGATCAGCAGCAGAGCGGGGCTAGTCATCATCGCGGTTCCGTCCCGGCAGTTCCTCGACGCCCTCGTCCCGTTCCGGCGGCTCGTAGTAGTCCTCGTCGCGCCGCAGCCACCTCCGCAGCCCCTTCGCCGTGAGCACCAGCCCCACGCTGCCCGTGAAGCCGTAGAGGGCGTAGAAGCCGGGCCAGTGCTCGACGGAGAAGTACGGGTGCTTGGCGTAGAAGAAGTCGGCGACCAGCGCCAGCAGGCACAGGACGGCGAGGCCGTACACGATGCGGGTCACGTTGCGCGGATCGTCCAGCCGGCGTCGGTCGTCCTGGCGGAACTCGTCCCGGTGTTCGTCGTTCACGGCAGCTCCAGTGTCCCGGCCAGTGGATCGATCAGGGCCTGCGCACCGAAGAACAGCGCGACGCAGCCGAGCGCGGTCAGGACCAGCGGTACGGCCATGACGGGCGCCGCCTCACCGTGCGGCAGCGAACCGCTCGGTGGCCGAAGGAACGCCCGCACCGCGATCGGCATCAGATACGCCACGGCGAGCAGCGAGCCCACCAGCAGCACCACGAGCGGCACCACCTGGTCCGCCTCCGCCGTGCCCAGCAGCATCAGCCACTTGCTCCAGGTGCCGCCCGTGGGCGGCAGGCCGATGATCGAGACCGACGCCACCAGGAACGCGGCGAACGTCCACGGCATGGCGCGGCCGAGCCCGTCGAGTTCGCTGACCAGCGTCTTCCCGGCCGTGACGGCGATCGCTCCCGCACACAGGAACAGCGTGATCTTGGCGACCGCGTGGGTGACCATGTGCAGGGCGGCGCCCTCCGTCGCGACCTCGTCGGCGAGGGTGACTGCCAGCACGATGTAGGCGAGCTGGCTGACCGTGGAGTAGGCCAGCCGCCGCTTGAGGTTGTCGGCCCGCACCGCGACCACCGCGGCGGCGATCAGCGTGAAGGCCGCCACCCACGTCATCGGTCGCGCGGCGCCGCTCTCCCGCAGGGTGTCCAGGCCGAACACGTACACGGCGACCTTGAGGATCGTGAAGACGCCGGCCTTGACCACGGCCACCGCGTGCAGCAGCGCCGACACCGGGGCGGGCGCCACCATGGCCGCGGGCAGCCAGCGGTGCACCGGCATCAGCGCGGCCTTGCCGATGCCGAACACGTAGAGGGCGAAGAGCACGGTGAGCACCCCGGAACCGGCCTCGCCGGCGAGCAGGCCGCCGGGCCGGAAGTCGGTGGTGTCGGCCAGCACCCAGGTCCACACGATCGCGGGCAGCAGCAGCCCGATGGAGGTGGCCAGCAGCACCAGCGCGTAGGTGCGCGCGCCGCGCCGCGCCGCGCCGTTGCCGCTGTGGGCGACCAGGGGCCAGGTCGCCAGGGTCATGACCTCGTAGCCGATGAGCAGCGTGACCAGGTTGCCCGACAGCGCGATCCACATCGCGGAGGCGATGGTCAGCGCGAAATAGGCGAAGAACCGGGCGTGGGCGGGCTCCCGCGCGGCCCGCAGATAGCCGGCCGTGTACACGGTGGCCAGCGGCCAGAGCACGGCGGCGACCGAGGCGAACAGCAGCCCGAGTGGTTCGAGCACGAACTCCAGCGACAGGCCGGGCAGCCACGTCCACAGCTCGAAGCGTGGCCCGCGCTCCGCTGCCGGCCACAGGGAGAACACCACACCCGCCAGCGCGAGCCCGCAGACCACCGAGGCCACGTCACGGGCGATCGGACGGTCCCGCAGCAGCAGTACGGCGCCGCAGGCCAGCAGGGGAAGCGCCACCGCGACCGGCAGGGCGGTGGCCTGGTCGGGGGAGGTCCAGTCGGTGAACAACTCACCCACCTCCCGTTCCGAGCAGCGCCGAGGCCGCGGCGTCGGCGAGCCTGTCCGGCAGCGACGGGTCGATGCCGAAGTACAGCGACAGCAGGGCGAGGAACCACACGGCCGCGACCATCGACGCCGCAGGACGCGCGGGCGCGCTGCCCTCGGGCGGCTCACGGAACCAGGCGATCTCGACGACCCGCCCGACGTAGAACACCGCGAGCAGCGAGCTGACCAGCAGAGCGCCGAGCACGAGCCACTGGTCCCGCTCGACCAGCGCCGTCACCAGCGCCCACTTGCTGACGAATCCCGCGGTCGGCGGCACTCCGATCAGGCCGAGGCCGGCCACCACGAACGCGGCGAAAGTCCATGGCATCCGGCGGCCGATCCCGGCCAGGGCGGACAACTGCACCGAGCCGAGCCGCATCAGCAGCAGCCCGGCCGTCGCGAAGAGTGCCGCCTTGGTCACCGCGTGGGCCATGATGTGCAGGTACGCCGCCGAGAGCCCTGCCGTGGTGGCCAGGCTGATCCCGGCCATGATGTAGCCGATCTGCGCGATGCTGGACCAGGCGAGCACGTACCGCAGATCGTTCTGCAGGCAGGCGGCGGCGGACCCCACCAGCATGGCCACGGCGGCCAGCAGCAGGCCGATTCGGTCGACGGGCATCGAGTTGAACACCAGCGACGTGCCGAAGACGGTGAAGGCGAACCGGCACAGCACGTAGATCGCGACCTTGGTGCTGGTGGCGGCGAGGAACGTGCTGACGACGGACGGCGCTTCCGCGTAGGCCGCCGGCAGCCAGGCGTGCAGCGGGAACAGGGCCATCTTGACCGCGAGGCCGACGAACACGAACACCACCGCCGCCTGCACCGCGCGGTTGCTGTCGTTGCCGCTCAGCCGCTGCGCCAGGTCGACCATGTTCAGGGTGCCGGTGACCGCGTACGCCAGACCGATGCCGATCAGCACGAACACCGCGCCGACGCTGCCGATCACCAGGTAGCGGAAGGCGGCCAGCAGCGCGCGCCTGCGCCGCCCCATGGCGATCATCGTGTACGTCGCCAGCGAGCTGATCTCCAGGAACACGAACGCGTTGAACACGTCCCCGGTGATGGTCAGGCCCAGCAGCCCCGCCAGCGTGAGGCACAGGCAGGCGTAGAGCAGCGTGCCGCGCCGGGCGTCCATCTCGGCCGCCACACTGCGGTGGCCGTAGACCGCGGCGACCGCGGCGCTCAGCGACACCAGCAGCAGGATCGGCGTACTGAAGTCGCCCACCACGAACTCGATGCCGGCCGGCACCGGCCAGCCGCCCATCCGGTACCGCACCGGGCCTTCGTCCGCCACCTGCTCGGTGAGCAGGGCGGCGCAGGTCAACGAGAAGAGGGAGGCGGCGAGGAAGACCAGCCAGGCCGCCGTCCGGGAGCGCACGAGCACGCACAGCGGCGCGCAGGCCAGCGGGATCGTCACTTGCAGCACGGGCAGGTGGGTCATGAGCCGCTGCCCTGCCGGTCGGTGTCGTGTGGACGGCCGGTGCCGTCGGAGCCGGGGCTGTCGTCGTTGGCGCCGTCGTCGTCGGCGCTTTCGGAGCAGTCAGGACCGGTGCTGTCGTCTTCCGTGATCTCGTCCTCCTCGACGGTGCCGTACGCCTCGAAGATGCGTACGGCCAGTGCCAGCCCCACAGCGAGGGTGGCGACCCCGACCACGATGGCGGTGAGGATCAGCACCTGGGGCAGCGGATGCGAGTACGTCTCGACGTCGTCCGAGATGATCGGCGCGCTGCCGCCGTCCCTCTTGCCGAGGCCGATGTAGAACAGGAAGACGCCGACCTGGAACAGGCTCAGGCCGATCAGCTTCTTCAGCAGGTTGCCGTGGCTGATGACGACATAGAGCCCGATCAGCATGAGGGCGAAGAACGTCCAGTAGACGTAGTGCGTCGCGATCACCGGGAGACTCCTCGGGCCGCGAAACTGAAGAAGATCGTGGTCATGACCGAGGCGACGGTGATGCCGATGGCCGTCTCGACCACCAGGATCCCGAGGTGCTGTCCGCTCTCGGGGTGGTTCGGGTCGAGGACGCCGTAGTCCAGGAACGAGCCGCCGAGCAGCATTGTGGTCAGGCCGAGACCCACGTAGACCAGCAGACCGAGCGAGATCAGCAGCCACAGCGCGGCTCGGGGCACCACCTGCTGGGCCTTGTCCAGTCCGAACACCAGGCCGTAGAGCACGAAGCCGCTCGCGAAGATCACGCCGGCCTGGAAGCCGCCGCCGGGGCCGTAGTCGCCGTGGAAGAGGACGTACAGCGCGAACAGCAGGATGAACGGCATCAGCGTGCCGGTGACGACGCGGATGACGCGGTAGTCGGCGAGGTGGAAGTCAGCGGGCGGCCGCATCTGCTCCGGCCGCGCGAGCGGACCGAGGAGCGACAGCACGGCGATGCCAGCGGTGAACACGACAACCAGCTCGCCCAAGGTGTCGAGTCCGCGGTAACTCGCCAGCACCGAGGTGACGGTGTTGGGGATGCCGATGTCCTCCTGGGAGTCGCGCAGATAGGTCTCGGTGACGGGATGCTGGTGCACGGGGCTACCGGCGGACCCGAAGTCGGGCAGGTCCAGGCTGGCGTAGGCGAGCACGCCGCCGGTCAGCAGGACGACGATCGCCCCGGGCAGGCGCCGCCGACGAGGGGTGACGGCCTCCCGCGAGCGGGTCAGCGCGAGCCCGCCGAGAAGCAGCACCGTGCTGATGCCGACGCCGACCGCGGCCTCGGTGAACGCCACGTCCACGGCGTCCAGCAGGACGAAGAGGCACGCGGTGACCAGGCTGAACAGAGCCGCCAGCATGGTGGCCCCGTAGAGCGCGCGCATCCGTGTGATGGCGGCGGCCGTCGCGGTGAGGATGGTCAGCAGTACGAAGTGGATCAGCCCGAAGGTCGTCATCAGCGGCGTGGGTCACCCTCTCGCCATACGCGTACCCCGTCCCGGCGCGCGGCGTGTGCCAGGATGTGCGTCGCGGTCGGGCTGGTCAGCGCCATGAAGAGCAGGATGATCACCAGCCGGATCCCGGTGTCCCACGCGGTCGTGCGCAGGAGCAGGCCGAGCAGGATCAGCCCGGCGCCGACGGAGTCGGTGACGCCGACGGCGTGGATACGGGTGTAGAAGTCGGGAAAGCGCAGCAGGCCCACCGCGCCGGAGAGCAGGAACAGCGCACCGGCGACCAGCAGGACGCCGCTCAGCACTTCGAGGACGATCACTGTCCCTCGCCTCCCTTCGAGCCGCTCAGCAGTTCTTTGTAGTGCGTCAGGCGGAGGACGGCGACGGTGGCGACGAAGTTGACCAGTGCGTAGAGGATGCCGATGTCGAGGAACTCGGGCCGGCCGAAGAGGAAGCCGGCGACCGCGATGAACAGCACGGTCTTGGTGCCGAAGTTGTTGATGGCGAGGATACGGTTGTAGAGGCCGGGGCCAAGGAATGCGCGTAGCAGGGCGAGGACCATGGTGACGAGCAACGCCACCATGACGGCGAAGATCATCGGCGCGCCTCCGTCCGCCGCACCCGGCTCAGCATGGCTCCGTCGCCGAGCGCGTCGATGTCGGCCCCCTTCAGGCTGTGCACCTCGATGCTGTCGTCATGGACGGCGAGCGAGAGTGTGCCCGGGGTCAGGGTGATCGAGTTCGCGTAGACCACCAGCGAGCGCTCCGGCAGGTCGGCGGCCGGCGTCGACTCCACGACGGGCCGCAGGTCCATACGGGGCGACCACACCTTCCGTACCACCGCGCACGCCGTGAGGAACACCTGTCCGCTCAGCCACAGGAAGTAGCGCGGCAGGCGCAGCGCGAAGGGCAACGTCAGCCCGTGGTGGTCAAGAGCGGCACGCCGGATCAGCCAGCAGACCACGACGACCGAGAGCACGCCGAGCGTCAGCAGCAGCGGGTCGTAGTGCCCGGACAGAATCAGCCAGAACAGGGCCGGAACCGGCGCCATCCGCAGCAGGCTCCGGACGGCACTGTCCCGGGGGCGTCGGGTCCGCTCGACCAGCGGAGTTTCGCTGTCCAGCTGGGTCATACGGCCCCCTCACGATCGCGTCGGCCGAGCGGCCGAGCGCCGGGGACGCCGACCGCATCGCCAACGCGGGCGCCGGTCAGCGTCGCGGTGATCCGGTCGGTGTGTCCTTCGTCGATCACTCGGGCGAGGCGGGGTTCGTTCCACAGACAGCGCGGAAGTGCCACCCTGAGCGGGCCCACCACCGACACGCAGCCGACCACCTCGCCTCGTTCTTCGGTGCGAACGAGACCGGGCAGGCCATGCCGGGCCACCACCCGCACGGCGGACAGAGCACCGTCTCCCGGTTGTGCGGTCGGCAACGTCTCGACGACATCGGCAGCATTCATGATCGTCTCCCGACATCGAAACGCCAACACGGGCAGGTCCAGCAGGTTCCCTCTTGATTCTCCGTTAACGCGTGATCCCGGCCAACGGCCGACGCTGACAATCAACGGCCTGTCTTCTTTGCCGACCGTCGGCAAAGAGCGTCATATGCCACGCTTTGGTGCGCCCCTGACTCCGCAGCCGTTGGTGGTTCGTCACCGGACAGAGCAAGCTGTCCCGTGTGCCGCCGTACGAAGAGGGGACCGAACTTCCATGACGCGGGAGACTCCCCCGGACTCCACCCCTGCCGGTGCGCAGCTACCCGGCCCGGCCGACCTCGCCCGGCGGGCGAGCCAGCAGGCGCGCGGCGTGCCGGCGGATCTGCTGGACGGCTACCCGGCCATGCTGGCGAGGGTCAGCACGGGAGGACAGCTCGGCCATGACGAACTCCGGCGGCTGCGCGACATCGGTGCCCGCGCGGCCGAGCAGGACGTGCCCATGCGCGGCGTCATCGACCTCTACCTGAGCGCGACATCGCTCGCCTGGCCCTCGTTGCCCGGTGTGCGAGCAGCGGCGGACGCGGACGCACTGCGCCACATCGGTGAGGCGGTCTTCCACGCCACCGACGCCGTCATCACGGCGGTCGCCGAAGGGTACGAGGAGGCACAACGCTGGTCGCTGCGCCGCGAGGAGTCGTTCCGGCGCGAGTTCGTCGACGACCTCCTGGACGGGCGCAGGCTGGAGACCCTCGCGGAACGTGCCGAACGGTACGGCCTACGGCTCGCGGGCAGCTACGTGGTGGTCGTGGCGGCGGGCGCGGAGCGCTTCGTCGACGGCGGTCCGGTGACCCGCCAGATGGAGTCGGTCATCGACCGCGACCCGGCGAGTAGGGACGTCCTCGTGACGACCAAGGACGGTCTGCTGGTGTGCATCGCGCCGGACACGCGCGGGGCAGTGGAGGAGTTCGTCGGCCGGTTCACGGAAACGCTGAGCCCGGACGACCGCTGGCGGATCGGCATCGGCCGCCCCCAGCGCGGACCCGGCGGTGCCGTGCGGTCCTTCGAGCAGGCCAGGCAGGCGCTGCACATCGGCCAGAGCCTGCAACTGCCCGGTCATGTGCACCGGGCGTCCGAACTGCTCGTCTACCAGGTGCTGATCCGTGACAGAGCCGCGCTCGCCGACCTCGTCGAAGTCGTCCTCGAGCCGTTGCGCATGGCACGCACTCGTCCGGACACACTGCTGAACACCTTGTCGGCGTACTTCGAAGCGGGCCGGGTGGCGACTGCCGCGGCGCAGAAGCTGCACGTCGGCGTACGGACCGTGACCTATCGCCTCAACCGGATCGAGGCGTTGACCGGTTACTCGGCGTACGACCCGCAACAGAGCTTCACTCTGCAGGTGGCCGTGCTCGGGGCACAGCTGCTCGGCTGGCCGGAGGCTTCCTGACCGAGATACGGTCCTCACCGGGAACGCCGGCGGCCGGCGGTGGTGCGGGCGCGGACGCCGGCTACCTCTGGGCCTTCTCCGCAATCACCGCCTCGCCCGGCGCCAAGGGCCACTGCCGCAGACGACGCGACCAGGAAGACTGGCACGCAGTTGCCTGAGGTGTCTCACGGCGGCCCCTGGCGACAGCCGAGCGTTTGCTCAACCGCCGGACGTCTGCCCCCGGCGCGGCATCTGGGGCGACATCGCGGCCTCGGCCTCCGCCTTGGCGTCGCTCACCGCGGCGGCGGCCTGTTTCTCGGCCTCGTCAGCAGCCGCCGCAGCCTCGAGCGAAACCGCCGAGCCTGCACCGAGCTCCGGAATCCCGCCTTCCTGCGAGGTGCCGTCAGCGTCGGCGGTGGCTGCCTCCTCAGGTTGCGCCGGTTTGGGAGGACCCGCCGCCGACTGATCACCGAACGCAGTGGTGACGGTCCGAACTGCCTCGGTCAGCTCCCCCGGGATCACCCAGAACGTGTTGTTGTCGCTGCTCGCCAGGTGTGGGAGCGTCTCCAGGTACTTGTAGGCCAGGACCTTCGGGTCGGCATTGTTGCGATGGACGGCCTGGAAGACGAGCTCCACCGCCTTTGCCTCGCCGTCCGCCCGCAAAATCATGGCTTGTTGCGTGCCCTGTGCCTCCAGGATGTCCTTCTGCTTCGTGCCTTCAGCGGTAAGGATCTTGGCTTGCCGCTCCCCCTCGGCGTGCAGGATGGCCGCGCGCTTGTCACGCTCGGCCCGCATCTGCTTCTCCATCGCTTCCTTGATGGTGTGCGGCGGATCGATGGCCTTGATCTCGACACGGTTGACCCGGATGCCCCACTTGCCGGTGGCATCGTCGAGGACGGCGCGGAGCCGGGAGTTGATCTCCTCGCGCGAGGTGAGCGTCTCCTCCAGGTCCATGCTGCCGATGACGTTCCGCAGCGTGGTCACGGTGAGCTGATCGATCGCCTGGAGGTAATCAGCGACCTCGTAGGCCGCCGCCCGCGGGTCAGTGATCTGGTAGTAGAGCACGGTGTCGATGTTCACCACGAGGTTGTCCTCGGTGATCACCGGCCTGGGGTCGGACGAATAGACCTGCTCGCGCACGTCGAGTTTGGTGTTGATGCGGTCCGCCACCGGCAGGACCAGGTTCAGCCCGGGTTGCAGCGTCCGGCGATATCGGCCGAACCGCTCGATGTTGTAGCGGCGCGCCTGCGGGACGATCCGCACAGTGGAGGCCACGAGGAAGACGACAACAAGGGCCGCCACAAGAATGAGGACGACAACTGGATCCACAGTGCCTCCGTTGCTATGTGTTCAGCCGTTCATGGAAGGAGTTCGCGGGGGTAGACGATGGCCGTGGCGCCTTCGATCTCCATGACATCCACCAGCGCTCCCACCGGGATCACAAGGCTCTCGTCGAGGGCGCGGGCGGACCACTCTTCGCCGGAGAGTTTGATCAGGCCGCGGGTTGCGGTGACCTCCTGCATGACCTCGGCCCGCTTGCCGATCAGCGCATCACTGCCCTCGCGTGTGAGGGGTTGCTGTGCCATATGCCGCAGCGCGATGGGACGGACGATGACGAGGCCCGCTGCCGCCGCTGCTCCGAGGGCCAGGAGCTGGCCGAGAAGGCCGACGCCCACGCCGGCGACTACGGCGGCAACCAACGCAGCGCCCGCCAGCAACCCGAAGACCAGTGTCAGGGTGAAGAACTCCGCGGCACCCAGCGCCGCGGCGGTGAGCAGCCATACGAACCACGGCATCTAATCGCCCTCCTTCAGGGGCCATCTCCACCAAGCTACCTCCCGGAACGCCGGGCAGACAGGCACGGCAGCTGTGGTTCTCAATCGTTAAGGGTCTTGCTCTGATCTGCGGGGTGCCTGCGGGCAGGGTCGGCCCGCTGACGAGGAGATCCCGGGAAGCGGGGCTACAGCGGTCCCGTCGGAGGTATCCGGCGGGACCTTGCTGCGCGGGGCCGAGCGACGAGACAGCCCTCCAGAGGCCGCCCGGATCTCCTTCACGTGCCCAGCGAGGGGCTTGCCCGTTGCTCATCGGTGGCGAAACAGCGACTCGACGAGTTCCAGGGGAAGTTGCTCCATGTCCTTGCTGACCAGCTCCAGTACCTGGTCGTTCCACTGATTCGCCGCGTCGTCCAGCGCGCTGGAGAAGGCCCCGCGTGCCCGCCGTCCCATGAACGTCATGGCGAGGGGGAGCAGCAGGCGGGCGAAGGAGCGGCCCCTGACTCGTGCCTTGACGGTGACGCGCCAGCGTCCGTCGTCGGCTGGGCGCGGCACGGCCGTCACCGTGGCGCGGGCGAGCGCATGGTCGAGTCTGCCGGTCAGGGGCGTGGCCGTCGGGCGGCCGCGGCCCGCTGCCGACAGCCACCACTTGCCGAGGTCGAGGTGCAGGCGTCCGCTGCCGCCGGCGTACTTCGTCCATGAGCCGACGCCTGCCTGCACGGTCACCGAGAGCTTTGCCTCGCGCGGCCGTTCGGCGCTCGTGAGCCGGAGCGTGCAGGCCATGTGACCGGGGCCGCCGGGATCGTCGTCGAGCGTGACGAGTTCCAGGGCCGTCTCCCGCTTCCGGTCCCAGGCCAGGATCGTGAGCGTCTGGTCGCTGTCCGGTCCGCTGCCGTCGTCGTTCTCGAGGTGGTAGCGGGAGCCCGGCCGCAGGTGGGTTCCTCCCGCCAGGAGTAGTTCGGGCAGCCTCCGTCCGTCGGGCAGCCGTAGCCGTGCGCCTTCGGCTTCGGTGCTTTCCGCGAGGTCGTGGAGCGTGACGACGCACGACTCGAACCAGTGGCGGGGCACCGGGGCGAGCGTCACGGTGTGCTGGAAGCGAGCCATGCGCCAAGGGTCACTGTTTTACGGGTCCTGGGTCAGTGGGGCGGTCAGGCAGTGACCGGCTCGGTCTGGTTGCCGGGTTCCGGGCGTTCCGCCCGGTGTTCCCAGGGGCACGGCCACGATGGCAGTACTGACTATCCGGACATAGCAGGTCGTCACGGCAACGCGGTGCGTCAGCGCCTCCGGGACACAACCGGGGGCCCTTGCCGAAGACTGGTTGCTGTGGGCGGCGGCATCCGTGCCGTTCCGCGTCGACTTGCGGCAGCGGCCCGAGGTGGCATTGGACGGGGTGACGCCCGCTGCCTTTCCCGCGGGATTTTCTCCTTCCCCCGATACCGGCACGAACGAGAACGAGACGGCGACAGCTGAGTGCACGCCTCGCGACCGGAACTGGTCACGACGTAGGAGCCGAGTAGCCACCGCCGGCTCGGTCGACTGTCCGGGTATCGCAGTCCGGCATCAACGAGACGTCAAGGCTGCCGGAACGCGGCAATGCGGTGAGGAGCAACGCCACTTCACAATGGTCTCGGCGCAAACACGGGGACGTCCCGGTGCTCAGCTCCGGCAACGGCTCTGGGTACCTGGACGCTACAGCGAGACTTGGGGGGTGCGGGATGCTGGAGATCATCGACGCCGCCGCGCAGTTCCCCACCGTCATCTTCACCTCTGCCCTGGTGGTCGCACTCGGCTTCTGGTTTCTGGTCCTGCTGGGCCGGGTCCGCGTACGCGACTTCGATGCCGACGCCCCAGCGCTGGCCAAGGCGCTCGGAGGAGTACCGGTCACCGTTGCCGCCTTCGTCGTCACGGTGTGCGGCTGGCTCGTCAGCCTCACTGGGTTGGTCGTGATGGACCGGGCCGGCGTGACAGGGTTCGGCGCCGCCGTGGCCCGCGTCGCGCTGCTCGCTCTGTCCGCACTCGTCGCCTGGTCAGTGACACGTTGCCTCGTGGCTCCACTCACCAGACAGTTCTCAGGCGAACACAGGCCGCGACAACGGGACTTGGCCAACGGCACTCCGTTCGACCCCGGCAGTCGCAGCGCTCGCGGCTGAGCCGACTGCCCGCGGTGGAACCGCTGGGCCATACCTGTCACGCACTTGTCCGCGGCCGCGCGGGCCGCTTCGCCTCTCTGTCGAGGCGTCAACTCATCGCAGACTTCAAGGATTTCGTATGGATGCAACCACTGCGGGCATCGGTGTGACCGTCGCCGCTGTCCTGCTCGTCACGGTCGCCGTGCTGTTCGTCGTCTCCCGCCTGTTCCGCAAGGTGGAGCAGGGCAAGGCGCTGATCGTCTCCAAGCTTCGGAAGGTCGATGTGACCTTCACCGGGCAGGTCGTGCTGCCGGTGCTGCACAAGGCCGAGGTGATGGACATCTCGGTGAAGACCATCGAGATCACGCGGGCCGGCCGAGACGGGCTGATCTGCCGGGACAACATCCGCGCCGACATCCGGATCTCGTTCTTCGTCAAGGTCAACAAGACCGTCGAGGACGTCATCAAGGTCGCCCAGGCCGTCGGCACGGTACGGGCCAGCGACCGGGACACGCTGCAGGAGCTGTTCCACGCGAAGTTCTCCGAGGCGCTGAAGACCGTCGGCAAGCAGATGGACTTCACCGACCTGTACACCAAGCGCGAGGAACTGCGGTACCGGATCATCGAGGTCATCGGCGTCGACCTCAGCGGCTACCACCTGGAGGACGCGGCGATCGACTACCTGGAGCAGACGCCGCTGAGCCAGCTCGACCCGGCCAACGTCCTGGACGCCCAGGGCATCCGCAAGATCACCGAACTGACGGCCGTGGAGCATGTGCGCACCAATGAGGCACAGCGCACCGAGGAGAAGGAGATCACCCGGCAGAACGTCGACGCCCGCGAGGCCATCCTGGAACTGGAGCGCCGCCAGGCCGACGCCGAGATCAAGCAGAAGCGGGAGATCGACACCGTACGGGCCCGCGAGGAGGCCGAGACGGCGCGGGTGATGGAGGAAGAGCGGCTGCGCTCGCAGGGCGCCTTCCTGAAGACCGAGGAGCAGCTCGGCATCCAGCGCGAGAACCAGGGCCGCGAGGTCGCCGTCGCGCAGAAGAACCGCGAGCGGGTCATCGCCATCGAGAACGAGCGCATCGAGAAGGACCGGCTCCTCGAAGTCATCGCACGCGAGCGGGAGACACAGCTGACCCGGATCGCCGCCGAAAAGGAGGTCGAGGCGGAGAAGCGGGAGATCGCCGAGGTCATCCGCGAGCGGGTCGCCGTGGACCGTACGGTCGCCGAGCAGGAGGAGTCCATCAAGAAGCTGCGTGCCGTGGAGGAGGCCGAGCGGCAGCGGCAGGCCCTGATCATCTCCGCCGAGGGGGAGGCGCAGGAGAAGCTGGTCAAGGACATCAAGGCCGCCGAGGCCGCCGAGCAGGCAGCCGTGCACCGCGCAGCGGAGGAACTGACCCTGGCCGAGGCCCGGTTGAAGAGTGCCGACCTCGACGCCCAGGCCAAGCTGCGACTCGCCGAGGGCATTCAGGCCGAGTGCGCAGCCGAGGGTCTGGCTGCCGTTCAGGTCCGCGACAAGGAGGCGGAGGTCATCGAGAAGGCCGGCCGTGCGGAGGCGGAGGCGGCCGAAGCGCGGATGCGGGCCGAGG
The DNA here is from genome assembly GCF_042870755.1 of Streptomyces sp. NPDC006365. NCBI lineage: Bacteria > Bacillati > Actinomycetota > Actinomycetes > Kitasatosporales > Streptomycetaceae > Streptomyces > Streptomyces sp. NPDC006365. The sequence goes on from NZ_JBIAHS010000017.1 coordinate 52,314, forward strand.
CGGAGGGCTCCCGGGCGAAGGCGCTCGCGGAGGCGGAGGGCATCGGCGAGAGGCTGAAGGCCGAGGCCGCCGGTCTGACCGAGAAGGCCGTCGCGATGGCCGCACTGGACGACGCGTCCCGCGAACACGAGGAGTACCGGCTGCGGCTGGAGGCCGAGAAGGACATCCGCCTCGCGGGTCTGGACGTGCAGCGGCAGGTCGCCGAGGCGCAGGCCACAGTGCTCGCCACCGGCCTGGAGAACGCCGACATCAACATCGTCGGCGGGGAGTCGGTCTTCTTCGACCGTCTGGTGTCCTCGATCGCGCTCGGCAAGGGCGTCGACAGCTTCGTGCAGCACTCCGAGACCGCGCAGGCGCTGGCGAAGCCCTGGCTGGACGGCACCTCCAGCTTCACCGACGACCTGAGCCGTGTCCTCGGCTCGGTCTCGACAGCCGACGTGCAGAACCTGACCGTCTCCGCCGTGCTGATGCAGCTGATGAAGAGCGGTGGCGCGAACACCGGACAGCTCCAGCAACTGCTGGACAAGGCAGGGGAGCTGGGCCTGACCGATACTCCGCTCGCTGCGGTCAACGGCAGCGCCAGGCTCTGATGACCCATGGCCGGGAGCTGCCGCACAGGGGACAGCAGCTCCCGGCCATGCTTCCTGACTTTCTGAGAGGGATCCCATGACCACCGGTCTGGACACCGGCACGTACGAGGTGCTGCGCGACCGCCTCACCGCGCAGGCCGCCGAACTCGCCCGCCGCACCGAGGCGCTCAACGACCGCCGCACCGAGGAGTTCGGCTCGACACGGCTCGAACTCGCCGGCACCGAGCGGCTGCGCACCGAGCACGCCTGCGTGCCCCGCGACATCGTCTCCGTCGGCGACGTGCTGCTCTTCGGCCACAACGTCTTCCTCGGCCGGGGGCCCGAGACGAAGGTCGCCGACGTCTTCGCACTGCACGACCGCGACCTGAACCGGCTGCCCGACGACGCCGTGCCCGGACTGCTCGACGACCCAGCCTTCGTCCGCGAGCTGGCCGCCCTCTACCGCTACTACCGCCAGGCCCACCTCCTCCAACTTCGCCGTATTGAAGGCAAGCTGCTCGCCGTCTTCCAGACCGGGGAGAAGGCCGGCGACATCCGCGTCCTGCGCTGGGCTCTCACCGACGACGGCCGGGCCGTCTTCCTGGACGCGCGTGGCGACCGCGACCATGTCTTCCCGTCCTCCCACGACTTCGAGTGGACCGAGACGACCCGGGAGGACCACGTCCTCGGCCGCCACCCGCATCTCTCCATCGAGGGCGAGGTCTTCGTCGAGACGCTCGGCGGCACCCTGACCGTCAAGGTCGAGGACGACACCGAGACGGGCGAGGGCATCTACGCCGAGCCCGTCGACGAGCCGCTCCAGTCGCTCGCCGACGCGGACATCGCGTACGCGCGCGTGGGCGCCCTCATTCTGCTGGACATCCTCCCTTACAAGGAGGATGTACACCGCTACCTGGCGTTCAACACCCTCACCAGGACGGTCGTCCGCCTTGACGGCCTCGGACAGGCCTGCCGACAGCTGCCCGAGGACCAGGGCATCGTCTTCCCCGGCGGCTACTGCCTGGCCACCGGGGCGTACAAGACGTTCGACGGCATCGACACGGCGGACCTGGAGTTCGAGCGCGCAGTCCGCTCCCCGAACGGCGAGGACGTCCTGTTCGCCTTCCACGCCCGGGTGGAAGGCCGCAGCCTGCTGCTGCCGTACAACGTGATCCGCAAGGAGGTCGCCACCCCGCTGTCCTGCCACGGCTGGGCCCTCTTCGGCGACGGCACGCTGATGGTGCTGCGTGCCGACAGCGACGAGCCGCAACGCGTGCACCCGCTCCAGCTGTGGAAGTCCCCGTACGTCTCCGACACCCACGCCGCCGGCCGGCCCGTCGGCACCGGCCCGCTCGCCCGCGTCGGCAACGCCGACCTCGTACGCGGCATTTCCGACTGCCTGTCCATCACGAACGGCGTCTCCGAGACCACCCCGACGACTGAGGTGTACGAGGCACTGGCCGCCGCGTGCGTCCGGGTCGCCGACTCCCACCACTGGCTGGGAGAGCCCGAACTCGGCGATCTGCTGGGCCCATTGGAGCAAGTGCGGACGACAGCCGAGCAGGTGCTGGCCGAGTTCCACACCGTTCAGGCGCTGACCCGGCGGGCCGCCGAAGCGCTCGGGGAGGCCGCCGCTCAGGTCGCGGGTGTCGTACGGCGCCTGCGCGGCGAGGCCCCGCGCAGTGCTGCCGCCTGGGTGCGGGGCCTGACGGAACTCCGGCACGCCCAGGGACACCTGCTCACCCTCAAGGACCTGCGGTACGCCGACACCGCCCGCATCGACGAACTGGCAGCCGACGTCGAGGCCGACCTCGCCACCTTCGGTCAGCGGGCCGTCTCCCACCTCGCCCGCGAGGACGCCTTCGCCGACCACCAGGCCGACATCGAGCAACTCGTCGCCGACGCCGAGACGATCGCCACCGTCGCCGAGGCCGCACCCGTCGCCGCCCGCCTCGACGAACTCGCCGACGGGCTGGCCACGGTGACCGAGGTCGTCGCCGGCCTGGACATCGGCGACGCCACCGTCCGTACGTCCATCCTGGAGCGGATCGCCGAGGTCCTCGGCGGCGTCAACCGTGCCCGCGCCACCCTCGACGGCCGCCGCCGCGCTCTCCTCGACGACGAGGGACGCGCCGAGTTCGCCGCCGAGTTCGCGCTGCTCGGCCAGTCGGTCACCGGCGCCCTCGCGGCCGCCGACAGCCCGGATGCCTGCGACGAGCAACTCGCCCGTGTGCTGCTCCTGTTGGAGAACCTGGAGTCCCGGTTCGCCGAGTTCGACGACTTTCTCGGCGAGCTGGCGGACAAGCGCGACGAGGTCCACGAGGCGTTCACGGCCCGCAAGCAGACCCTCGCCGACGCCCGCTCCCGCCGTGCGGAACGCCTGGCAGACTCGGCAACCCGGGTCCTGCAGACGGTCACGCGCCGGGCCACCACCCTTTCCGACGCGGACGCCGTCGCCACGTACTTCACCTCCGACCCGATGCCCGCCAAGGTCCGCCGCATTGCCGACGAGCTGCGCGAACTCGGCGACCAGGTCCGGGCGGAGGAACTCGATGGCCGCCTCAAGTCCGCCCGCCAGGAGGCCCTGCGCGCCCTGCGCGACCGCACCGACCTGTACGCCGACGACGGCCGCACCATCCGCCTCGGCACCCACCTGTTCGCCGTCAACACCCAGCCCCTGGACCTGACCCTGGTCCCGCACGGCGACACCCTCGCCTTCGCACTCACCGGCACCGACTACCGCGCGCCGATCGCGGATCCCGACTTCGTCGCCACCCGCCCCTACTGGGACCGCCCGCTGTCCTCGGAGTCGCCCGAGGTCTACCGTGCCGAGCACCTCGCCGCCCGCCTGCTGGACGAACACGGCCCGGCGGCTCTGGCCGAGGCCGACCTGGCCGCGCTGGTAAGGCAGGCTGCGGAGGGGTCGTACGACGAGGGCTACGAGCGCGGCGTTCACGACCACGACGCCACCTTGATCCTCGCCGCGCTCCTGCGCCTGCGCGAAGGTGCGGGCCTGCTGCGCCATGAGCCCGCCGCCCGCGCCACCGCCCAGTTGTTCTGGGCGCACGGCACGACGGAGGGTGGCCGCGAAAGCTGGACCCGGCGCGCGGTGTCGCTGGCACGAGCCCGGGACACGTTCGGTCTGGCGCCTGCGATCGCCGACCTGCAGAAGGAGTTGGCACAAGCGATCACCGGAGAGGTCGCGGATGCCGCCGCCGCGTACCTCTTCGAGGAGCTGACCAGCGGCCCCGACGGTTTCGTCATCAGCGTCGGCGCCCGCACGCTGCTCGACAAGTTCCGGCGTACGGTGGGAACTTCGGCGTACGAAGACGACCTCGCCGCACTTGGCGACCTGGCCGAGCGCAAGCAGCTCGTCGAGGCGTGGCTCTCCTCGTACACGTCCGCCACCGGCACGGACACCGCCCCCGGAGACCTGGCCGAGGCGGTGGCCGCCGAGCTCTGCCCGGACCTGCCCCGCCACGAGTCCGACGCGCCGCTGGCCGAGACCGTCGAGGGGCTGCTCGGTGCCCATCCGCGCATCACCGGCCGCACGCTCGCTGTCCGTATCGACGAATTCCTCTCCCGCACGCACGCGTTCCGCACCCATGGCGTGACCGGCCACCGTGCCTATCTGCGTCGCCGTACGGCGCTGGTGGCTGCCGAGCGCACGCGCATCCGCCTGGACGAGTACCGGCCGCGAGTGATGTCGGCGTTCGTCCGCAGCAGGCTCATCGACGAGGTGTACCTCCCCCTCATCGGCGACAGCCTCGCCAAGCAGCTCGGCACCACGGGCGCGTCCAAGCGCACCGACACCGGCGGCCTGCTCCTGCTCGTGTCGCCGCCCGGTTACGGCAAGACGACGCTCATGGAGTACGTCGCCGACCGCCTCGGCCTGCTCCTGGTGAAGGTCAACGGCCCGGCGCTGGGGCACGCCGTCACCTCCCTCGACCCGGCCGAGGCCCCGAACGCCACGGCCCGCCAGGAAATCGAGAAGATCAACTTCGCACTGGAGGCAGGCAACAACACGCTCCTCTACCTGGACGACATCCAGCACACCTCGCCCGAGCTGCTGCAGAAGTTCATTCCGCTGTGCGACGCGACCCGCCGCATGGAGGGCGTCCAGGACGGGCAGCCGCGGGCCTACGACCTGCGGGGCAAGCGGTTCGCGGTCTGCATGGCGGGCAACCCCTACACCGAGTCCGGCAGCCGTTTCCGCGTGCCCGACATGCTGGCCAACCGCGCAGACGTCTGGAACCTCGGAGACGTCCTGACCGGCAAGGAGCACGCCTTCGCGCTCAGCTTCATCGAGAACGCGCTGACCGCGAATCCGGTCCTCGCCCCGCTCGCCGGCCGCGACCGCACCGACCTGGAACTGCTGATCCGCCTCGCCGACGGCGACACGACGGCCCGCGCCGACCAGCTGACCCACCCGTACGCGCCCGCCGAGCTGGATCGGATCCTGGCGGTGCTGCGTCACCTGCTGACCGCTCGCGAAACGGTCCTCGCGGTCAACGCCACCTACATCGCCTCCGCCGCCCAGACCGATGCCACCCGCACCGAGCCGCCCTTCCAGCTCCAGGGCTCCTACCGCAACATGAACAAGATCGCCCAGCGCATCCAGCCCGTCATGAACGACACCGAGCTCGCCGCGCTGATCGACGACCACTACACCGCCGAGGCCCAGACCCTCACCACCGGCGCTGAGGCCAACCTGCTGAAACTGGCCGAGCTGCGCGGCACACTCACGGACGAACAGGCGCTGCGCTGGACCGAGTTGAAGGCAGCGTACGTCCGCACCCAGGCCCTGGGCGGGCCGGACAACGACCCTCTCACCCGCGCGGTGGCCACCCTCGGGCTGCTCGCCGACCGGATCGCGGCCGTCGAGTCAGCGATCAACCGTGCCGCCGACCCACGCCATCTGGTCGCCAACCCCACCGCCCGACACGCGGCCCGCCCCGCCCCGGGGCACGGGGAGCACTGAGATGCCGCGCACCCGTCCGGCACCGCTGCCCCGGGAGTTCCCGACGTCGGCACGGTCCGCCGTCGGGCACGTGCTGGTGCGGGCTTGGCAGTGGGGCTGCTCGCGCTGCCCTTCTCCGCTGGACGCTTGGCCGAGGCGGCCACGGCGCCGGCCCGCTGACCTGGCCTCTCGCCTCTCGCCTTTCTCCTGTTCGGCGAGCTGTGCGAGGAACGCCCTCCGGCGCGCCACAGAGCGCCCAGGATGACCGCTCGGACCCTGACCGATGTGCACTCCGTCGACCTGAACCACATCACCCGCATCCGACTGCTGCCCCCCGGCCGTTCCTCCGGTCGCAGGCGGTACCGCGTTCCCAGTGAGGACCGAGGATCCGGGGACTCACCAGGAACAGGGCACTCGAGTACGGCAATCCAGTGCCGTGCAGCATCCGCGGTTCGGGGCCCCGCCCCGTCGCAGCGCTGCTCCGTGTGCTCGGGCACGTACGCGGCCCAGAGGCAGAAGGCCGGACGTTCGGCGTTCTCCCTCGCCGGGCGCACAGGCGCAACTCGCCGCTACGGCTTCGGCCGTCGTCTGCCGGAGCCGGGGTCGTCGCGGCCCGGCTCGCTCCCGGGCGAGGTCCCCGAAGGCCGTGCCCCGGTCAGTGCCCGTGTCCGGCGGCGTCGAGTCGCACGAAGGGGATGGACCGCCCCGCCTCATGGAACGACGCTTCGCTGCTGTCCGTGGCAAGGCCCATGAACGCGCACAGGCGGCGGGCCGTTCGCGGGTGCCGGCGCGCGTAGCGGGCCATGATCTCGGCACCCTCGCCGGGCGGGAGGAAGTGGGCGGTGACGGCGTAAGGGCGGTTGCCGAACCGGATGAGGGTCTTCGGCTGTTCGCGTAGGTTCTGGTACCAGTCCGCCTTCGGGCCGAAGCCGGAGGCGACGGTCCAGCTCTCGTGGGGTGGCTCGTACGCCACCACTTCCAGGGCCACCTGGCGGTCGAGTCCGGTGAGGCGCCCAGCGTGGTGCAGCAGGAGAAGCCGTTTGCCGAAGAGCGGCCCCAGTCCCGCGCGGAAGAAGAGGATCGGCAGTCGGAGGGCCAGGCGCCACCACCCGGTGGGCGGCTGGGGGTGGCGGGTGGTGTTGTCTCTGTGTGCCATTGTCGCCTTCTGTAGGTCGGGACATGTCGGCTCTCGGACTCGATTGGGTAAAAGGCCGGGGCAAGTACCGCGTCGAGGGAACAACCTTTGCATAGTCTAAAGGTGGGGGAGGGGCGCCTGCGGCGGCTCTCCAGTGCTGCGACACCGCTGGAGTGCGTGATGACCGACAAGAAGCCGCCATCAAGTTCGACGGTGTTGTCCGGTATGCCGATCGTGGCGATGGCGGTGGTCGCGGGCGTGGACGTCGTCGCCGGGCCGGGGGTCGGCCTCTTGCCCCTTGTGTCGATCGGGCCCGCCTTCGCCGGTCTGGTCGGAGGATGGCGCCGTACCGCCGTGATCGGTGCGGTGGCCCTCCTGCTGTCCATGGCGCTCGGCCTCTACAACGGACTGTTCGAGGAGAGCCGGGGCTTCGCCTCGATGGCGGCGGTCGCGGGCGTGACCGGCATCGGCATCGCGGCCGCGGTGATGCGCTCGCGCCGGGAGGCGGAGCTGGCCAGCGTGCGGTCGATCGCGGAGGTCGCCCAGCGGGTGCTGCTGCGGCCGGTGCCGCTGACCGCGGGGCCGTTGCAGGCGGCGGTGTCGTACACGTCGGCGGTCGCGGAGGCGAGGATCGGCGGGGATCTGTACGAGGTGGTGGCCTCGCCGCACGGCATCCGGGTGATCGTGGGCGATGTGCAGGGCAAGGGCCTGGCAGCGGTGGAGACGGCCGCCGTGGTGCTGGGCGCGTTTCGGGAGGCGGCGCACGACGAGCCGGATCTGGTCGGGCTGGGCGAGCGCCTGGAGCGCAGCGTCGCCAGGGAGCTGGAGGGCGAGAAGTTCGTCACCGCGATCCTCGCGGAGTTCAACCCGGACCGTGAGGTCGTCTTCCTCAACTACGGCCATCCGGCCCCGATGCTCGTAGGCTGCGACGGCACCGTCGCCTTCCTGCAACCGCCTGCCTGCGCCCTTCCGCTGGGCCTGGGTGCGCACGGGGGTGAGGGCCCGAAGCCTTTCCGGGTGGACTTCGCACCGGGCGGGCAGCTCCTGCTGTACACCGACGGCGTCACCGAGGCCCGCGACGAAGACGGCCGCTTCTATCCGCTCGGCGAACGGGCGCACCTGCTGAAGGATCCGGACGCGCACCGCGCCCTGGAGGCCCTGCGTGCGGACCTCGCCCAGTATGCCGACGGGCCGCCCCATGACGACGCCGCGATGCTCCTGCTGCGCTACCACGGTCATGGGGAAGGAAAATCTGTTCCCATCGCGTAAGGGAGCAGCCACTTCAGCACGGTAGAAAGGACACATGCCGGAGCGCGATTACCCCGCGGGGGCCATGGATGACGTTGATGCGGTGACCCGTGCGGTGCTGACCGCGTCCCGGCTGCTGGTGGCGGTCTCCGCCCGCTCCCTCGCCGAGGTGGAGGAACGGGTGACGCTGCCGCAGTTCCGGATGCTGGTGGTGCTGTCAACCCGCGGCGCCACCAAGCTGGTCATGCTCGCGGACCTGCTGCAGGTGGCGCCGTCTACCGCGATGCGAATGGTCGACCGGCTGATCGCGACCGGGCTCGCCGACCGGCAGGCCAACCCCGCCAACCGGCGTGAGACCCTGCTTCGGCTCACCGAGGAGGGCCGGCGCACCGTCGAGGACGTCACCGCCCGGCGCCGCGCCGAGATCGCCTCGATCGTCGCACGGCTCACCCCGACCCAGCGGCTGGCCCTCATCGAGGCCCTGGCCGCCTTCAACGAGGCCGGGGGAGAGCCCCTGGCGCGGGCCCTGGACGACGCGGAGCCGCACCCTCTCGGCTGGGCGGTGGACCTCCCGCTGGCCCGCGACGCCTGACCGTCGGGGCAACCGACGGATTCGGACCGCTGTTTCTCTGCCTCTGCCTCGTTTTGCATAATGCAAGGGAGCTGTGGCGTCCCGCCCTCGTTGCCTGAGAACCTGGCAACGCCATTCACGCCTGCCGGTCCGGCGGAGAGCAGTGCGGACCGTCCGCCTGCCGGACCAGGATGCAGGCTGTGAACGGACGCGGACGGATGCTGGGAGGGAGACGCGTATGCGCCGACGATTGCGGCCCCTGTCGGCGCCGGAGCCGCACCTGATGGGGCATCTACGGAGCACCGTTTGGGGGCCGGCCGAATTCGTGGGACCGCCGCCGTGGTGGCTGGTCGGCGAGGGGTTCCTCGCCGGGGTCCTGGGTGCCGCCGCGATCGTCGGAACGGCCGTGTTCGGCGCCTGGACCGGTCGGCCTGCTCTGGCGGACGGCGAGGCCGGTCTGGTGTGCGCCCTCGCCCTTGCCCTGTACCTGGTGCTGGTGCGGGCCGGGCGCGCGATGGTGGGCATCGTCACCGTGCTCGGCTTCTGCCTCGCGCTGCAGGCGCCGCAGGCCGCGGCGGGCGTGGTGCTGGCGGAGCGGGGGCGCGTCGAGTCCATGGTCGTGACGTCCGTCCACGGTGGCGGGGCAGGTAACGGCTGGGACGGCCGTTACCTGTGCTCGGTGGCCGATCGTGGCGGTGTGCCGCTGCGGGTGCGCATCTGGCGCGGCTGTGAGCAGACCACCCGGCCCGGCGACGCGCTCGCCGTCGTGTACGACCCAGGCGGTCAGGTTCCTCCGCGCGGCGTGGAAAAGGGCACCGGCGCGTTGCGGGCGCTGCGCGGTCTGTCCGGCTGGGTTGCCGCGCTCGTCACCGGGAGTGTGGTCGCCGTGGTCCGGTCTTACCGGCTGTCCGTGCCGCCACCCGAGAGGGAGAGCGCCGTCTCCCGCTGATCATCCGGCTGACGGGGTGGGGGTCGGGGAGGTCGTGTTGTAGAAGTCCGGCAGGTCGGGTCGCGGGCTGAGGGTGACGATCGGCGCGCCGCGTGGGCGCGCGGGCGGGGTGAGCTGTTCCTTGGGGAGTTTCGGCGGGGCGGTCTGCTGGGCGCTGACTTGCTCGAAATTCACCAGACCGGTCTTCTCCAGAACGGTTATGTGGTCCAGGACGATGGTGTTGGCCTGGTCGGCCAACTGGCGCACGAGGGTGTTTTCGGTGGCGGCCCGGATCTTGCCGATGGTCGGGAAGATCTGGCCGTGGGTCACACGCATGATGCCGACCGCGTTGTTGTCGAACTCGTTGCCGCTCTTGGAGTCCACGGCCGCCACGAACTGCTGCTGCTGCGGCGTGGCCCGGTTGGGCAGGGTGATGCCCAGTTCGATGGCGATCTTGCGGCAGCTGGCGTCGAGCTGGGCGTGGCCTACGACCAGGTGCTCGCCGGCCTCCCTCATCTCCTTGGTCGTGCCCCGCTCCATGGCCATCTCGCCGAGGGGGTACTCCCACAGCCCCGCCGAGCGCACCTTGACCACGAAGTCCCGGTCCGCCTCGGTCAGCGGCCCGTAGGGCGTGTTGGCGACGATGCGGGACGAGTCCGTCGCCGTGTTCTGCACGCCGAGCATGGCGGGGTATGCGAGGGCGGTGAGGGTGAGCACCAGCCCACCGCTCACGAAGACGGTTCCGGCCTTGCTGCGTGAGACGGGCATGGGGGCTCCTGGCGTGAGCGGACGCGTACGCCAGGAGGTACGGACGCGCTGGCACCAGCAATCATTGCACTAGGTAAATTTTGCACTCTGCAGCGTGACGTGTGTCACATACCCATGCTGGGGACTCCTTGCGGACGACGTCAGCACGCCGTCTCGGGCGGACACGTGCATCCAGCCAGTGATTGTTCTTGCCTCCAGCGTCGTCGAACGTCACGACCGCCACGACCGGGCCGCTCGCGGTCTGCCGGAGAACTTCCAGGGTCTCCTGGCGGGCGGCGGGGCGGGAGGCGAATACTCGGGGACCGGGGTGCCAGGTGGGCAGTGTGTCCACTTTCGGTGCGTACCGTTCCTGGTAGGCCGCCCAGTCGGCCCTGGCCTTGCGCCCCATAAGGACGACCACCTCCAGCGCCGGCAGCATGGTGATCACTTCATGGAGGAACGGTGTCGCACGCTGGATCTTCGCTTTGCCGGGGTGCGGCGATGCGGTCCGCCGTGCCTGGATACCACGGCACCACATTCCAGTGGACGGACTCCCGGTACGGCAGAACGGCCTCGGCGGGCAGCGTCCAGCAGTTCTGCGCCGTGGGGTCGTCGTTGTCGATGGAGATGATGCCGCTGCCGCTGCGCCGCAACCCGGCCTCCGCCCCATGGATTTCCCGCCCGGCGCATCCAGGAGGAACACGCTGCGGGTAGCGACTCGCCGGAAGCGGGATCGAACCACGGCACACGCCTGCGAAGCCTGCGGTCCGCCGGAGAGACGTCACCCCCCATGGCCTGCGCGAGGAGGATTATGTGGCGGCACACGTCGAGCAGACCGCGGAGAGGGCCGTACGGCATTCCGAGCCTGAGTCCGCCGAGTGGCAGGTCCGAGCCCACCACGCCGTCACGGAAAGGTCACCGCTCCCTCAGGCAGCAGACACATTTCCAGTCCGGCAGTACCGTCATCCCCCGGAATCGCCCGTAGGGGGACGAGATGAGCAACCCGCACATGTGGCCGCCCAGACCGCAGCTGCCGCGCCCGACTCGGACGTGGGCGCGCAAGAGATACGTCCTGCCCGCGCTCGGCTTCGCGTTCTTCCTCGGCATCGGCGCCGGAGCCAGCGGCAACGGCAACGGCACAACGACCGAGGACGCGAAAGCCACGGCGGCCAGCCCCGGCCCGACCGTCACCGTGACGGCAACAGTGACGGCCAAGGCGAAAGCGAAGCCCGCACCCACGGTCACCGCGACGAAGACGGTCAGGGTCAAGGTGACCGTCACGGCCCAGCCCGCCGAAGGCGGCGGCGACGGCTCCGGCTCCGGCAGCGGGACCAGCGGCGGGAGCGGCTCTGGCGGCCAGACGGGCATCCAGTTCGGATACGCCTGTTCCCCCGTCGGCGCTCTCGGCATCGCCGAGGACGGGCGGCCCGCCAAGTGCTTCATGGGCAAGGACGGCCGGGCTCGGTGGGGCTATGACTCGAACCGTGGCTAGCCTCACCGCAGCGTAGCCGCGCTCCGGGAACAGCCGCCTGCGTCTCTCGCAACAGTGACCCACCTTGGCCGCTCCGGCTGTTACGCCCGGAGTCTTGACCTCTCCGTCGCCAACACTGAGCAGGACCTCACCGACCGGCTCGCCGTCATCACCGTGCTCGGCCTCGAGCTCCTCCACACCGCTCGATCGCCAACACTCCCGTCATGGCAGTCGGCGACCGATTCGGCGAGTGCGCGACGCTGCGGCTCACCGGCGCCACCCCACCTCAGATGCTGCTGGGCGTCGGAGAGGAGGCCGCCGTGGTGACCTGTGCGGGTGTGGTTCCGACCGTCGGTGTCACCGCAGCAACCGTGGCCCTGACCTGGGCGGAATCGGCGACCGGGCGCCCTCCGCGCCCGTCGTCGTGCCGTATCGGACGCTCGGCACGATCGCCCCCCTGCCTGGTCACCGTCTTTTCGGCTGTCCTGGCCTCGGCAGCCGTACTGCTGCGCCGACGCCACGTCGAACTGGCCGGCCCTCGTGCATGACGCCCGATCCGGAGGGCATCGCCTTCGGACCAGGACCAGCACCCGAGAACAGTCAGGAGAGGGCCACGAGCCGGAGATCACGCAGAGAGGCAGAAAGGATGTCCCGCCGGATCCAGTAGCACCCGCCACCTGTCGCCGCCGGGCTGATGGTCCGGCCGCACCGCACCGAGTCCCAGCGCCAGCACCTCCGCCTCGTCGACGTCCTCGACACGAAAATCCAGATGGAACTGCTGGGGTACGTCCTGCCCCGGCCACTGCGGGGCCCGGTACCCGTCGACCCGTTGGAAGCCCAGATCCCAGCCGGGGCCGCCGGTCAGCGCGACGAACTCGTCCACGCTGAAGGACACCTGCATGCCCGTCAACTCTGCGTAGAAGCGGGACAACGCCTTTGGGTCGGCGCAATCCAGGGTCACTCCCCGCAGTACGGCGCTCGGCATCGTCCAGTCCCTCACATTCCATGTCCGGGAGACACTGAGGTGCACTTGTGCCGCCAGCCTTTGGCCGGGATCGTAGCCATCCCGCTGCCCACGAGGTACCGGTTTTCCGGGCCGCCGGCCGATCCCTACGACGGCTCAGCACTCCTGGACCAGGTACTGAATGGCCTGACATGGTGCCGGGGCCATGCGCAGGCACCGCTGGCCGTTTCCAGGGCGCGTGTTCGCGGCCCGTGCTACTGGGCGGCTGGCCGCCGTCCTCGGGCGTTCGTGCGGCGGTGTGCCGTAGACCGGTTTCCGCTCTGTTTCGGCTGCCTCTGTGGGGGGACGCGCGGAGTGCGGGGGAGGAGTGAGCGCGATGCCAACCCGCTCACGGTCGCTGACTGAAGGGGCTGGTCAGATGAACTGCTTCGAATGCGTCCAGCAGGGAAACACGGTCGTTGCGGTAGCTGTGTGCCGCGTGTGCGGAGCGGGCCTCTGCGCCGCCCACGTGCGCACGGAGAACAAGCAGCTTCGCGAGCCCGCGAACCCGGGCAAGGTGATCCACGAACGGCCCGCCCGCCAGTTGACCTGCCCGACGTGCCGAGAGGCCGAAGAGGCCGTATAGGGGCGGTGGGGGTGGTCAAGCTTCTGAGGGTGCGTTCTTTCGCGAGCGTGAGAGACGCCTTCGTGGTGCCACAATCCGAACTCCGGTAACGGTACTCCGGTAACGGTCAGGCAGCTGCCGAGGTCATCGCGATCACGCTGAACCAGCACGGGGTGCTCAGGTCTGCGGGAGATTTCACCGTCGACTGAAGAGCCGACCTCGCACGTGCAGGACCTGCCTTGGACGGCCTGCCGCCAGGTCCGGTCGACCTGAACGTCTCGTCTGGCCGCGGGGGCGTCCCGAGGAGCCGTAAGGTGTGCTGTTGGCCCCGAGGCAACATGCCTGTGCGCGCCGGGCTGGTGGCCGCGCCAGGGCGCGGTCCATCCGATCAGGCTACGCGCCTCCCGCCCTGCTCGGATTCTTCCTCCTCGTCCGGCAGGTGGACATCGTCCACAGTGATGTTGACCTCCACGACTTCCAGTCCGGTCATCCTCTCTACTGCGTCAATGACATTGGCCCGCACGTCCCCGGCGGTGTCCGTGATGGAAGCGCCGTACTCGACGACGACGTTCAGGTCCACAGCTGCCTGCCGCTCTCCGACCTCCACGCTCACCCCGCGGGTGATGTCGCTTCCCCGGCCGGGTACGCGCTCGCGTACTGCCCCGAACGCCCTGGCGATCCCGCCTCCGAGGTTGTGGATCTCGGGAATCTCGCGGGCGGCCATGCCTGCGATCTTTGCTACGACACCGTCCGCGACAGTGGTGTTTCCGCGTGTCGCTGCAGGGACGTCGGTGCCTCTGCGGCCCTGCAGAGTCGTCCCCTTCTCATCCCGGGACGTCGCCTTTGCGATGGTGTCGGTGCGCTCTGTGGTCTCCGTCATGACGGTCATCTCGCGATCATTGATCCGAGGGTGGCATTACCCAACAAAAGTATCTCTCCATGATATATGGGGCTAAATGGAGTGAGTGGGATGGTGGTGCAGTCCGGCTACGAGGCGTGGCGGTCAGTACAGGTAGGCAGGCGGCCCGCTGCGGGGTCGGTTCCACATGCGGCGTCCGCCTCAGTGTTCTCGTCGTGTACGGGGGCCGCCAGATCGCCGGCCAACGGCCCCTGTAGTCGATCGGTTGGTCAGCCGAGGGCCTGGACGAGGTCGTTGCACGCCTGCTCGCAGGAGCGGCAGGCTTCGGCGCACAGGCGGCAGTGTTCGTGTTGGTCGGCGTGGGCGGAACATTCGTCGGCACAGGCTTTGCAGGCGGTCGCGCATGCCTGGAGGATCGCGCGGGTGATGTTGGCGTCGTAGCCGGTGTGGCGGGACAGGACGGACGCCGTGGTGTTGCAGATGTCGGCGCAGTCCATGTCGGTGCGGATGCACTTGGTGAGGTCGCCGACCATGCCTTCGGACAGGCAGGCATCCGCGCATGCCGTGCACGCCTGGGCGCAGGTGATGCATTCCTCTATGCAGCGGGTGAGCTTGTCGCGGTCGACCTGCCCGAGGTCGGCCGGGTAGGTGGCGAGCATGTCCTTGACCGTGGTCGTCATGGTTGTCTCCTTTGGTCGCTGCCGAAGGCGGTGGGCCTGGTCGGCTACGCCTCGCAGACTCTTGCCTGTTCCACCGGGTTGGCCCCGGACCGGAGATTCAAACGCCCGGCGGCCCGGCTGTGGGGCCGCTGCCACGACGACGCCGCCATGTTGTTGCTCCGCTACCGCTGACGCGTGGCGCCCCTTCGACCGCCATGCGCCCCGAATCGCCGGAATCCGCTTCTCGGGAGTGGGAGTCCCGCAAGCCGGGCAGGGACTGATCAACCGGGCCGGTTGTGGGTACCTGCTTGCTCATGCGGCTCTGGCAGCCACTGACACGCCGAGCGGGGTACCTGCCGATCGAGGATCATGGTCTGATCGATGACGGCCGCGGCTGCGCCCTGGTCGGCCGGGACGCGGAGATCAGCTTCATGTGTGTTCCGCGCTGCGACCGGGATCGCGTGTTCTGAGGTCACGGACGCCTTCGTGCTGCGTCCTGGTGCACGTCTGGAGGAAGACGCGCCGGCAGCGGCAGGGGAGCTGATGCGCCAGGCCCGCGGCACCGCAGCGAGGCAACAGTGACGACTGAAGCTGCCCTCGGAGCCTCCGCGAGGGCCTGACCGCAGAGCGAAGGCCTGAGCATCAAGCCTGTCCTCCGCGGCCGGATCGGTCACTCTGCATCGATGTCGGGCTGGATCTCCACGGTGAGGGCTGCGTCCTCGGGGCCGCCGCCTTCCTCGTCCTTCCAGACGATCACGCGCACGTGCCTCTGCCCGGTGCCGTACACCTCCCACTCGGTCACCAGGTCGGTGACGACGAGGGCGGCGACGTACTCGGCGGTCTCTCCGGGATCGTCGGTGATGATGGTTCCCCGCCACCGCTCGGGACGGCCGCCGTAGGGGCGCCAGCCCCGCGAGCCGTGCGGCTCGTCGACCCGGTACACCCAGCCCTTCTCGGTGCCCATGGCGCCGATCCTTCCACTCCAGGAGCACAGCGCCATCGGATCGGTGTCCGCCGAGCGCGGGTCGACCGGCCACAACAACTGCCCCGACGGCATCGAGCTGGAGGACGCGGGGACTTCCTCGTGACGCGGGTAGTTCGGTGGGGTGGCCGTGACCGGGATGCGCGTCACGTACGCCGCCGTCGGTATTCCCGCCTACGTCCTGAGCAACCGCGACACGAAGACGGCCCACTGCTACACCGGTCCGACCCCTCCCCGGCGACGACTCCACCAAGGCGTGCTACGACAGCGAATCCAAGGTCGATTCAGGCGAGCCTCTCCCCCTCCTCGAGCCGTATCCCACCCGGGACACGGCTCCCTTCGTGGAGACCTGAGGCGCCACCGGGGCCCCGGCACGACCCCGCATAGCGCGGATGCGGCGAGGCGTTCAGAGTGGTACACGGGGGTGTTTTCCGGACTGACCGAAGGAGTCGGCTGTGGGCATCTGCCTGGAGCGGCTGGCGGTGATTCCGTTGGACACCGAAGAGGCCCGGGACCCGGCGCTGGCCGGGGCGAAGGCGGCCTGCCTCGCCCGTGCCGCCGCTGCCGGGCTGCCCGTTCTGCCGGGGTTCGCCCTCGTTCCGGAGGAGCCGGCGGCCGAACTGCCCCACGGGCCGTCCGCGGTGCGCGAAGCCTGGCGTGGGCTGAGCGGCACGGAGGGTCACTCCCTTGTCGTACGATCCTCCTCCGCGTACGAGGACACCGCCGATTCCTCGATGGCCGGCCTTTTCGCGTCCGAACTCGACGTGCGCGGCTGGGACGACTTCATGTCCGCGGTGGGGAAGGTCCTCGATTCGTCCCGTCGGAGCCGCGCGCCCGCGCCCGCGCCTGGACGAGATGACCAGCCGGTCGGCGGAGGCGACCCGTCGGGCGGCATGGCGGTGCTGGTCCAGCCCATGCTGCGGGCGACCGTGGGAGGAGTCATGTTCGGCGCGGATCCCTTGGCGGGCCGCGAGGACCGCATCCTGGTCAGCGCGGTGCGGGGCGGGCCGGAACAGCTGCTGGCGGGAACCGTCCAGGGAGTCCGCTACCAGGTGACCCGCCACGGCAGGCTCGTCGCCACCGAACCGCGCGAACCCCGCCGCGACCGGCTGCTGGGGCACGGCCGGATATCGCGCCTGGTGCGGCTGGCCCGGAATGTGGAACGGGTGTTCGGCGAGCCCCAGGACATGGAGTTCGGTTTCGACACCGACGACGCTCTGTGGCTCTTCCAGGCGCGTCCCATCACGGCCATGGCCCTGCGGGCCTCACGCGGTGCCAGGCTGCTGGGCCCTGGACCGGTCGCGGAGACCTTCCCCGGGGTGCTGCAGCCGCTGGAGGAGGACCTGTGGGTGGCCCCGATGTCCCACGGGCTGACCCTGGCCCTGGACAACACCGGCACCGCCCCGCGGAGGATCCTGCGCACGGTGCCGCCGGTCACCACCGTCGACGGGCGCGTGGCGGCCGACCTGAGACTGCTGGGCGCCGTGCCCTCCGCGCACCCGGTCCTCGACTTCATCAACCCCCTCCCCGGGGCCCGGCGAGCCTCCGCGGCCTGGCGGGTGGGACGGCTGAGGAGCGCGCTGCCGTTGCTGGCGGTGGACCTGATGGCCGAGGTCGACCGCGAGCTGACCGAGATCCCGCCCCCGCAGGAGATGCTGTCCGGGCTGATACTGAAAGCTCTGACCTGGGGCCGTAACGTCCTGTCGTCGCTGCACGCGCAGGAGTCCCTCGCCGGCTCTCTGGTCGGCCACGGCAATGAAGCCACGGCTGTCGGCGAGGCACTGGCCGTCCTCGCCGAGGGTCGCGCCCGCGGCATCCCCGACGCCACTCTGCTGGCCCGGCACCCGGTGCTGCTGTGCCTGCTGCCGCCCTCCCTCAACCGGCCCGCGCGGCTTCCGCGACGTACCGGCTGGACCGGGGCGCCGCGCGGCGTCGAGGCGCTGCCCGTCCGTGAGGGGCTGCGGCTCCGCATCCGCTGGGTGCAGGAGATGCAGGTGAGTCTGGTCCGTGAGTACGCGGCCCGTCTGCAGACCGCCGACCGGCCCGATGTGCTGCGGCGGCTGTCCATGCTGCGCTGGCCGGAGCTGGCCGGACTCATGGGCGGGGCACCGTGGACGGCCGAGTTCGACGAACGCGAGCCCCGGCCGGACGCGCCCCCGCTGCCCGCCGCTTTCCGGCTCTCCCAGGAGGGCCGCCCCGTCGCCGAACACACCGGCGGGCGTGGCCGTGGGCGTGCCGGGAGCCGGGACCGCGGCCACGACACCGGCCAAGGCGCGGGCGGCGGCCACGGCACCGGCACCGCCTGGCACGGCCACGGCTCACGACCCGGACACGCGGTTCTGGTGGTACGGACGCTGGACCCCGCCTTGGCCGCGGAGCTTCCCGACCTCGGCGGACTCGTTGCCGAGACCGGGAGCGTCCTGTCCCACCTCGCTGTACTCGCCCGTGAGTACAAGGTGCCCACGGTCGTCGGTTTGCCGGACGCCGTCGAGCGCTTTCCGCAGGGCATCGAACTGGTCGTGGACGGCACGAGCGGCACCGTCGAAGCCCTGAGTAAGGAGGCGGAAGAAGGAGAGGAAGAGGAAGAGCGCGCCGAAGCGAGAGCGGAAGCGGACCTCCCATGAAGTACGTCAGCTACGTGGTGGCGGGCGTGGCCGCGGCAGCGACCGGGGCCTATCTCTTCGTGTATCTCTACCGGTGGGAGTGGCAACGCGCGCTGACCAGCGGAGTGCTGCTGCTCATCATCGAAGTCTTCCTCGTGGCGGCGATCCTGCTCTCCCGGCTCGGCCGCCTGGAGCGGCGACTCGGCGAGTCCGAGACGCGCGCCGAGGAGATACAGCGGCGACTGCAGCAGAGCCGTGAAGCCGCGCCCGAGCGCTTCCGCTGGCTGGACACACGCCCCTTCGAGGGCAGGGAGGACAGGAACGACACGTTCGTGTTCGTGCCCGTACTGATGGCCGCGGGTGCGGTGCTCTCCGTCGTCGCCTTCATCATCCAGAAGATCGCCGGCGCCACGGGCCGGGCGAAGGCGGAGCGGGTGCTGGCGGGCCGCCTGGCGAGTCTCGCCGCCCCGCCCGGCGGCGTACGCGGAGACGCCGCCGACATCGCGGAACGCCCCGCCGTTCCCCCCAGCCGACCGGGACGCACCTTCTTCAAAGCCACCGCGGGCGCCGTGGTCACCGCACTGCTCGCCTCCCTCACGTTCTTCCTCGCCGACACGATCCAGACGCACCCCGCGTCGTCTCCTGACACCGCGGCCAGCACCGTCGTCTTCCGTGTCACGGTGCGCAACGCCGACACCGGTCCGGTGCGGGACGGGGCCGCGCGCGACCTCTGGGAGACCTGTCGCCGGTCCACCGCCGGCTCACGCGAGCACGCGCCGCTGTCCAGCCTGGGCGATGGGGTGTACGCGGGCGTAGTCCGGCCCCCGCTGCCCGGCCACGACATGTTTCGACTGCGCGGCTGCCTCACGGACATCACCGCGAATCGGACCACGGCCGTCGTCCTTGGTGACGGGCAGATACCTCCTGCCCCCTGAGCGTGCCCCTGACGTAGCTTTTGCGCCTTTTGTTTCCTTAATCACATATTGACCCCCGTCTTATGTGATACGGGCTACTGTGAGATCAATGTTCCCCACCCAAGGTTCCGCTTCGTGTTGATGGACCCCACGTCCTCGATCGCTCGCCTATACCCGCTCCTCCGCAGGACCGCGAAGATCGCGGTCCTTGGCGTTCTCGGTTATGTCGCCGTATGGCTCGTCGCCACGCTCGGCATGCTCGGCATCCACGCCCTGGCCGCCCAGCAGGGTTCCTCCGGCGTACGCCTGGCCGGGATCAACCACTTCAAGGCCGTCGACGACCGTCTGTGGAGGGGATCCGCGCCCCAGGAGGCCGGATACCGCGAGCTCGCGGCGCGAGGCGTGCACACCGTCGTCGACCTGCGCGCCGAGAAGCTCTCCGCCAAGGCTCTGGCGGGGCCCGAGGAGGCCGGCATGAAGGCCGTTCGGATGCCGATCAGGGACGGGCAGACTCCCACGACACAGCAGGTCGACCATTTCCTGAAGGCCATGAAGGCGTCGCCCGGTCCGGTGTTCGTGCACTGCGGAGCCGGGGTCGGGCGGACCGGAGCCATGGTCGCGGCGTATGAAGTCCGCCTCGGCGAAGCGACCTCGGCCCAGGCCGCAGTGCGGAACCTCGCGGTGGGTCCGCCCTCGATCGAGCAGGTCTGGTACGCGCTCTCCACCGACCGCGACGAGGAGACCGAGCAGCCGCCCGCCTTGGTCGAAGCGATCAGCCGCATCCTCGACGCCCCGCGCCGCATCCACGCCTCGATCTAGCCTCGGCCCACCCCGGCGGCTCGGCCCGCTCGACCCAGCCTCGATCCGGCACGGCCAATGAATGCTCCGTTGCCCGACCGAAAACCGGCCCAGCATGGCGGCCACGCGGCGTCATGAGTACGCCAGCCCCATGGCCCTCCTCGCACTGGCCTGGGGTTGGCCGGAACTGCCGGACAGCCCATCCCCCGGGTCGACGCGGACCACCCGAAGCTCACCCCTGATCACGGCATGGAGCAGCGCGGCTGTCCACGGACCGTCGACGGGCCGTTCCTGGCCTGCCCCGGTTGCCCCTCACCATGACGGCCGGCCTCCCGGTGTGGAGACGGCCGTGGCGGCGGTTGTGCCAGCCGCCGCCACGTATCCCGCCAGCGCCGATGTGGCGGCAGCCGAGTAGGGCGGCGACTCCGTAACATTGCCCGCTGCCCACCTGATGGTCGTATCGTCGCGTCGCCGTACTGGCTATGCACCGGCGCGGGCCAGCGTCTCCAGAGGGCCGACCAGGATCTCGGAGAAGGCGAGTTCGGCGGCTCCGATGAGCACCGCGTCGTCGCCGAGTTCCCCTACTCGCAGCCGCAGGTTCTCGCGGGAGGCCTTGAGGGCAAGGCGGTTGATACGGCTGCGGATCTGGGCGGCCGAGCCGAGGAACACCTCGCGGAGCGTCCCGCCGAAGATGACCGTGCGCGGGTTGAGCACATTGACCAGGTTGGCGACGCCGATGCCGAGCCAGTCGCCGACGTCGTGCAGGGCGGCGCGTGCGGTGATGTCGCCCCGGTCGGCCGCTTCGACGACGGCGCGTACGGCTTCCCGGCCGGTGGCCGACGGGTCGCGCCGCGCGGTCTCCAGCAGAGCGCGCTCCCCCGCCTCGGCTTCGAGGCAGCCGCGCGCCCCGCAGCCACAGGGCCTGCCATCCCGCGGGTTGACGACCATGTGCCCGATCTCGCCGCCGTATCCGCAGTCGCCGCCCAGCAGTTGGCCACCGGTGATGACACCGCCGCCGATGCCGATGTCGCCATGCAGGTACACGAGGTCCTGGCAGCCGGTCCCGGCACCGCGCAGGTGCTCCGCGAGCGCACCGAGACTGGCCTCGTTACCCACCGAGACGGGAAGGCCGAGGCCCAGTCGGCGCATGAGGTCCTCGCCGAACTCCTCGTCCTCCCAGCCTAGATAGGGGGCGGCGCGGACAAGGCCGTCGGGTCGGCGCACCATCCCGCGGACGGCGGCGGCCACGCCGACGCAGTAGGTTCCGTGCGGCGCCGTGCCCACCATCTCCAGCGCGGAGCCGGCGAGGACCTCGGCCACCTTGCCGGCGTTGCCACGGCCGGGAAGCACGGGGATCTCCCTGTGGTCGAGGAAGACCCCGCCCAGGCCGATGCGCGCGGCGGCCAGCCGGTCCACGCCCACGTCGAAGGCGAGGACGTACACGCGGTCGGACTCGGGCCGTACGACCAGGGACGGCCGGCCGGCCCTGCCGGTCTCACGGGGCAGTTCCTCACGGACCAGGCCGGCCGAGCCCAGCTCGCTCACCAGACCCAGGATGGTGCTGCGGTTGAGTCCCATGCGCTCGGCCAGGACGGCCCGCGACATGGATCCGCCGATGTGCACATGACGGAGCAGGGTGCCGAGGTTGTGCCGGCGAATCTCCTCCTGCGAGGGACCGGCTTTCATGGAGTCGCAGACCTCATCGTTGTACGGCCCGGCGACGGGACAGCGCATCCACGCCTGCGGCCACCAGCAGAACCGAACCCGTGACAGCGTACTTGACCCCTGAGCTGTACCCCATCAGGCCCATGCCGTTCTGGATGACCGCGACCACCATGCCGCCGAGCACGGCGTCAACGACCCTGCCCCGCCCGCCGAACAGGCTCGTCCCGCCGATGACGGCGGCGCCGACTGCCAGCAGCAGCACGTTGCTGCCACCGGTGTTGGGGTCGACCGAGTTGCCCCGGGACGCGGCGATGATGCCGCCGACCGCGGCCAGGGACGAGCAGATGACGAACGCGGAGATCCGGATGGCTGCCACGTTGATGCCCGCCCGGCGGGCCGCCTCGGCGTTACCGCCCACCGCGTAGATGTGCAGGCCGAACGAGGTGCGCTGGAGCAGGAACGTACCGGCGACGAGCAGGATGGCGATGACCGGCACCACGATCGGCACGCCCTTGAGCGAGTCGACGATGACGTTGCGGCTGCGCTCCTGGTTGAGCAGGTGGACGGCGATCGCACCGAGCACCGCCAGGCCGCCGATCCTGACCGCGAGCAGGGTGAGCGGAGCGGTGGCGAGCCCGCGCCGCCGGCGGTTGCGGTTCTGCCGGAGCTGGATCGCCGCGTACGCCCCGACACTGACGGCGAGCAGTACCCAACCCAGCGCGGGGGAGAGGTTGTTGTTGGCGACGGCCAGGATCGTCTGGTCCCGGATGGAGATGTTGGTGCCTTCCTTCAGCAGCATCAGCACGATGCCCTGGAATCCCAGGAAGGCGGCCAGGGTGACCACGAAGGAGGGGATGCCGACCTTCGCCACCAGCAGGCCGAGCAGCAGGCCGATGAACGTGCCGGTGAGGATCGCCGCGCCCGCCGCGCCGTACCAGGGCCATCCGTGGTCGGTGAGCAGGATGGCCAGGACGGCGGCGCAGACACCGCTGGCGTACCCCGCGGACAGGTCGATCTCGCCGAGGAGGAGGACGAAGACCAGGCCCATGGCGATGGCGATGCTGCCCGCGCCCTGGGTCAGCAGGTTGGCGAAGTTCAGCTCGGACAGGAAGACCGGGCGCAGGGCGGCGAAGAACACGCACAGGACGATCAGGCCGAGTATGGCGGGGAGGGCGCCCAACTCGCCGCCCCGTACCCGCTCGACGTAGTTCCGGGCGACCGAGCGCAGACTCGTGGCCCCGGCCGCTCCGTTCTTCTTCGACGTACCGGGAGTGCGTGGCAACTCCGGCTTCTCGGGGGCGACTGCGGCGGTCATGCTGTGGCTCCGTTGGTGTGAGCGAGGCCGAGGTCCCCGCTGCGGCCTGAGGTGATGAGTTCGACGACCTGGGAGTGCGTTACGTCCGACGTGCTGACCTGGGCGGCCATCCGGCCCAGATAGAGGGCGGCGATCCGGTCGGACACCGCGAAGACGTCGTTCATGTTGTGCGAGATCAGGACCACGGCGAGACCGTTGTCGGCCAGCCGCCGGACCAGTTCGAGGACCTGTGCCGTCTGGGCGACACCCAGCGCGGCGGTCGGCTCGTCCAGGACGACGACCTTGCTGTTCCACAGCACGGCCTTGGCGATGGCCACGGTCTGCCGCTGGCCGCCGGAGAGACTGGAGACCTGCTGGCGGATGGACTTGACGGTACGGACCGACAGCCCTTCGAGTGTCTGGGCGGCCATCTCCTCCATCGTCGCGTCGTCCAGGACGAGTCCCCGGCGCTTCTCGCGGCCGAGGAACATGTTCTGCACGATGTCGAGGTTGTCGCAGAGCGCCAGGTCCTGGTACACGATCTCGACGCCCATGGCCGCCGCCTCACGCGGGCTGTGCACCTGGACCTGCTCACCTTCGAACCAGTACTCGCCGTCGTCGATCGGGTGGATCCCGCCGATGCACTTGACCAGGGTGGACTTGCCTGCGCCGTTGTCTCCGACGAGGGCGGTCACCTCCCCCGGGTGGACGTCGAAGGACACGTCGTGCAGTACCTGCACGGCGCCGAAGCTCTTGTCGATCCCGCGCAGTCGAAGGATCGGGGTCGCTGTCATGGAAGACGGCTCCTTACGGTCGTGAGGTCGCGGGCCCCGGGGAGGTGGGAGCCCGGGGCCCGCGGTCGGGCCGGCCGGACCAGGGGTAATGGTCCGGCCGGCCGGTCAGGGCTACTGGATGCCGGCCTTGGTGCACAGGGCGGCGTACTTGCCCGTGCACAGCTCTTCCTTGGTGACGAAGCCGTCGTCCACGACGTCCTTGACGTTGTCCTTGTAGATGGCCACCGGCGTCTCCAGCACGGACGGGACCTTGCGCTTGCCCTCGGGGTCCTCGACGGTCGCGTTCGTCTCGCCCTTCTCGCCCTTGGCGAGGGAGATGGCGAGCCTGGCCGTGGCGTCGGCCTCCTTCTTGACCGCCTTGTAGACGGTCATGCACTGGTCGCCCGCGAGGATGTTCTGCAGGCCCTGCACGGTGGCGTCCTGGCCGGTGACCGGGACCTCGCCGTTGCGATTCTGTTTGCGCAGGACGGCGATGGCCGCGTTGCCGAGACCGTCGTTGGCGGCGAGCACGCCGCCGATCTTGGGCTCGCTGGTGAGCATCTGCTCGAAGATGGTGCCGGCCTGGGCGTTGTCCCAGTCCGGGACGGACTGGTCCGGGCCCTTCACGTAGTCGCCCGACTTGTACTTCGGGTCGAGGACGCCGTTGTAGCCCTCGGCGAAGAGAGTGGCGTTGTTGTCCGTCGGGGAGCCGTTGAGCGTGGCGACGATGGGCTTCTTGGCCTTCATGTCGCTCAGGCACTTGCTGAGGCCCTCGCCCTGCAGCTTGCCGACCGCGGTGTTGTCGAAGCTCACGTAGTACTGGGCGGAGCCGCCGAGGGTGAGCCGGTCGTAGTCGATCGTGGCGACGCCCTGCGCCTTGGCCTTGTCCAGAACCGCCTTACCCGTGCCGCTGTCCAGGTTCACGATCACCAGGACGTTCACGCCGCTGGTGATCATCTGGTCCGCGATGGTCTGGAACTCCTGCTTGTCGCCCTGGGCGTTCTGGATGTCGTACTCGACGCCCGCCGCCTTGAACGCCTCGGAGAGGTACTTGCGGTCAGCGGTCTCCCAGCGGGCCGAGGACTTGCTGTCCGGGAGGATCACACCGATCTTCGGCTTGGCGTCGGAGCCGGATTCACTGTCGCCCGACGAGGAGTCGCCACAGGCGGTGAGCGAGCTGACCAGTGCCACCGAGGCGGCGGTGAGGAGGAGTCCCTTGCGCATGGGCAGGGTCCTTTCTGGTGTTACGGCCGGACGACCGGACGTACGAGGGTGGTGAGAAGGAAGGCGAGACGCGCGCTCTCGGGGGAATTGCCGGGTGTCGGGTGATCCGCCCGGCTGAATGTTGTGAGCGGGAACTTACGGCGCTCCGGAACCCGTGCGCCAGAGTGCGGGAGGCGCTATTTGTCATCAGCCATAACAATTAGGTGACGCTGTCGCAATGCGGCGACCTCGCTGCCTCCTGTGCGCCACGAATCCGGAGAGAGCACGAGGCCGTGCGATGGCCGGCCGTGTGTGGCCCATAGGGCAGCGTGGCGCGGAGTGTTCGCGCCGATGGCGCTTCCACGGCCGTGGCCGCGTCCGTGCCCGCGCGCGTTGGTGTGCCCGTGTGCATCGCGACCGGGCCGGAGCTGGGCCCGCACTGCGAGCCGGACGGCGGGAGCTCTGTGGAGCGATCCACCTTGAGGGCAGGGTGGAAATGGCTCCGGGCTTCGGCCTTTGGGGTGTCTACGCAGCGCATGGAGGAGTGGGGAGACACCACGGATCGTCCGGGCCGGGCCTTCGCAGGCTGGCGCCTTCCCAGCATGCTCGCGCTGATCGCCGCAGCGTGCAGCGCCGGAACTGGTACGTGTCGGCGCCGTGTCAGGTGCCGGTGTCCCCAACGGCGGGAGGCAGTCCGGTCGGTTGCTCAACGGGGTCACCCGGATGTACGCCGTCCCGCCAACCATGCCGGAATGGGCAGCAACGGCCGGGTGACCTGCCATTCCGCCTCCGTCATGTCGGAGGCGGAACACCGTACGTGCTCCGGCCCGTCCGCCGCGTTGCCGAACCTGTGGGCGAGGCAGTCACACGACAGGGACGGCGAGTTGGACTCCACGCACGCGAGCGCGAAAGACCGCGACAACAGGGGCTCCTGGTGATCGGTTTGGTTCGCACCCCCGAACTACCAGGAGACCCTGCTGTCATGCGCCGACTCTCGCGCGAACACTCGATCAGGAACCCTGTTCGACCTGACCAGTCCCGCGATCGCTACGCGGATGGTGCCTCAGGGTCAAGTCTTCTTTCCGAAGACAAGCACCTCAGTGGAGGCAACGCCCATGGGGGCCAGGAAGCTGGCCTCCAGGCTGCAGCCGAGGGTCGCGAAGAGGTCCACGCATGTCTGGCGAGGCATGGCGGCTGGATAGGAGCCGTGCCCCGCGCCGCCCTGCGTCGCCCAGGCACGCACCGTGGCCGGGTCCAGGCAGGTCTCTGTCATCACGTCGAAGACGATCCGGCCACCGGGTCGCGTCACACGTGCCATCTCGAAGAAGTAGCGGGAGGCACAGAGGAA
This sequence comes from Streptomyces sp. NPDC006365, assembly GCF_042870755.1. Lineage (NCBI taxonomy): Bacteria > Bacillati > Actinomycetota > Actinomycetes > Kitasatosporales > Streptomycetaceae > Streptomyces > Streptomyces sp. NPDC006365. The sequence goes on from NZ_JBIAHS010000017.1 coordinate 78,609, forward strand.
GGTCACGGTGTTGAAGACCTTATGGGCCTGAACGAGGTCGATGCTGCCGTCGGGTGTCGAGGCGAGACTGCATCCTGCGGTCGGTTGGGCGACCACGCTGAATGTGTCCACCAGGTAGTTGGACCAGGGCGCTGCCGTCTCGTAGATCTCGTAGCGGCCCGGTGAACACTCCTTCAGCGTCTTCTCCAGGTACCGTCCGGACCCGGGGCCGATCTCCAGCACCGTGTCCGGCTTGGCAGTGAAGACGCCGAGAGCGCTTAGTTCATCGATGGTGAACTGGGTGGCCCCGGGCGTCCCGTTCATGACCTCGTCGATGTAGTCACCGACCGACAGACCGGCCGCCCGCGCAGCCCGCACCGTTGCCTCGAACGGGATGAAGTCGTCCACTCCACCCCGGTTGTTGCCGGCGCGCACGATGTCGAATCCCGCACGCCCCAAGAGCCGCTTGACCCCTGACTTCAATACTGACGTTCCCCGCCATGCTGGGCTCACCAGGCATGACCCCCCCGCTTGTCGCCACCCTCGGTACCCGAAGCATAGGACCGCGGACGCGGACGCGCAGTGGGACGGCGAACTTCGCTACGCGGCAGTCGAGGGCCGGTCCACGGCGCCGGGGTCTGACGCCCCATATGCGCCTTCCCGGTAAGGCTGCTTGTCGGTCCTTGGTGGCCGACACGGGAGTCTCGGTCAGCACCTCGGCCTCCTTGCGCAGCCGCGCGACCTCCTCGCGGACCTTCTTCTCCCGCGCCTCCAGCAGTCGCAGCGCCGACGGCACCAGCCACCTTCGCCAGGGAGCACGAGCCGACGAACAATCTGATACCTCCCGCAGCCAGCGGCAGTTCACGCCCACCCAGACCCTCAAACGATCACGTTCGGAAAGCGGAAGCCTTCTCACGGCAGACGCGATCAGTTACTGCCCATCACCGCTCTCGATGCCCCGGGCCCAAGTCGAGGCCCCCAGGAGGGCGTCGTCCACGACGCATCACGATCGCGTTTTCGGTGACACTCCGTGGCTCCGACTCGGAACAGCGGTCCAGAACGGAAATTCGCGGAGTGTTGACACTCGGACTTTCCGACGGCGGTTTGCCGCGACCGCAGTGCCGCGACCGCATTGTTGGTTAGGGTGACAAAGTCAGACACGACGGGGGCTCGTGGGTGGGGAGTTGGGGCCAGCAGAAGCCGGAGGCCACGTCGACCAGCGTCAGTGGCGTTGGATCGCTTGGCCGGAGTGGGCCTGCAAGTCGGCGCAGCCCAGTTCGCGCTTGACGTGTTTGCAATCCTGCTCGGTCCAGCCGCGCACAGCCCGTACATCTGACGGTTCCGGCCATGTCGGCGGGCGGCAGCGGGCAGTTCTCGGGGCGTGCCATCGCGGTAGCGGCGGGTGACATGGCGTAGGCCCCGACGGGAGGGGGAGGTGCATCACATCTGTCGGATGGTCTGCGACGGTGAGCGGGCTTCCGCTGCGGTTGTGGAGGCAGTCGGCGACCAGAGCCCGAAACGCGATGCACGCGGCGCGGGCCCGGACCACCAGGTGGGCGGCCAGCCGACCATGGGCCGCACCCTCACCCTGCCTCAAGAGGTCAGGATCCGGAACACCGTCTACCGATCACGGCAAAGCACCGCAGGTCGACCGGACGCGGTGGGCGTGTGACCGGCCGGCCGGCGCCCGCGGTGCTGCCCCCGTCGCTGCGCGCGTGGCTCGGGCTGATCGCGGCCCTCGCCGCGCTGGTGGTCGCCGGGCTCGGGGTCCTGTACGCCGGCCACAGCGAGCCCGGCAGGGTGGACAGGTGGATCGTCGAGCCGACGGCGGACAGTGTGGGGCCGCCGTGGCGGTCCGTCGCTCTGGCCACGGACTTCCTGGGGGAGCCCGCCGGAGCGGCGACGCTGGTCGTGGCCGCCGTGACGGGTTGCCTGCTGCTTCGGCGTCCTCGCGCAGCGGTGCTCGTCGTTGCCGGCGTCGGTATGAGCGTGGTAACGACGACGCTGCTCAAGTCCCTGGTGGGACGCACCATCCACGGCGACGGCAACCTGTCCTATCCGAGCGGGCACACCGCCTTCCTCACCGCGTTCGCCCTCGTGGTGGCGCTGCTCGCGACCGGCCGGCTCGGCCTCGGCAGGACGGCCGGCACGTCACTCGTGCTCGCCTCGGCGCTGGTTGCCGGCGCCGCCATGGGCTGGGCGCAGGTCGCCCTGAGCGCGCACTACACGACCGACGTCCTCGGCGGCTGGTGCACCGCGCTGGCGGTGGTACCGGCGACCGCGTGGCTGGTCGACCGGATGGCCGACCAGCTGGTCGATCGGATGGCCGACGCCGGTCGGCGGGAGCGCCGCTGACGTCACGTCACGCCAAGCGGCGGAATACGGGCTTCACCGGTCGCCCGGCCAGCCATGGGGTGGGGTCGGCGGCGTCCAGTGCCTTCCGGTACACCGCACATGCCTGGGCCACCACATCGATGGTGCGGTCGATGTCGGCGTCGTCGAGCGCGCTGCTCACCACGAACGACGGGGCGAGCACCCCGCCCGCGAGGAGCCGGCGCAGGAACAGAGTGCGGTACTCCTGCGACGGCTGCCGGTTCTCGTCGAGAGTGGCGAAGACCAGGTTGCTGGCCCGGCCCCGGACGACGACGTGGTCGCCGACGCCCATGCTGTCCGCCACGTCGCGGACACCGGCGGCCAACCGCTCGCCGAGGGCGTGCAGCCGCGCGGTGACGCCCTCCTCGACGTAGGTGGTCTGCACGGCCATCGCGGCGGCCAGCGAGTGCGTTTCCGCACCGTGCGTGGTGGACAGCAGGAACACCCGCTCGCCGGAGTGACGCAGCCCGCCCCGCTCCATCAGCTCGCGGCGCCCGGCCAGCGCGGCGACGGCGAACCCGTTGCCCAGCGCCTTGCCGAACGTGGAGAGGTCGGGGACGACGCCGTACAGGCCCTGGGCGCCCGCCTCGGACCAGCGGAAGCCGGTGATCATCTCATCGAAGATCAGTACGCAGCCGTGCCGGTCGGCCAGCTCGCGCAGACCGGCGAGGTATCCGGGCGGCGGCTCGGCGTGCGCGGCAGGTTCGAGGATCAGGCAGGCGATCTCGTCCTGGTACCGGGTGAGCAGTTCCTCCGTGGCGGCCAGGTCCCCGTAAGGGAACGCCACGGTGAGTTCGGTGGTCGCCGCCGGAATGCCGGCGGACATCGGTGTGGTGCCGATGAACCAGTCGTCGACGGAGAAGAACGGATGGTCGCCGCAGATGGCCACCCGCGGGCGCCCGGTGACGGCGCGGGCGAGGCGCACCGCGGCGGTGGTGACGTCGGAGCCGTTCTTCGCGAACTTCACCATCTCGGCGGTCGGCACCGTGGCCAGGAAACGTTCCGCGGCCTCGACCTCCACGATGGACGGCCGGACGAAGTTGCTGCCGCGGTCGAGTTCCCGCCGCACCGCCTCGATCACGCGTGGGTGGGCGTGGCCGAGACTGACCGACCGCAGGCCGGAGCCGTACTCGATGTAGCGGTTGCCGTCGATGTCCCACACGTGGGCACCGCGGCCGTGGCTGATGACCGGGGCCAGGTTCTCGGGGTACTGGTCGTCGCCCTTGGCATAGGTGTGCGCACCACCGGGGATCATGGCGTGCAGCCGCTCGTTCGCCTGCCGCGACCGGGGCAGGAGGAACTCCTCGGTCTCTTGGGCGTGTTCGGTGTGTTCGGTGTCCACGCCGACCCTCACTTCTCTCTTTGCTTCAGGACCTCGGCGAGGCTCGGCGCCTCCCGGTCCCGCTGGGACATGGATGTGACCGGCAGCGGCCAGGGAATGGCGAGCTCCGGGTCGTCGAAGGCGATCGTCACGTCCTCGGCGGGATCGTGCGGGCGGTCGATCCGGTACGAGGTGTCGGCGGTCTCGGTCAGCGCCTGGAAGCCGTGCGCGCATCCCGCCGGGATGTACAGGGTCACCTGCGTCTCGTCGGACAGTTCGAAGAAGGCCCGGCCCAGGTAGGTCGGTGAGTCCGTCCGCAGGTCCACGACGGCGTCGAAGATCCTCCCGTACGAGCACCGCACCAGCTTGGCCTCGCCGGCGCCGGAGCGCAGGTGCAGGCCGCGCAGCACGCCCCGAACCGAGCGGGACAGGCTGTCCTGGACGAAGGCGTCCGGGTCGAGGCCCACCGAGCGGACCACGTCGGCGTCGAAGGTGCGGCAGAAGAAGCCGCGCTCGTCGGCGTACGGTGTCGGCTCGAAGAGGAACGCTCCCGCGATCTCCGGGACTTCGGTCACCTTCATGGAGCCTCCTGCCGGGCGTGGGCTTGCGCATGGTCGGTCGCGGGGAACAGGGCTGCGGTCAACTCGGTGAACTGGTCCTCGAGTTGCCGGGCGGCCACCAGGTTTCGCTCGGCCAGGGTCCGCCGCAGCTCCGCCGATCGCTTCTCCAGGGCCCGGAACTGCTCGAGCAGCCGGTCGGCGTCGATCTCGCGAGCCGGATGGCAGTACGCGGCAAGGCCCATCCGATCCATGAGCGCGTCGCTCTTCGCCGCATAGCTGAGCGCGAGCGTCGGCGTGCCGACCTTCAGCGCGCAGACCAGGTTGTGGTACCGGGTCGCCACCACGGTGTCGGCAGCCGCCGTCTCCTTCATCAGGTCGGCCAGCGAGGACGCCTCGGCTGCGGTGACCAGCGGCGAGTCCACCGCGTCGAGGATCGCGGCGACCACCGGTGCATCGCACGCGTCGCCGGTGAGCAGCCGGACCGGCCTGCCGTCCTCGACCAGCGCACGGACGAAGCGGGTCGTCCCGTCGAGGTAGCGCCGGTGGATCTCCTCGGCCCGTGCGCGGTCGTCGTTGCCGCCGTGGAAGTCCATGACGCCGACGCAGACCGGGCCCGGTGGACCCGAGGGCGCGCTCGCCGACGGCGTCGGCAGGGCGAATGCGAGATCCGGGTACACCTCGTCGCGCGCGGTGTCCACGCCCATCGCCCGGATCGCGTCGCGGGACAGGGAGTCCCGGTACGAGCGGTACGTGGCCAGCCGCGCCGACCAGCGCACCAGGGCCCGAGTCGGCCGGTCGCTGATCGCGGCGGCGCCGACGCCGACCAGCGCGATCCGGGTGCCGAACAGCCGGCCACTCGCGCAGAGCAGGAACAGCGAGTACGGGAAGCCCCATGGCCGCAGCGGCAGCGTGGCCTCCAGTACGCCCATGCCCGGCACGATCACGACGTCGTGCCGGCGCACCCAGGCAGCGGTGCGGACGGCGTCGACGAGTTTGCCCAGACCCTTCGCCGCGATCGCGCCCGCGCGCGACGCGGTCCGGTACTCCCCGCGGTACCAGTGCAGCCGCGTCGCGGGGATCCGGTACCGGGTCGCGACGACCTCGGGTCCGCCGCACAGCGCGTCCACGACCGCATTCGGGTGTTCAGCGCGGAGATACCCGAGCACGGTCTCGAGCGACCCGTCGTTGCCGAGGTTGCCGGAGCCGAGCAGACCGAACACCCCGACGCGCACCGGAGTTTCGTGTCCGGACGTCATGCCTGCCTCCCCTCACGGCCGGCGACGAGGGCGTCGACGGAGACAGTGAGCCCGCCCGGGTCGACCGGGGCGCGGTCCTCGACCCGCTCGCCGGCGCCCGGCCGGACCCGGCTGGTCATCCACGCGGCCAGGTGGCGGTAGCACGCGCGCCGGTCGGCCGTGGACAACGGCGCCCGTCGGATCGCCGAGGCGAAGCCCCAGACGTACTCGGCGAGCAGCCGGGGCGTCGGATGCAGTGGGCCCGCCCGGCGCGGGTCCAGGTTGACGCACCGGGAGCGCTTGGAAGGGTTCGCCCGCTCGGCGCGGGTGGGGTGGTCGCGGCGGAAGTACAGCAGCTCCGGAACCTGGTGGAAGGGCCCGTGCAGGGTGATCTCGGCGACGAACGTACGGTCCGCGTGGTGGTAGCTGTCGTGCGGCTTCACCCGGCGCAGCACGTCGGCCCGCATCACCCCGTAGAAGTCGTCGCCACCGGGCTCGAACAGCAGACTGCGGAAGCGCTCGGGCGCGTGCGGCGAGTCCGTGGCGAGCCCGTACTCGTACGGGACCTTCACCTGGCCGTCGCCGTCGATGACCGCCTGGTCGCTGTGCGCGAGGATCACCTCCGGCCGCTCGTCCAGCGCATCCACGCAGCGCCGCAGCAGGTCGCGGGCGTACAGGTCGTCGTGCGAGGCCCACTTGAACAGCTCGCCCCGGCACTCGGTGAACACGTGGTTGTGGTTCGGTGCGGCACCGATGTTCCGGGGCAGCCGGAGGTACCGGATGCGTGAGTCCTTCGCGGCGTACCGGCGGCAGATGTCCTGCGTTCCGTCGGTCGAGGCGTTGTCGGAGATGACCAGCTCGAAGTCCTCGTAGGTCTGGCCGAGCAGGGCGTCGAGCGCCTCGGCAAGGTACTCCTCGCCGTTGTACACGGGCAGGCCGACGCTCAGCCGGGGAAGGGCGGTCATGTGGTCCTCACTTCGCGGATGGGGTTCTGGTGGCGCTCGCGCAGGGCGGACCGCAGGTGCAGCCACCACACGGCCGAGCCGCTGACGGTCGCGGCGGCCACGCCCCAGGCCGAGCCGACCGCGCCGGCCACGGCCGCCCCGCCGAGCCCGCCGCCGACATAGCAGGTGGAGGCGAACAACTGGCTGCGCAGGCTGCGCCGGGCCGCGCCGAGCGCGCGCAGCCCGGCCGCCGCGCCGGTGCCGAGGCCGGCGCCCGCGACGCCGAGGGTGACCGGCACGATGAGCTGTGCGGCGGAGTGCCAGACGTCGCCGAGAACGAACTCGCCGAGCCGGTCCGGCATCAGCAGCACCGCCGCGCCCCAGAGCAGCGCGGCGGCGGCCTGCCCGGCACCGAGCAGGAGGCAGAACTTGGCCAGCCGGTGCGGGGCCTGCCGCAGCACCCGTGCCGCCTCCGCGACGGTGACCAGCGAAAGACCCATCAGCACGGCGAGGAACGGGCCGAGCAGGAGCTCGGCGCCCCGCACCGCACCCACCGCGCCGACCCCGACGATCGCGCCGAGCCCGTACGCCCGCATCTGGCTCGCGCCGCTGAGGCTGACGTTCTCGACCAGGTACCGGTAGCCGAGATCGCGCTGCTCGCGAAGCCACCCGCGCGCCCCGGTCACCCGGGGCCGGATGCCGGACTGGATGTAGCCGTACACCGCCGCCACCGTGGCGGACGCACCCCAGGCGAGTACGAAAGCGGCCACGTTGCCCACGCGGGCCGCCACGACCATGGCCGGGATGAGCGCGACGCCCCACACGAGGTCGTTGACGAACGCGTTCCGCCCGGTGCCGGCGGCGAAGAACGAGAACCGCCAGGCGTCCTGCAGCAGCAGCCCCGGCAGCATGACGCCGAGGGCGGCGAATGCGAGCCCCACACGGCCACCCAGGGCCAGCCCGACCACCAGACACGCCGCGCCGAGGGCGGCACCGACACCGAGCGCGGTACCGGACGACCGGGCCACGGCCCCGCGCCAGGACGCGTCCGACACACCGCTGAATCGCACCACGAGCGGATCGGTTGCCAGCCCGCGGGAGACGTTGAGCACCACGCCGTAGGTCACCCAGGCCAGGCTGAACACGCCGAACGCGGCCGGCCCGAGCGAGCGTGCCACGTATATCCCCACCGCGAAGTTGGTCATGCTGGAGGCCGCCTGGTCGGCCAGCCCCCAGGACAGTCGGCCGACGAGGGCCCGCCGGGCGGATCCGGCGGGTGGCGCCGTTGTCGGCGGATTCTCCCCCTCGGTGGTCATCGGCGTCATGCCTTGATCAGCCCGGCGCCGTGCAGGGCTCCGGCCGCGGCGGCGACAGTGTCGAACGGCAGCCCGGACCGCTCGGCGACATCCAGCAGACTGTGCTCGCCGTCGGAGAGATTGAGCACCCAGAGCATGGCCATCTGGGCCTGCTTGGTGTCGCTGCGGCCGCCGAGCGCGTCGTACAACCCGCGCCGGCCCAGCTGTGGTTCCCCGTAGGGGCTGAGGTTGAGGTACCGCCGGTTGCGGTCAAGGACGGCGAATGCCTCGCGGCAGACGGAGAGGGTGTCCGCCATCGCCTCCGGGGAGACGAAGTCCAGGTTGTCCGCCGAGGTGTGGTACTCGGGGTAGCCGGCGTACGGGGTCCGGGTGAGCGAGCCCACGCCGAGATTGAACCCGGGCGAGCAGAACTGCCGCTCGTCGTAGCCGTACGGAGTGAACTCGGTGACGTGGTGCGGGCGTTCGGAGGCGGCCAGCACGTGCCGCATCACCCGGTCGATCTCCGCGTCGCCGCGCCTGCTCTGCTTGTACGTCAGCCCGCCCGGGTCGCCGGCGCAGGCCAGCACCAGCCCGTGTTTGACCCGTTCCACCCGCTCCTTGTTGCGGGCCAGCCAGGTGATCGCCCCGATGGTGCCGGGCGCGAACAGGAACCGGTAGGTGTAGTACGGCGTCTGCTCCGCCAGCGCCCGGGCCAGGAACGTCGCCACCGCGATGCCGGCCACGTTGTCGTTGGCCAGCGACGGGTGGCAGACGTGGCAGGAGACGATCACCTCGTCGGGGACCTGCCCGGGGACCACGTGCTCGGCGTAGGTGAGGTGCCCGTCGGCGAGGGTGGAGTCGATGCGCACCTCGTACTCGCCGTCCGGCATCGCGTCCAACGTCTCCTGGGCCAGGCAGAACCCCCATTCCGGCTTGTAGTAACTGGTGCGGTACGGCACCCAGTTCGGGTGCTCCGGAAGGGTGTGCAAGTGTTCACGCAGCTCGGCCAGCGGCATGGTCGCCGACACCGGCACGCTGTAGCCGAGCACGTGCAGGCTGGACTCGGCGAAGTCGACGACCCGGTTGCCGGTGGTGTCGGCGATGTACGCGTCCCGGATGTTCCACTCCTGCGGCACCGTCCAGTCGAGCACCTGCGTCCCGGTCGGCACCTCGTGCACCTGCAACGGGATGTACTCGCCGACGATGTCCAGGGTGGCGCGCACACCGTCACCGGTGATGCTCCGGCACAGCGGGTAAAGCCGCTCCACCAGCGCGTACATCTCCTCGCCGGCCGCTGTCATCGGCGCCACCGCAGGGTGTCGTCGACGGTGCCGGAGTCGGACGCCGCGCGCAGCACGGCAAGGCGGGTGAAGCGTCGCTCGAAGTCCTCCAGCGTCAGCCCGTGTTTCCGGTAGGCGTCGGCGAGTTCGAGCGCGCCCTGCTTCACCGTCCACTCGCAGTCGAAGCCGGGAACCGCGGCGCGGAACCGGGAGAAGTCCACCCGGTACGACCGCGGATCGGCACCGTTCTCCCCGGTGATCACCACCTTCGATCCGGACACCGCCTCGGCGACCTGCTCGGCGATCTCGGCGACCGTGACGTTGTTGATCTCGCTGCCGATGTTGAACGCCCGGTCGTGCACCGCCTCCCGCGGCGCGGTCAGCGCGGCCGCGAAAGCCCGTGCGATGTCGGCGGCGTGCACCAGCGGGCGCCAGGGGGTGCCGTCGGAGAGGACCCGCACCTCGCCGGACAGGAGCGCGTGGCCCACCAGGTTGTTCAGCACGATGTCGGCGCGCAGCCGGGGCGAGTAGCCGAAGGCGGTGGCGTTGCGCATGAACACCGGGGTGAAGTCGCCGTCGGCCAGGGCGTGCAGGTCGTCCTCCACCCGCACCTTGGACTCCGCGTACGGCGTCACCGGGCGCAGCGGGGCCTCCTCGCTCACCAAGTTCGACAAGTCGGGGTCGCCTGCGGCGCCGTACACCGAGCAGGTCGACGCGTACAGGAAGCGCCGCACTCCGGCGTCGCGGGCCAGCCGGGCCAGCCGCACGGACGCGTGGTGGTTGATGTCGTAGGTGAGGTCCGGCGCCAGCGATCCCAGCGGGTCGTTGGACAGCGCGGCCAGGTGGATCACGGCGTCCACCCCGGCCACGTGTTCGGCCGTGACGTCGCGCAGGTCCACCCGCTGCCCCGGCGGGTCCGCGGGCGGCGGGCCAAGGACGCAGTCGGCGAACAGGCCGGCGTCAAGGCCGACGACCTCGTGCCCGGCGGCCGCGAGGACCGGGGCCATCACGGTGCCCAGGTATCCCTGGTGTCCGGTCAGCAGTACGCGCAAGGTTCATCCCCCCAGATTGAGCGTGAGTTTGGTGACGGCGAACGCCTCGGCGTAGCGCGCGTGGCTTTCGATGCCGCGGATTCGTGCAAGGCCGAGGAAGGCCTCCCGGTCGTACCAGGGCCGGTGCCGCTGCGAGGGGTAGTGCTCCTGCAGCAGCCGCACCTTCTGTTCGGCGATCTCCGGTGACAGCGGCTGGTACGCCGCCGGACGGCCGAGATCGCCGTCCCACTTGACGATCTCGTAGCCGAGGACCAGGTGGTCGCGGAATGCGGTGGGTACCAGCTTCGCCAAGCCGCGGTGATCCTGGTGCGCGTCATCGGTGCGCGGAGCCAGCACGAGATCCGGCTCGGTCCGCTCGCGCAGTTCCTCGATTGCGGCCTTGGCCTCTTCCCACCGCGTCGGCAGTCGGCCGTCCGGCAGCTTGAGCACGGTCAGCCGCAGGTCGGCGCCCGGGCAGAAGGCGGCGAGCGCGGCCTCCTCCTCTTGCTCCCGCTCGCTGCCGCCGCCGGAGAGCACCAGCGCGTCGACACGGATTCCCGGCCGCGCGAGGCACAGTGTCAGCAGCGTGCCGCCTGCTCCGATGGCGATGTCGTCGCAGTGCGCGCCTACCGCGACGATCCGGTCCAAACGCCCGGCGCTGAGCTGGATCACGCGGTCCTCACCCCGGGGTTCGCTCCCGCGCCGTCCCGTTCCCACACGGCCCACGGGCGGTCGCCCCGGGCGTAGGCGTCGTCGAGCGCGGCCCGCTCCTTCACGGTGTCGGTCGGCTTCCAGAAGCCGCGGTGCTGGTGCGCCACCAACCGGCCGCGCTTGGCGAGTTGGGCGCATCCGTCGGCGACCAGGTCCCCGTTCTCCGGTATGTGGTCGAAGATCTCCTGGCGGAGCACGAAGTAGCCCCCGTTCTCCCACAGCGGCAGGTCGCTCACCGCGGTGATGCCCCCCACCAGGCCGTCCTCGCCCAGGTCCACGCAGTGGAACGAGGACTGCGGCGGCACCACCATCATCGACGCACCGGCGTCACGCCGCGCGAACCGGTCGACCATCTCCGGCAGCGGGGCGTCGGTGAGCACGTCGGCGTAGTTGGCGAGGAACATCTCGTCGCCGTCCAGGTGGTGCCGCACCCGGCGCAGCCGCTCGCCGATCGGTGACTCGATGCCGGTCTGCGCGAACGTGATCGTCCAGTCCGCGATGTCGGTGGACAGCAGCTCGGTCCGCCCGCCTCGCAGCACGAAGTCGTTGGACACCGTCTCCTCGTAGTTGAGGAAGAAGTCCTTGATGTGGTGGGCCCCGTATCCGAGACACAGGATGAACTCCGTGTGCCCGAAGTGCGCGTAGTAGCGCATGACGTGCCAGATCAGCGGTCGCGGGCCGACCATCGCCATCGGCTTGGGCATGTCGTCGGCGGCTCCGCTGCGCATCCGCATCCCGTAACCGCCGCAGAACAGAACGACCTTCATGCTGTGCCCTTTCAAGACGCGACCTCGACAATGCTCAGTTCCGGGATGGGAAAGACGAGCCGGCCGCCCCAGTCGTGCACGAAGGACAGCTGCTCGACCAGCTCGGCCCGCAGGTTCCACGGGAGGACGAGGACGTAGTCCGGTTTGTCGGCGGCTATCCGGTCGGGCGGCAGGATCGGGATGCGGGTGCCCGGAGTGAACCTGCCGTGCTTGTAGGGGTTGCGGTCGACCGTGTACGGGAGCAGGTCGGGCCGGATGCCGCAGTGGTTGAGCAGGGTGTTGCCCTTGCCCGGGGCGCCGTAGCCGACGACCGTCTCGCCGCGCTCGGCCGCCTCGATGAGGAACCGCAGCAGGTCCCGGCGCACCTTGGCCACCCGAGCGGAGAACTCGGTGTACCCGGACAGCTCCTGCAGCCCGGCGGCCTTCTCCCGGTCCAGCACGTCGGCCACCCGCCGGGTCGGCTCGCCGGCCACCTCGGTCGGCCGGGCCCACAGCCGGACGGAGCCGCCGTGCGTGGGCAGCAACTCGACGTCCACGAGCGCGAGCCCGCCACTCGCAAGGGCCCGGGTCGCGGACGCGACCGTGTAGTACTGGAAATGCTCGTGGTAGATCGTGTCGTACTGGTTCTCCTCGATCAGGGTCAGCAGGTGCTGCACCTCGATGGAGACCCAGCCGTCGTCGGTGACCAGGGCGCGCAGCCCCTGGGTGAATCCGACGACGTCGGGGATGTGCGCGTACACGTTGTTGGCCACGACCAGGTCCGCCGGGCCGTGCTCGGCGCGGACGTCGGCGCCGGTGGCCGGGTCGAGGAACTCCGTGAGTGTGGGCACACCCGCGTCCCGCGCTGTGGCGCCGACGTTCACCGACGGCTCGATGCCGAGGCAGCGGATCCCGCGGTCCACCATGTGCCTCAGCAGGTACCCGTCGTTGCTCGCGACCTCGACCACGAAGGCGTCGGAGCCGAGAGCAAGGCGCTGCACGGTGTCGGCGACGTACGTGCGCGCGTGCTCCACCCAGGAGGTCGAGTAGGAGGAGAAGTACGCGTACTGCGTGAACGTCTCCTCCGGCGTGATCAGCGGAGGAATCTGCGCGAGCCAGCAGTCGGTGCAGACCCGCAGGTGCAGCGGGTACGTGGGCTCCGCCTTGTCCAGTTGGTCCGCGGCGAGAAAGCTCTCACATGGTGGCGTCGCCCCGAGATCGACGACGCTCGTCATCGCTTCCGAGCCGCAGAGTCGGCATCTTGTCATCTACTGTCCCCATCCCCCTGCTCGGGCGCGTGTCCCCGCCGCGAGCCAGTGCTTTTGTCCCCCACCGGCGGTGGGCTGTCCCCGCCGCAGGACCGACCCGCGATCGCGGTGCGGTACTCATCCACCAGGCGATCAAGGCCGACGGCCGGGCTGAAAGCCTGCTCGTAACGGCGCCGGGCCGCCTGGCCCATCTCCCGGTTGCGGGCCGGCTCGGCCGCGATCCGGCGTATGCGGGAGGCGAGCGAGGCGGGCTCGCCCGGCCGGTGCAGCAGCCCCGTCACCCCGTCCTCGATGAGTTCGACGAAGGCGCCGTGACCAGCGGCGACGGTCGGGACCCCCGCCGCCATCGCCTCCACGACCACCAGGCCGAACGCCTCCAGCCACGTCGAGGGAGCCACCACGGCGACCGACCGCGCGACGGCCTTCCGGCTCTCCGCCGCGTCATACAGGCCGACGTAGCGCACGTCGTCCCGGCCCGCCGCCCAGGCGGTCACCTCTTGCGCCAGTGGCCCCGAGCCGGCGATCGCGAGCGGCACGCCCACACCGCCGCTCGCTGCGATCTCGTCCCACGCGGCCATGAGCAGCCGCACGCCCTTGGCCTCCGCGAGCCGGCCGAGATAGAGCAGATGCTCGCCGTCGCCCGCGCGGCGGGCGCCCGGCTCTGGCACGAAGTTGTGCTTCACCGTCAGCCGCTCGGCCGGCATGCCGGCCCGCACCAGGACATCGCGCTGCGCCGCGGAGAGGCAGAAGAACCGCTCCACGCCGGACCACCACCGCCGCCGGTTGACCGACAGGCTGACCGCGAGCGGCACCGTCGCCAGCCGGGAGCTCCGGTAGCAGCCGTGCCGGACGGCGGGCAGTGGCGCCGACCCGACGCACTCGGTGCACGGCCGGCCGTCCCGCTGCAGCGTGCCAGGTGGGCAGACCTGGGTGTAGTTGTGCAGCGTGGCGACGGCGGGCACGTCGGCGTCGGCGCAGGCGGCCAGCACCGCGGGCGACAGAAGCGGGAAGACGTTGTGGACGTGCACCACGTCCGGTCGCTCGGCGCGAAGCCGGGCGGTGAGCTCCGCGCGGACCGCCGGGTTCCACGGCACAAGGAGCGGCACCGCGGCCTTGGCAAGGAGGGACCGGGTGGCGATGTCGTCACTGCGCCGCTCGAACACCTCGACCCGGTGGCCGGCCGCGCGCAGCAGCGCGACCTCCTGGTCGACGACCTTGTTCTCGCCGCTCGGCTGCGCCGAGGCGTAGCGGTTGTGCACCACGAGGACGTGCATGCTCAGGTCACCTCCGATCTCAGGGCCCAGCGCGGGATGCGTCGTCGAGGGACATCGGGCGTCGACAGGGGCGTGGCCGTGGCAGGTGCCGCGAGAAGCGAGGCAGCCAGGGCCAGGTGCAGCAGATACGGCGAGGCGTCGCCAAGCCCGGCCTCGGTGTACGACGCGATCGCGCAGTAGCTGATCAGGAAGATCGCGCAGGCCCTCGACAGCGACGGTGGCCGCAGCAGCGCGACGCCGGCGAGGACGATGATGATCGTCGCCACCAGGGCGACGCCGATCAGACCCTGTTCCTGGTAAACGGCCAGCCAGCTGTTGTCGATCGGCAGCCCGCCGAACGACTTGTCGCCCAGGCCCATGCCGAACAACTTGTCAGCGGTCGTCCTGGGCGCTGCCAGCAGGGCCTCCCAGACCTTGGCCCGACCGGTGAGGTTGGAGAAGTTCTCCTGGCTCTGTCCGCGCAGGAACCACGTCTGGAGCGCGGAGCTGAACCCCACCGCGGCCACCGTGGCGATCAGCACCGTCCAGGTGAAGAACCGGCGGGCTGCGGCGCTGGTCAGGATGAGCGAGCCGATCGCCAGCGCAAGCCCGATGAGCAGGCCCAGCGTGGCCGTCCGGGTATGGGTCAACGCGAGCAGGACGAGTGACGGCACGATGACCACCGCCGCGCTGGCCCTGTCGGTCCGGCGGCCCAGTACGAGCAGCACGGTGAGCCCGATGATCACTGCGGCGTACTGTCCGATCTGCGGCGGGGTGAGGGGCCACAACGCGCCGACAAGGCGTCCGCCGTAGATCTCGGGCAGGGCCGCGCCCGGTGAGATGACCAGGCCGGCGGCCACCGACCCGAGCACCGCGAAGTACATCCGGATGTGGTGCCGGACGAACGTCAGGCCGCCGTCCCACCAGCGGCTGAGCAGCCACAGCGTGCCGACGAACAGAGCCAGCCGGGCGCAGCGGAACAGCGCGCCGTACCCGGACTCCAGGTTCGCGCTGGAGATCACGCTCGGTACCAGCAGCAGGGTGAGCAGGAACACGTAGGCGCTCGCTCGGATGCGTAGCCGGAGATTGACTGCGAGCGCCAGCGCGAACGCGGCGACCAGCGCCCCCATGGTGACCATCTGGATGAGGGAGCGGGGCAGCGGGATGATGGTCTTCGCCCCGGTGGAGCCGAGCGTGTTGAGGATCAGCAACCCCCAGACGATCCCGACGATCTTCGGTGTGCCGGCAGGAGGCGGTTCGGCGCCGGGCCGCGTGCCCACCGTGTCCGGTCCGCCCGGCAGCCCACCGCGCCGCAGGTCCGCGCCCATCTCAACCACCGGCCCGTGGGCCGAGGGTGCTGCCCTTGTCCTGCTGGTACGTCTTGCCCTGCCACTGCCTGAAGCCGAGCACCCGGCTCGGGTCATGGGCGACGAATTTCCATGAACCGAGGTAGACGTTGTCGTGCCAGCGGTTGTCCTGCTTGCGGGTGATCGCGTCAGCCACCCGCTCGCCCTTGTACGGCGACCAGTCCGGATAGGTGCCGTAGTTGGACAGCACCGCCATTCGGTCGCACTTCGCCGTGCACTTGACGACGGACTTGTCCAGCACGAAGCGGTTGTCGTGGATGTCCACCCGCTGGGTCTTCCACCGGCAGTCGGCGTAGAGCGGGGCGGTGGCGATCGCCGGCTTCGCGCAGCGGTCGGTGTCCCGCACCAGCAAGGTGCAGTCACCGGACGAGGTGTTGGCCGGGCTGTTGCAGAACCGGTCTGCGTTTTCCCACAGGGTGATCCCCGACCAGTTGTTCTCCAGCACGTTCTGGTAGATCTCGATCTTGTCCGTGCGGGCTCGGATCCGTGGTTCGCCGCCGGACTCCGACACGTAGAGGGTCGCGAACGGGAAGTCGTCGCCGCGGGCGGCTTCCCTGCGGCCCTCGACCCAGTTGTTCCGCCGGATCGTGTTCTTCCGGATGACCGCGTTGTAGCTGGTCTCGTAGATCAGCGCGGCACCGTCGTTGGCCTCGAGCAGATTGCTCTCGATGCGGAAGTCGTTGTTGTTGGTGTCCGCCCACAACCCTGTTCCGCGGTTGTCGTGCACCCAGTTGCCGCGTACGTCGGCGCCGTTGACGGCCCAGAACTTGATGCCTCCGGTGCAGCCGCAGCCCTTCCGCCGCCGTTCCCAGTCGCCGGTGTTGTTGCCCACGATCTCGTTGCCCTCGACCACCAGGTCGCGGAGCGAGCCGCCGGCCTTGTACGCGTTCATGCCGTACTGTCCGTTGCCGCGCAGGCAGCTGGCGCGGACCCGCTGGCGGGCACCGGCCATCAGCCCGGCGGCGGAGTTGTACTGGATCGTCGCGTGCTCGATCACCCACCCGTCCGCCGAGTCGTGGTTGACCACGCCCTCGTCGTGCGGCGCGACGAAACGCTGCACGGTCAGGTAGCGGATGGTGACGTTGCCGGCACTGCCGCCGAACGCGTACTGGTTCTTCTTCCGGCCGTCGAGCACCGCGCCTGGCGCGCCGAGGTAGCGGTTCCCCTCCTTGGGGATGACCTGGGCATAGCGGTCCGGGGCGAGCCTGTGCTTGCCCGGTCGAAGCCAGAACGTGGTCTTCGGGGGGCTGCTCTTGGTCTTCGCAGCCAGGTCACCGACCACCGCGGGGTCCACCGTCACCGCGCCCGCCGGCGCCTTCGCCGGCCCGGCCGCGGGCTTGGCGCACACCCGGGCCACGGACGTGGACGGTGCAGCGGTCGGCTTCGGCCGCGCGTCCGGCTTGCTCTCACAGCCGGTCGCCGCCAGCAGGGCCATCGCCAGCGGTACCACCGGCAACGCCCAGTGCCGCCACTTGATCCCCACATGTCCCCCTAGCCCTGGAACCTGAGTACGGTGACGAACCCCTCCGCGCCGTCGGCGAAGCCGGTGCCGACCAGCGTCGTGGCGGGTTCCTTGCGCCCGAAGCCGGGGGAGTACCAGCCCAGCGGCGGGTCACTCTCGCCGCGATGTGCCCGCCAGCTCAGCTGCCCGGGCAGGTCGAGCACCGCGGAGCGGTCCTCGCCGTCCCGGGTCCAAGTGAGCACGGCCCGGTTGTCCACCAGGTCCGCGGCGATCGCGGGGCCGAGGTGGAACGCCAGCTGCGCGGCCCGGCGCGGGCTGTGTTGGCCGCGGACCTCGTCGACGACCCTCAGCTCCCGGCTCGCGGCGGTCAGTTCCACCCGGCGGCGGTGCACGGAGGGCTGGTAACCGTCGTGCTCGGCGCACCAACGGGCCGTCCCCCCGTCGGAGGTGCCGGATGTGTCCACGGCCAGGACGCGGCTGCGGGCATGCCGGGTCCACAGGAACGGGCCGCCGGAGACGGACTGGTCACTGCCGTCCAACTGCAGGGTGTTGTGGCCGAGGGTCGAGCGGAAGTACTGCCGCCACTCGGGCTGCCCGTGGTAGCAGTACGTCCCCGGGTCGGCGAGCACGTCGACCCCGTCGTGCCGGACCTCCACGGACAGCGCGTCCGCGTGGGCATGCGCGGCGATGGACAGGAAGCCGTGCGGACCACCGTCGCAGCGGCACCAGATCTCCTCCGGACCGCGCAGGATGGTCATGCCCGCGTCGGCGAAGTGGGCCGGTCGGCTTGCCGGGCGGGTCACGGCCGGCGCGGTTCCGTTTTTCGCGTACGGCCGGATGAGCGCGGCCAGCAGCGGGGTGCGCACATCGGTGCCGGTCACCGCCGGCCACCAGGCGAGTCGGCCGAACACGGCGTCCCCTGTGGCCAGCAGAGAGGCCCAGCGGTCGGTGCCCGCGCCGTCCAGGACCAGACCGTGCCCGTCGTCCGCGTCCCCCTGGCGCGGCGGCCGTAGCCAGCTGTCCACGACTGCCGCGAGCGCGTCGGTCATCCGCAGCAGCACCAGCCGGATGGACGCGGGGACCGGCCTGCCTGCGGCATCCGCCTCGGCCACCGCGGCCAGGCCGAGTTCCAGCACAAGTCCGTGATACTCGGTGGCCAGCTCGCGGTTGAGGCCGGAAGGGAAGGTGTTGCTTCGCAGGTGCCGCTCCAGCGACCGCAGCGCGTCGGCCCGCCAGCGCGCCGAGGAGGGGAACCACCCGAACGCGCAGGCCGCTGCGAACTGTCCGGCGGCCTCGGCGATGACGTGGTTGTTCGCCGAAGATCCCCGGCTGGGGAAGGCGGCCAGCCAGCGCTGGTGGTGCCAGATCTGGTTCACCGCCACCGGGTTTGCCTCGAAAAGACCGGCCACGCCCGGCCAGCCGTCGAGCAGTCGGCGGATCCACACCCAGGACAGCAGTCGGATGCCCAGCTCGATGCCGCTGATCCAGTGCACGCCGCGCAGCGGTGGGTTGGCCGTCCACCACGACCGCAGGTGCTCGGCCACTCGCTCGGCGTACCGGTCGTTCCCGGTGATCGCGTAGGCGGCGGCGAGCTGAGTGAGGTACTGGTGCCGGGACAGCTCCCAGATCTGCTTGATGTCCCCGACCGCGTCCTCGTTCCGGTACGGCACGTCGAAGGCATAGCCCCACGGAGCCCGGCGCCCGGTCTTCGGGTCGCACCACCAGTCCGGGTCGGTCAGGTCGTCGCGGACCACCCCGAAGTACTCGGCGTGCCCGTACATCAGCCGGTCCGCCTCGGCGACGAGACGTTTCGCGGCGTCCGGAGGTATTGCGGCGATCGTCCCGGCGGGCAGTACCGCGGTGAACCGGGCGTCGGTCACGCTCGGGCAGTCCGGCCGCGCCGACCGCCACCGCCGCCTGCGCACCGCGTCGCCCACCCGGCCGCCGACCTCCCGCGGTCCCATCCGGGAGAGCCGCCGCAGGTACCAGCCCGCGCTCATCGTCATTGCGCCCTCGCCAACGTCACCGGCGCGCCGCCGGCCAGGCCGGCCTGTACGGCGAGGGTGGCCGCCGTGGTGGCGACCAGCGACTCCAGCGGCACCGGCATCGGCCCGCCGGTCCGCACGGCCTTGATGAACGCCGCGAGCTCGGCGTTCTGGCCCTTGTCCCGGGCCTTGGGCAGCCGCGAGCTGACCCACCGCCTGCGGCGGCCGTCGTACACAGTGGCCCGGACGAAGTCGTCGAGCCGCAGCACCTTGCCGTCCGCGACAAGGTCCAGCGTCTCCTTGGGGAAGCTGGGCGCGCCGGTGGTGACGTAGCTGATGGTGGCGGTGGACCCGTCCGGGTAGCGCAGCACGACCTGCAGGTCCTCGTTGCCGGACGTGGCGGCCGCGTACACCGATTCCGGGTCGGCCGCGAGCAGCCAGCTCGCCGTGTCGATGAAGTGCCCGCCCTCGCCGGCGAACCGCGAGCCCTCGGTGCCCTGTTGGAGGTACCAGCTGCCATGCTGCAGCCGGCCCGCGTTGACCAGGTAGCGGAGGCTCGCCGGGCCCGTCCGGGCGCCGAACCGCTTACTGGCCTCCTGCAGCAGTGGCGCGAACCGGCGGTTGAAGCCCACCTGGAGCCGGTCGTTGCCGGACTCCTCCACCGCCGCGAGCACGCCGGCCAGCTCGTCCTCGGTGAGGGCCAGGGGCTTCTCCACGAACACCGTCTTGCCGGCAAGGAGCGCTCTCCGGGTCAGTTCGGCGTGCGAGCTGTGCCGGGTGACCACGAACACCGCGTCGATGGACTTGTCGCCGAGCACGGCGTCGAGATCGGTGGTCGCCTCGGCGAAGCCGAACTTCCGCTGCGCGTTGGCCGCGGACAGCGCCGTCGTGGTGACGACGGTGGACAACTCGACGCCGTCGCGCTGTGCCAGGTGCGGCAGCAGCATCGACGTCGCGTAGTTTCCCGCGCCGACGAACGCAAGGCGCACCGGGACCTTGGCGGCGCGGGCCGGCGTGGACACTCCGCCGCTGGGTCGCTTCACCGCGGGCACGGCCACCGCCGGGGTTCCTGCTTCCCCCGCTTCCGCTGAGTGTTCAACGGGGCCGGGGTACCGGAACAGCACAGCCACGGCCTTCAGGTCGCCGTCCTTCAAGCTCTGGTACGTCTCGACGGCGTCATCGAAGTCGGCGATGTGGGAGACCAAGGGCTCCACGTCGACGCTGCCGCGGGCGAGGAGATCGAGGAAGCACGCCAGGTTACGGCGCTCGGTCCAGCGCACGTAGCCGATCGGGTAGTCCCGCCCCTCGAGCTCGTACTCCGGGTCGTAGCGCCCGGGGCCGTAACTGCGGGAGAACCGGACGTCGAGCTCCTTCTCGTAGTACGCGTTCCACGGCAGGTCCAGGCTGCACTTGCCGATGTCGACGACCCGGCCGCGGTCCCGGCTCAACTTGGCGGCCAACTCGACGGGTTGGTTGCTGCCGCCGCCGGCGGCCAGGTACACCTGGTCCACGCCGTGACCGTCGGTGAGCTCGGCGACGGCGGCTTCCACGGCCGCGGACGCCGGATCGCCGCAGGCCGCGGCGCCCAGGCGCTCGGCGAGCTCGCAGCGCACCGGGTCGGGGTCGACGCCGACGACGCGGACTCCCGAGGCGGCGAGGAGCTGCACCACCAGCTGCCCGATCAGCCCGAGGCCGATGACCAGTGCCACTTCGCCGAGTTGTGGCTCGCCCTGGCGGACGCCCTGCATCGCGATCGACCCGACGGTGCCGAAGGCCGCGTGCCGCGGCGCGAGACCGTCCGGCACCGGGGCGTAGAGGTTCTTCGGCACCCAGTTCAGCTCGGCATGCAGCGCGTGCTCGTTGCCGGCGCAGGCCACGAGGTCGCCGACCTTCACGTCGTCGATGCCGGCGCCGACCTGCTCGACCACCCCGCACAGCGAGTAGCCCAGCGGTGTGTAGGAGTCCAGCTTGCCCATCACCTTGCGGTAGGTGGCGGGCACCCCGTTGGTGGCCACGCTCTGCATGACCTTGGCCACCTGGTCCGGACGGGAGCGGGCCTTGCCCAGCATCGACATGCCGGCCTCGGACACCTTCATGAGCTCGGTCCCGGTGGATATCAGCGAGTAGGCGCTGCGGACCAGCACACCGCCCGGCTTGCACCCCGGCACCGGAACGTCGAGCACCGCCAGCTCGCCGCTCTTGTAGTTCTGTACAACCTGTTTCACCCGGGCTCCTCTTGTTTTCACGCCGTCAAGCCGCTTGGCTCTGGCCGGAGCCAGAGGTCGCGCCGCGATACCAGTACTCGAGCGTCAGCACATGCCACAGATGCTTGGAGAAGTCCCGCTGCCCGGCGGCGTCCTCGGCGACCATCCGCGCCAGCGCGTCGCGGCGCAGGATCCCGGAATTGACGAGCACACCGTCGTGCACCACCTCGCGCACCAGCGGTGCCAGATCCCGGCTCATCCAGGCGCGCAGCGGGGCACTGAACAGGCCCTTGGGCCGGTACACGATCTCCCGGGGCAGGATCGAGGTGGCCGCCTCCTTGAGGACGGCCTTGCCCTGTCGTCCGACGATCTTGCGATCGCCGGGCACGGCGAACGCCGCCTTGACCACCTCGACGTCCACGTAGGGCACCCGCACCTCGGTCGACGCGGCCATGCTCGACCGGTCCGTGTAGGCGAGGTTCAGGCCCGGCAGGAACATCCGGGCGTCGCCCAGACACATGCGGTTGACGAAGTCGTCGAGGTCGTTGTCCTGGTAGATGTCCGCATGCTCGGTCAGCACGTCCTCGACCGTCCCGGCCAGGTCCGGATCGACCAGGGCGAGCAGCTCGTCCTGGTCGTACATGGTGTAGCTGCGCCGGAACGCGGTCTCCTCCGGCAGATCGGCGAAGGAGAGGAACCGCTTCGCGAAGCGCACCGACCGGTACCCCCGGCTGGCCGTTGCGACCGGCAGTCGGTCCACGGCCCTGGACAGGCCGCGCCGCAGGGGCCGCGGGATGCGCTGGTAGCGCAGCGCGAGCAGGTTGGCCAGGTGCTTGCGGTACCCGGCGAACAGTTCGTCGGCGCCCATCCCCGAGAGCATCACCTTGACCCCGGCCTCCCGGGCGGCAGAGCAGATCAGGAATGTGTTGATCGCGGCGGGGTCGCCGATCGGCTCGTCCAGGTGGTAGGTCATCTGCGGCAGCAGGTCGAGCACGTTCGGAGCGATCTCGATCTCGTGCAGGTCGACGCCGAACCGCTCGGCCACCTGCCGGGCATAGCGCAGATCGTCCGGCATCGCCTCGAACTTGGCGTCCTCGGCGCGGAACCCGATCGTGTACGCGGAGATCCCGGGTCGGTCGCGGGCCGCCAGCGCGGTCAGGTAGCTGGAGTCAAGACCGCCGGAGAGGAAGGTCGCCACGGGTACGTCGGAGAGCAGGTGGCGCCGAGTCGACTCCTCGACGATGGCAGCGACATCCGGCTGCTCGCCGCCCCGGGCCCGGTCCCGGCCCTCGGCGGCGACGTCCCGGAGGTTCCAGAACCGGCCGCGCTCCACCCGGCCGTCAGGCCGGCACCGCAGCCAGCTCCCCGGCGGCAGCTTCTCCGCTTCGCGGAACGCGCAGCGTGAGTCCGGCACCCAGTAGTACAGCAGCGAGGCCACCAGCGCCGCATGGTCCACCTGCAGCGATCCGCCGGTCGCGGCGGCGAGAGCCTTGAGCTCGGAGGCGAAGACCAGGCCGGCACCGCGCCGGAGCAGGAACAGTGGCTTGATGCCGAGCTGGTCGCGGGCGAGCACCAGGTCACCGGTTCGCTCGTCGAAGATCCCGAACGCGAACATGCCGCGCAGCCGGGGCAGGCAGTCCGTGCCCCAGCGCCGCCAGGCCTCAAGGAGCACTTCGGTGTCGGAGGTACCGCGGAAGCGCACCCCGGCGGCTGCCAGCTCGGCACGCAGCTCGGGCGCGTTGTACAGCTCGCCGTTGTACGTGAGCGCCAGGCCGCCCGAGACCATCGGCTGGGCGCCGGTCTCGGACAGGTCGATGATGGCCAGCCGACGGTGCCCGAGCTGTACTTCGCCGTCACCGACGGGGTGGCCGTACCGGCCCGCCCCGTCCGGACCGCGGTGGGCGAGGGTATCGGTGAGCCGGTCGGTCACGACCTTCCCGTCCGGCCATCGGTAAGTGCCTGCGATGCCACACATGTCCTACCGCGTCTCCTGGTCGTTGTCCGGGCCCCGTGCGGCCCGCACCGGCAGCCGCTCCGTCCGCCGCCCGCCCGTGCCGTTCTGCCGGACCGGTATCTCGTTCCGGCCGCGCAGCGCGGTGTGCAGCCCGTCCCACAGCGTGCCGTCGGTCCGGTCACGCGGATCGGGGTCGATCAGCACCACACCGATCACCGGAATGCGCTGGTCCGCGAGCTGCCGCGCCACGGTGTGCAGCCATGCGGCGCTGCCGTGCCCGGCACGCACGACGAGCACGGTCTGGGTGCCGAGGTACTGCAGGTCGGTCCACGCAGTGCCGGGCGCGACCGAGCCGACACCGATCCGGCGCTCCTGTTGCGACACGGCCGCGGCTTGTTCGCCGCTGACCACGGCCGGGCCTCCTGGTTTCTGGCGGCGGCGCGCGAGCTGCGGTCCGGGCAGACCATCGATGATCACCACCGGCCCGTCCGCCGCCAGTGCCCCGGCGAGGTTCAGGGCGATCACGCTCGTGCTGCGCGCACAGCCCAGTTCCAGCAGCGACACAGGTTCCGCGGAGCCGCGCACGGTGCGGGCCAGGGTCACGGTGAGCCGTTCGCGTGCCGCCCGGGTCCGTCGGCGCTGCCACAGCTTGCCTGACCGGCGGGGCAGCTCGGCGATGACCGAGGCGCCCAGGTTCGCCGCTATGTCCCGGCGCAGTACGGGGCGGTCCGCCACCACCGCGCCGACCGCGGCCAGCGCGAGCCCGAGGACGAGCCCGAGGACGAGTCCGATCGCGGCATTGGTGACAGTGGCCTTGGGCAGGGAGTGCCGCACCGCGCGGGGTGCGTCCACGATCTGCGTGCCGGTGATGATCTTGGGTGTGCCGGTGCGCGCCTCCGCTGCGCGCTGGTCGAAGTCGGCGATTCGCGAGTTGAGTTCGGCCCGGCGGGCGAAGAGCGACTCGATGCTCGCCGACGTTTTCGGGTCGCTCTCCGGCGATCGGTCTCCGATCTCCTTGTTGACCTGGGCGAGTTCGTCCCGCATGCGGTCACGCTGGTCGAGCAGGGCCTTGGCCTCGGCCTTCGCGGTTTCCCGCATCCGCTTCACATGGTCCGCTACGAACGCGTCGGCCAGTGCCTTGGCCCGGGCCACCGCTTGCGCGTCGCTGTCACCCGTCACTTCGATCTGCAGCAGATTGTTGGTCAGGCCGGTACCCCGGTAGTCCTCCATGAAGTCCTCGGGCTTTTCCGGGGACTTGAGGGACTCCAGGGCCTTGCCGGCGATCCGCGTGGTCCCCAGCAGCGCGACGTCGGTGCGGATCAGCGTTCCGGTGTCGTTCGGCTGGTCCTCCTTGTGCGCGACCAGCACTTTGGTCACCGCGGTCGGCCGCGGCGGCAGCAGGACCGCCGCAGCCACGCCGACCAGCAGTCCCAGGAGCGCCATGGAGCTCCAGAGGCGGCGGCGCCTGCGCACCGACACCACCAGCGCCTGCAGGTCGAAGAGTGGAGTGGCTGCCGACGACTCCGAAGTCGTGCTCGTCGTCACTCTGAACCTCCCGTCGCGTGGCCGCGAACCGCGAGCGCCGGGGTGGCGTTGTCCGAAGGATCATCGGCAGACCGCGTGGGACGGGCCCGGACCGGGCCGGCGACGACGATGCCGACGACCTCATGCCCACCGTCCGTGCACGCCTCGGCGACGCCGGAGAGCTCCTCCGTGGTCCAGCTGCCCGCGCTGAGGACGACCAGGGCACCGGACTCGGTGCCGCGGTCCGGCACCATCGGCCGGTCCACCGAAACCTCCACCACCCGCAGCAGCGGATCGCCCTTGGCCTCGGCGACGAGCTGCTGGGCGGCCAGGCGGGCGATCTCGTCGCCGTCCGGCACGACGGCCAGCAGCCGCCGGGGGGCCGGCAGTTGGTCCCGTAGGCGAGTGCACACCCGCCGGTAGCGGATCCGCCTGCCGGCCTCGTCGCCGGACCTCTGCGGGGTCGGTGTGTCCCACCGGGTGTCGACGCCGAGGAGCCGGCGGATCGAGGCCCGTGGGCCACGGTGTTCTGGCCGGTGCTCGCGCTGTTCATCAGGCACGTCGACGGTGCCGAGGAGCGCCGAGCCCAGCGCCGCGGCGATCTCCGGTTCGGTGCGCAGTCGGCGATTCACCCGTGCGGCCGTGAGATGGCCGATGACCGCGAGCAGGAAGAACAGCAGTGCCCCGGCGACGATGAGCTGCATTCTCGTCGGCGGCGCCTCGCCGGTCGGCCGGGCCGCCGGACCCATGACGACCATGCCGGCCATGTTGGTCGTCGGGTCGGCCTCGTCCAGCTTTGCCATGGCCTCCTCCAGCGCGGTGCGCAGCTTCTCGAGCGAGGTGCGGGCCTGCACGCTCTCCACGCTCCGCCCCGGATCGGCCGCCTTGGCCAGGTCGGTGATGCGGCGGTTGGTCTCCTCCACCTGCTGCCGCAGCGCCTCGGGCCCTGTGACCACTTCGGAGTCGGTGCTGCCGCCTGCGATCCGCGCGGCGAATCTGACGAACTGCTGGGCCACCTCGTCGGAGAGCTGCTGCGCGCGCTCCGGGGTGTCGGCCGTACCCGAGATCTTGACGATGTTCCCGTCGGCGGCCTTGGCGCTCACTTGATCCCGCAGTTCGGCGGCGCTGACGCCCGTCCAGCCCAGCTTGGCGGCCGCGCGGTCGACCACCGTCGAACTGGTCGCGATATCCACCTGAGTCAGCAGCGCGCGCTCTTCCCACTGCCCCGGCAGCAGAACCGATGCCGACGTCGTGTACCGCGGCGGGAAAACCACCGAGGCGCCGTAGCCGACGAGTGCGCCCACGACGGCGACGGTGGCGAGAAGCCGCCACCGTCGACGGAGAATCCGCCCGATCGTGGCCAGGCGGATCGTGTCTTCGCTCAACGGTGCTGCCTCTTCCCTGTGCGGACCTGGTCGCTCGCCGACACCGGAGTGTGGTCACGGCAGGCAGCGGCGTACGCGGCGAGCAGCGACGCCTGCGAGTTTCGCCAGGAAAGCTGCCCGCTGATCCGCTCCTGGCCGATCTTGCCCATCCCGGCCCGCTTCTCCGGATCGTCAAGAAGCAGCGCGATGAGTTTGGCGAATTCGGCCTCGTCGTTGGCGGGCGCGTAGACAGCGGCGTCACCGGCGGAGACTCGCGCCTCCCGGAGGTCGAACGAGACGATCGGTCGGCCCATGGCCATGTATTCCAGGACCTTGTTCATGGTCGACACGTCGTTGAGCGGATTGCGCGGGTCGGGGGAAAGACACACGTCCGCGGTGGACAGGTAGCGCACCAGGTCGGCGTCCGGTATGCGCCCGGTGAACTGCACCTGCTCGGAGAGCCCGAGCCGTCGGGACAGCTCCACCATCGCGTCGAAGGCGTCGCCGGAGCCGACGAACACCGCGTGCCAGTCGGTCCGCCCGAACTCGTCGCGCAGCTTCGCGAGGGCGCGCAAGGCGTAGTCGACGCCGTCCTGCGGGCCCATGACGCCGAGGTAGCACAGCAGATGAGGCTTGCCGCGCTTCAACTCCGGCTCGGGCGGCACCGGTTGGAACCGGTCGATCTGGGGCGCGCTGCGCACCACGAATACGTCCTCCGGCCGCCGACCGCCACGGCTCATCGCGACGTTCCGGTAGCTCTCGTTCGTGGCGAGGACGACGTCCGCGGCCCGGTAGGTCCGCCGTTCCAGCGCGCACACGGCGCGGTAGAGCAGATCCTTGCCGCGGTCGAACCGCGAGAGGTACAGCTCGGGTACCAGGTCGTGCTGGTCGAAGACGAACCGCGCGCCGCGCCGCTTCAGCCACAGCGCCGGCAGGAACAGCAGGTCGGGCGGGTTGCAGGCGTGGACCACGTCGACCGGGCCGACCTTGCGGGCCAGCCGGACCGTGTGCCACAACGCCGATCCGTACTCCCGCAGGTAGCCGGCCGGTCCTCCGGTGGCCGCGCGCAACGGGTAGCGGTGGATCCGCACCCCGTCGATCTCCGCCTCCGGCTCCGTGTCCCGCTTCTCCCCCCGGGGACAGATGACGTGCACCTTCCAGCCCGCGTCGCGCAGCGTCGTGCACTCCTGCCACACCCGCCGGTCGAACGGCACCGACAGGTTCTCCACCAGGACCAGCGCGCGCCGGTCCGGGCGGTCGCCGCCGGCTGTTTCATCAAACGATGTGTCACCAAGCAAGGCCCACGTACCCTGGTTCGGCCCGGCGCACCTCGGCGTCGGGAAGGTGGATGAGGTCGACGATCACCGGGGCGTCGCCATGGGGCAACGCCGACAGCACGGCCGGATCCCTGGTTCCGACCAGGCACACCTCGGAGTGCTCGAGCACCTCGTCGACGGAGTCGGCGAGCAGCTGCGCGAGGTGCGGCAGCCGGGTCTCGATGTACTCGCGGTTCGCGCCGAGCAGCCGGGAGAGGCTCACGTTGGCGTCGTGGATCCGCAGGTCGTAACCCTTGCCGTGCAGCCTCTCCGCCAGCTCGACGAGCGGGCTCTCGCGGAGGTCGTCGGTGCCGGGTTTGAAGGACAGCCCGAACAGGCCCACCCGGCGCTTGCCGGTGCGCTCGACCAGGTCCACCGCGCGCTGCAGATGGTCGGAGTTGGAGGTCAGCACGTGGGCGAGGATGGGCACCGAGACGTCGGCCCGCTGCGCCGCGTACACCAGGCTGCGCAGATCCTTGGGCAGGCAGGAGCCGCCGAAGGCGAAGCCGGGCCGCAGGTAGGCGGGGCTGACGTTCAGCTTGCGGTCGGCCAGGAACACGTCCATCACCTGGTGCGAGTCCACCCCGAGCGCCTGGCACACCGCGCCCAGCTCGTTCGCGAAGCCGATCTTGAGGCCGTGGAACGCGTTGTCGGCGTATTTGATCGCCTCGGCCGTCGGGACCGGAACCCGGAACACCTCGCCGGGCAGTCCGTCGTACAGCGCCGCCACCACCTCGCCGCTTGCCGGGTCGAGTTCGCCGACGACGGTCTTGGGCGGGTCGAAGAAGTCCCGCACGCTCGTGCCCTCGCGCAGGAACTCCGGGTTGACCGCGACCCCGATGTCCACCCCGGCCGTGCCGCCGACGTATTTCTCCAGGATCGGTACCAGCAGGTTCAGGCAGGTGCCCGGGAGCATGGTGCTGCGGAACACCACGGTGTGCCGGCCCCCCTGCTTGGCCCCCTCGGCCAGGGTGGCGCCGATCTGCTCGGTGACCCGCTCCAAGTACGTGGTGCACAGGCTGCCGTTGGGCTCCGACGGCGTGCCCACGCAGACCAGCGACACATCGCTGTCCATGATCGCCTCGCGGACGTCGTCGGTAGCGCGTAGCGCTCCGGTCCGCACGACCTCGGCGATGAGCTCGCCGATCCGCTCCTCGACCACCGGGGCCTTGCCGTCGTTGACCAGGTCGACCTTCACCTGGTTCACGTCCACCCCGATGACCTCGTGACCCATGCTGGCCAGGCACGCGGCCGACACACAGCCCACGTAGCCGAGCCCGAAAACGCTGACCTTCATGACCCGTCCCTCCCCCTAGGCAGGCCCTTGCGGCCTGCGGTCCGCGCGCGGGTCGGACGACGACCCCCGCGCATCAATAGGCCCCCTGCCCATGGAGCACCGCACGCAGCGTCTTCCACAAGATCACTGCGTCCAGGGCGAGCGACCAGTCCTCCACGTACCGCAGGTCGAGGCGGACCGCCTCCTCCCACGGCAGGTCGCTGCGTCCGCTGATCTGCCACAGGCCGGTGAGCCCGGGCTTGACCAGCAGCCGCCGCCGGATGTCCGGGCCGTACGCAGCGGTCTCCTCCGGTAGCGGAGGCCGCGGACCGACGAGCGACATCGATCCTGTGAGCACGTTGAAAAGCTGCGGGAGCTCGTCGATCGAGTACCGGCGCAGCACCGCTCCCACCCGGGTCACCCGTGGATCCCGGCGGAGCTTGAACAGCAGGCCTGCGCCCTCGTTGAGGTCGGCCAGGTCGGCACGTACCCCGTGAGCCCCGGCGACCATGGTGCGGAACTTGAGAATGGTGAACTCGCGGCCGTCCTTGCCGACCCTGCGCTGGCGGTAGAACGCCCCACCACGACTGTCCACCATCACGAGCAGCGCGACGAACAGCATCAGCGGCGCGAACAGCATCAGCAGGATCGCTGCGCACATCCGATCGACGACGCCTTTGATCGCCCGGCGGCCCCCGGTGAAGGTCGGCATGCTGACCCGCAGCAGCGGGATCCCGAGTACCGCGTCGACGTGCAGCCGCGGGCCGGCCACCTCCATCAGCACGGGGGCCACGACCATCTCGGCGTCGCTGCCTTCGAGATTCCAGGCCAGCCGCTGCAGTCGGTCCGGTGACCAGTGCGGGTCCGGTGTGACCGCGACGACACGGTAGCCGTCGTGGCGAACGTGCTTGGCGACGTCGGCCAGTTGACCGACGACCGGCACTCCGTCCAGGTGGTCACCGTCGAGCCCGAGACCGTCCGTCGTGCACACCCCGTCCACCCGCCAGCCGAGGTGCGGGAACTTTCGGGTTCGGCTGATCAGGTCGCGCACGGTGGCCGGGCTCCCGGCAGCGAGCACCGGTCTCAGGCACCGTCCTTCCTTCCGCTGTTTGTGCAGCCGGAGGCGGAGCACATACCGCGCGGTCATGGTGACGAGCGCGATCGCGGGGATCGCGACGAAGATCCAGAGCTTGATGTTGCGCGAGGTGAGGGCGATCCCGCCGAGCGCCAGTACGACGGTCGCCGTGAACAGTGAGCGTCCGAGCCGGCGGAATTCCTCGGCGCCCTGGCCGAGCACGGCCGGAGACCACGACCGGCTCACCGCAAGCGCTCCGAGCACCAGCAGCTCGGTGCCGAATGCGAGAATTCCCCACTTCTCGTGCCAGTTGGCCGCGTCCCGGACCCCGAAGAAGTTGCCGATCGCCGCCACCACCAAGGCGGTGGCCACGGTATCGCTGGTGATCACGGTACGGCGGTACCGCTGCTCCCAGTCGATCGCGGGCCGGCTGATTGCCCCGTTCGCCAGACTCCCGCGCGCCGACGAAAAAGGGTCGACTATTCCCCCCTGCCGCACAGAACCCCCCCGGTCCCCAGTGGTACGACGTGATCGCCCAACACGGTTCCTCCCCCCGGGAGGCCCCCACCCCCCCCCGCACAGTCCCTCCCTTCGGGAGGCCCCCGCCTCCCGCGCCGCGCTGTTCCTCCCTCGGGAGGCCCCCACCCCCCGCGCATGACGTCCCGGCCATGTCAGCGCTACTTGAACAACCCACCCTGGTGGCAGTGGACTCGCATGTCCTGCCGGAGTCTCGAGGTGCGCGGGAACCCGTCGAAACCTCGGGTGCTCCCCGCACCCAAAGCCCCCTCTCGGGTTTACCCCCACGTCTGGATCCGGGGACGCGACTGCTGGCTTTCCGTAGTGGCGGACTTATAGATCCTTTAGATCCTTATTGATCGCCTCGTGTCCGATCAGCTGAAGCACGGTCAATCTAGACCATCGGTGCCGGTTTTGGAGAGGGGATGTGTGTAATTCGTGTTCAAGCTTTGGGACTTGATCCACCGATCGGTGACCGCCTACGGGTGTCTTCACGCCACCGTGCGCTCGAGCAGCTCGCCCGGCTCCCGGGCGCGGCTTCTACGCGGTAGTGGTCGGCGAGCTGCAGTGGGCTTTCTGCGGCCCCCCGTTCGGCAGACTTCCCGCTGTTTGTGTACTACGGGGTGCCGCTGAGGGTGCCCGAGGTGGCGGGACGATCGACCCGGACAATGAGGCGCACGACTCGGTCGTGTCGGTGCTCGGCGGCATGTCCTCGACCTGATCTGGCCCCGAGTCTCCAGGCTGCGCCCGGTCTGTCCGTCCGGCTCCACCGGTCGCCCGGCCTGGTCGTCGAGGGCGATCGGGGTGCGCGGGTCGGCCTGGACGCTGCGGCAGTGGCCAAGGGGGCGCGACTCCACGTCCACTGGCGCTCTATCCGCTAACATAGAATAATTAGATAGATGAATGGCTGAGTGGTGGCGAGGAGTGGCCGTGGACTTCGGGCTGACCGACGAGCAGGACCTGTTGCGCATGACGGCACGGCAGTTCGTCGCCGACGTGTGCCCGGCCGAGAAGGCCAAGCAGTGGGACGAGGAGGGCGTCGTACCGCCCGAGCTGTTCCGCGGCATGGCCGATCTCGGCTGGTTCTCGCTTCCGTTCCGTGAGGACGAGGGCGGCGACGGCGGCGGGCCGCTCGAGCTCATCCTGATCGCCGAGGAACTCGGGAGGGCCAGCTTCGACGTCGCCATGTGCTACATCGGGGTCCTCATACCCGGGATAACCGTCTTCCGGTGGGGCAACGAGGCGCAACGTGACTTCATCCGCGAGCAGGTCATGACCGGACGACACCGGCTCGCCGTCGGCCTCAGCGAGCCGGACAGCGGGTCCGACGCCGCGGCACTGCGCACCACCGCCGAGGACCACGGCGACCACTTCCTCGTCCGCGGCCAGAAGGCGTGGTGCACGGGCGGTGGGCTGCCCGACACGACCATCGCGACCTACGTGCGCACCGGACCCCGCGAGCCCAAGCACAGTGGCATCAGTCTGCTGCTCGTCGACCCCTCGACCAAGGGGGTCGAGGTGCGCCGGACACCCACATTGGCCCGACACATCCTGGGCACCAACGAGGTCTTCTTCAACGACGCACTGGTGCCGAAGGAGAACCTCGTCGGCCCGCGTGACGAGGGCTGGAAGGTGATGCTGTCCAACATCGAACTGGAGAAGGTGATCATCACCGGCGGTTATCTGGGCGCGGCCCAGGCCACCCTGGACGAGATGCTGGAGTACGCGCGCACCCGGCACGCCTTCGGCCGTCCCATCGGCAACTTCCAGGCGCTCGCCCACGCCATGGCGGACCTGCAGACCGAGATCGACTCTGCCCGGCTGCTCGCGTACCGCGCCGCCTGGCTGCTCGCCCAGGGCAAACCGTGCACACGGGAGGGCTCTATGGCGAAGCTCAAGGGCTCTGAGACGTACGTGGCGGCTGCCCGTCTCGGCATGCAGGTCTGCGCAGGGCACGGCTTCTCGACGGAGAGCGTCATGAGCTTCCGCTACCGGGAGTCCATCGTGGCCACGATCTCCGGGGGGACCAGTCAGATCCAGCGCAACGGCATCGCCCGCAGCATGGGGCTGCGGTCGTACTGACCGACGGCTACTGACCTTCCCCGTCCGTGTCCTGGTCCGTCTCCTGCCGAGCCAGCCACTCCTCGTGCCGTGCGAAGTGGCCCCGGTCGCGGGTGACCCATATCCCCGAGGCCCGGGCCAGCACGGCGCGGGTCGGCAGCAGCACCATCTCGCCCGCGATGTACCAGCGTGAGCCCGCGCGCCGCTCGACCCAGGCCCGGACCTCCAGCGGCCGCTGAACAGGCACCGGCTTCACGAAGCTCACGGTGAGGTCGGCCGTCACACTCAACACCCGGTGCAGCAGCGGGAGATGACCGAGGCAGTCGTCCAGCACGGCCGCCGTCCAGCCGCCGTGCGCGACATTGGGCCCGCCTTCCTGGTCTCGAGGGCAGGCAAGCTCGAACCAGGCCACGCCGTCCTCGTCGAGCCTCTCCCGCTCCACGCCCAGCCGGCAGGAACCGGCGACGCGGCACGCACCGCACAGTGCCACCCCGCCCGGGGTGCGGGGCGGCTCCTGGAAGTCCGCCCCGGCCCAGTGACCGGTCGGCGTCGTCGCCCCGGTTTCGCCGGCTTCCGTCGTCATGCTCAACTCCTCGTCAGACATCGGCAAGCAGCGGGCGCAGCTTCCCGGAGATCAGCTGGACCTGGCGGGCGACCATGTCCTCGGGCATCCCGGCCAGGGAGGCCCACAGAAACACCCCTTCGACCGGCAACCCTGCCACGTACGCCTTGACGGCATCGGCGACGTCCTGCGGTGTGCCGTAGAGGAACTGACCGACACCGGTCGCGCGCAGCCCCGTCTCCCGCCACTTCTCCGGGTCGATGGGGCGGGGGACGGGCTGGTCCGTCCCCTCCACCATGTACCGGCGGTAGCTGTCCCACTGGTACGCCAGGTGTGTGCGCACCACCGGCCAGTCGCCGTCCGGGTCCTCGGTGACGAACGTGGTGAAGGAGCCCTGCATCCGGGCTGTCGACGCGTCGTAGCCGCTCTCGGCGAGCCCGTCCCGGTACGGCGTCAGCAGCGCCGGGTTGAGCGACAGCAGCCCGGTGCCGAGGCGGCCGGCCCGGCGAGCGCCCTGCGGACCCTGGTAGCCGAGCCAGATCGGCAGCGGATCCTGGACCGGTCCGGGGGTGACCAGGGACTCGGCCCACAGGCCGCGGATCTCCCGGACCCGCTGGTCGGTGGTGGAATAGCGCTTGCCGAGGTCGCCTCCGTACAGCCGGTACTCGGGTACGCGGTAGCCGGTGCCGAGCCCGAGGTCCAGACGGCCGTCGCTGATGATGTCCACGATCGCCGCCTGTTCCGCGATCTCGGGTGCCGCGTGCAGCGGGGCGGGGATGACCGCGGTCCCCAGGCGCACGCGGCGGGTGCGGGCGGCGGCCGCCGCCGCCATGGTGAGCGGCTGCGGGAGGTAGCCGTCCTCGAAGCCGTGGTGCTCGGAGAACCAGACCGAGTCGAGGCCCAGGCGGTCCGCCTCCTCACACATCTCCAGGGCGAAGCCGTACACCCGCGACCAACTCTGCTGCCATGGCGGCGGGTTGCGCAGGTCGAAGTAGATGCCCACCTTCATGAGGGGCCGCCTTTCATCGGGTGTCCCGTCGTGTCTCCCGTGGCGCTGTCCGCCAGCCGGATCGTCGCTTGGGCGACGGCGACCCCGTCCCCGGGCGGCAGCAGCCGTACGGGACGCAGCTCCAGCGCCTCTATCTCGGGCAGGTCCTCGACCATCGCCGAGATCCGCATGACGGTCTCCTCGAGCGCCGCCAGATCCACCCCCCGGCCACCCACCCGGCCGTCCAGCAGCGGAGCCGCCCGCAGCGAGCGGACCATCTCCCGGGCGTCGCGGTCGCTGAGCGGAGTGACCCGGTGGACGACGTCCGCCATCAGATCGGCGTAGTCCCCGGTGAGGCCGAAGGCGACCACCGGGCCGAAGACCGGGTCGGCGCTGACGGAGAGGAACGCGTCAGGGCCGGGGTCCGGTCCGGAGCCCGGTTCGGTGTCCTGTACGGCGATTCCGTAGGAGTCGAGAAGCTCGGCCGCGATGGAGGCAGGGACCAGGCCGGGGGCCGATCCGGCGACCAGCGAGCGGGCGCGCTCCACGTCGACTCCCGCGAGATCCGGTACGACGCCTGCGGGCGTGCTGCGCCACGCCTCGTAGGCCGCCGCGTGGCCGAGTGAGGCCGCCGCCGCCTCGGGGAACGTGTACGTGGGTACGACCAGGTCGCCCCGGTGCAGCAGATCGGCGACGCCCGCGCCGCCGAGGAAACTGGTCACCACCGGCTTTTCGGGCGCGGCCGCGGCCGCGTCGAGGATCGCCGACGCCACCTCGTCGGGCTTGTCCGCCAGCGGCGGCATGAACAGGACGATGGCGGCGTCGATGTCGTCGTCGGCCAGGACGGTGTCCAGCGCGTGCCGGTAGTGCGCGGCGGTCGCTGTGGGGGTGAGGTCGATCGGGTTCGCGATGTCGGCGCTGGGCGAGAGGGCCGTACGCAGCGCTTGCTGGGTGGGCTCCCCGAGGGCGGGCACGCGCAGCCCGCTCGCCGCGCAGGCTCCGACGGTCAGTGACGCGGGCCCGCCCGCATTGGTGATCACGGCGACCCGGTTGCCGGGCGGGGGAGGCTGGTGGGCGAGCAGCAGGGCGACGTCGAACAGCTCCTGGAGGCTGCGGGTACGGATCACCCCGGACTGGGCGAAGAGCGAACTCACCGCCGAATCAGCGTGCCCCGGGTGCACCGCGATGATCGGCTTGCGCGGCGCGACCCGGCGGGCGATACGGGCGAACCGGCGCGGATTGCCGAAGTGTTCGACGTGCAAAAGGATCACGGAGGTCTCAGGGTCCTCCTCCCACCACTGGAGCAGGTCGTTGGTGGACACGTCCACCGCGTGGCCCACCGACACGAAGCCGGAGAAGCCGAGCCGCAGCCGCCGCGCGAAGTCGAGCACCGCGAGCCCCAGCGGCCCGGACTGGCTGGACATCGCCACCCGGCCGGGAGTCGGCAGGGCGGGTGAGAAGGTCGCGGCCAGCCGTGCCGCGGGCGTCGTGTTGACCACGCCCATGCAGTTGGGCCCCACCAGCCGCATGCCGGAGGTGCGGGCGAAGCGGGCCAGTTCCAGCTCGGTGGCCCGTCCGGCCGCGCCGGTCTCCCCGAAACCGGTCGAGACCACGACCACCGCCTTGACGCCGACTTCCGCGCACTCCCGTACGACATCGGGCACCGCCTCCGCCCGCACGGCCACCAGCGCCAGATCCGGCGGCTCGGGAAGCTCCCGGACACTCGGGTACGCCCGCACTCCGGCGATCTGCTCGGCCTGCGGATTGACCGGGAAGACGCGGCCGCTGAAACCACCCCGCAGCAGGTTCGCCACGATCTCGTTGCCGATCGTCAGCGGGCTGCGGTTGGCGCCGATCACCGCGACCGACCGGGGTTCGAGCAGTGGTCGCAGCGAGCGCCGTACGGCCGTGTGCTCGCGGCGCTCGGCCCGGGCGACGGCCTGGGCCTGCGGGTCGATGGCGATCTCGAAGTGGATGATCTGGCCGGGTGGCCCGGTCTCGACCTGGTAGCCGGAGCCGAGGAACACATTGATCATGCGGGTGTTGTCCGCGAGAACGTCGGCCTCGAGGACCCGGATGCCCCGGGCGCGAGCGGCAGCGGCGATGTGTTCGAGGAGCAGCCTGCCGAACCCCTCGCTCTGGTGGTCGTCCCGGATGGTGAACGTGACCTCGGCGTGCTCCGGTTCCTCGGGGTCGCGGACGTAGCGCACCAGGCCTGCGATCTCCTCGCCGGCCAGGGCGATCAGCGCCAGCTCGTTGAGGTAGTCGACGTGCGCGCCGCGCCGGATGAGGTCGTCGCGCACGCGGACCACCGGGCCGAGGGACCGGTAGGCCAGGGTCGCCCGCGACAGAGTGCCGACGAACGCCACCAGGCGGTCGGCGTCCTCCGGCCGGATGGGCCGGACGAAGGTCGACCGCCCAGTTCTGACGAGTCCGGGCCGTTCGAGGTCCTCGGGGTAGGACCGTTCCAGTTGCTCGGGATACGGTCCCTCCTGGGGTTCGGGCTGCCGCCGTTCCGAGTCCTCGTGATACGGGGGAGTGGTCACGGGTGTCTCTCCGCCTGTGCCGGGCCTGTGCCGCTCAGACGGCCGCCTCCTGAGGAGTCTGCTCCGGCAGGCGGAAGAGCTCGTTGAAGGTGCCGCGCGTGACGCGCTCGCGGATGTCGTCCGGCACGCCGTCGAACAGCTCGCGGAGCGTGGACTGGGTGTGGCCGTACGTCCCTTCCAGGTGAGGGTAGTCGTCGCCCCACATCACGTTGCGGTAGCCGGTCGACTCGACGATCTCCACCGAGCTCTTGTCGTGCTGGAAGGAGGCGTACACCTGCTGCCTGATGATCTCGCTGGGCAGCCGGCTCAGCTTCGGCCGGACGAACATGCCGTGCTGACGGTACGCCTCGTCCATGCGGTCGCCGATGGCCGGGACCCAGCCCGCACCGCCCTCGGCGATGAGGAGCTTCAGGTCGGGGTGGCGGTCCAGGGCACCGCCCGCGACCATGTGGGAGATCACGCGCATGCCCGGGTAGGTCGTCTCCATGTAGTTGACGATGGCGCCGCCGGGCCCGCGGAAGACGACGTTCTCGCCGCCGGTTCCGATATGGAAGCCGAGCACGAGACCGGCCCGCTCGACGGCGGTCCACAGCGGCTCCCAGCGGTCGAGGGCGTACTCCTCGCCGGGCCGTGTCGAGCAGGGCAGGAAGACCGACTGAAAGCCCAGCTCGGCCACGCGCTCGACCTCGGCGACCGCATCCTCGATGTTCGCCGTCGAAACGCAGGCGGGGGTGATGACCCGCTTGTTCTTGCTCAGGATGTCGGTGTGCGCCCAGTTGTTCCAGGCCTTCACCGTCTCCCGGGCGAGCTCCCGCTCGGTGATCGACACCAGCCAGAACCCCATGGAGGGGAAGGCTAGTTGGCCCCAGACACCCTCTTGGTCCAGGTCCTTCAGCCGGACGTCGAGGTCCCGGGAGCCCGGCGGTCGCATGGCGTCCATGAAGTCGTTGAGCTGGCGGTCGATGCGCTCGCCGTCGATGTAGAGCACCTCGTACTTCTCGCCGCGCTCACTGCGCGGCGCCCGGTCGGCCAGGCGCGGCGGCAGCGCCTCGGTCCACAGGTCGTCCGGTTCCATCACGTGGGAATCCCCAGAGTTGACCCAGATCTTCGTCATGGCGCTCCTTCGGGGCAATAGATGCAATCAGTTAAACAGATTAGGAGTTTCAGGGGCTGGATGGAAGGGCGGAAGATCAGCTCCGACGCCGTTCGATCTCCTGCACCAGCTGCGGCAGCACCTGGAAGAGATCCCCTACGACGCCGTAGTCGGCGAGTTCGAAGATGGGCGCGTCCGCGTCCTTGTTGACGGCGACGATGGTCTTGGACGTCTGCATGCCCGCCCGGTGCTGGATCGCGCCGGAGATGCCGGCGGCGAGGTAGAGCTGCGGGGAGACCTGGGTTCCGGTCTGGCCGACCTGGTGGCTGTGCGGGTACCAGCCCGCGTCCACCGCGGCGCGGGACGCCCCGACGGCCGCCCCCAGGGTGTCGGCGACGCGCTCGATGACCGTGAAGTTCTCGGCACCGTTCACGCCGCGGCCACCGGAGACCACGATGTCGGCCTCGGTCAGCTCGGGACGGTCGCCGCGCTCCCGCGGTGTGCGGGAAAGGACCTTGACGGCGGCGGAGGCCGGGCCGAAGGTGACGTCCCACTTCTCGACGGCGGGTGCAACGGGGGCCGGCTCGGGGGCGGTGGCGTTGGGCTTGACGGTGATGACCGGTATGCCCCGGGTGACGTGTGCCGTCACCTGGTGCGTCGCCGCGAACACGGACTGCTCGGTGACCGGGCCGTCCTCCCCGGCGGTGATGTCGACGGCGTCGGTGATGAGCCCCGAGTCCAGGCGGAGCGCCACCCGCGCGGCGGTCTCCTTGCCGTCCGGGCCGGCCGGCAGCAGGATCGCAGCCGGGCCGGTGCGCTCGGCGATCTGCGTCAGGGCGTCGACGGCCGGGGTGACGAGGTACTCCTCCACCTCGGGGGCGTCCACGACGTAGACCTTGTGGGCGCCGTAGCGGCCGAGGACCTCGGTCGCGGTGTCCGCGCCGCCCAGTCCCAGGAAGACGGCCGACGGTTCACCGAGGCGGCGTGCCAGGGTGAGCAGTTCGAGTGTCGGCTTGCGGACGACGCCATCGGCGTGGTCGACGAATACGAGGATCTCGGCCACGGTGATGCACTCCTTGAGTCGTGTGGGTGTGGGTGTGGGTGTGGTCGGTCTCGGGCGCGGATGTTGGGTGGTCCGCGGTGTCGGTGTCCCGTCCGGTCCCGTCCGGTCCGCTCCGGTTCGGTCCGGTCAGGCGAACTTCCTTGTGGTGAGGAAATCGGCCAGTCCCACGCCGCCCGCACCCTCGTCGCTGACGATCTCTCCCTTGCTGCGCGGCGGGCGCCTGGTCGCGGTGTCCACGGCCGACCGCGCGCCGCTCCGGCCGACCTGCTCGGGTTCGATCCCGAGGTCGTCGAGGTCGAGGGTTTCCAGCGGCTTCTTCTTCGCGGCCATGATCCCCTTGAACGAGGGGTAGCGGGCATCACCGGAGCGGTCGGTCACCGACACGACGGCCGGCAGGGTGCCCTGGATGCGTACGCTCGCACCGTCGCCCTCGCGGCGGCCGGTCACCGTGCCGTCCTCGGCCTGGACCGCCGGTTCGTCGACGTGGGTGACGGCCGGGACGCCGAGCCGTTCGGCCAGCATGGCGGGTACGACGCCCATGGTGCCGTCCGTCGAGGCCATCCCGCACAGGACGAGGTCGAAGCCGTGCCGTTCGATCGCCCTGGCCAGGACCAGCGAGGTGCCGAACGCGTCGCTGCCCTCGATGTCGTCGTCGCTCACGTGGATCGCCGAGTCGCCGCCCATGGCCAGCGCCTTGCGCAGCGCGTCCTTGGCGTCGTCGGGTCCGACGGTGAGGTAGCTGATCTCGGCGTCGACGCCGGATTCGGCGATCCGCAGGGCCTGCTCGACCGCGTACTCGTCGAGTTCGGACAGCAGGGAGTCGACCGACGCCCGGTCGGTGACGCCCTCCTCGGTGAAGGTGCGGTCCCCCATGGCATCGGGCACGTGCTTCACACAGACAACGATCTTCACGGCGCACTCCCGAAGCTCCCGTAGGTCTAATGAGTGCTAATAGTTAACTATATCGATCGGCGTGGCGCGAGGTCTGGCCTTGAATCCGTCGAATTGGTTGACTGATTGCGCTGATAGCTGGAAGATCTGGGCAGCTTCAGCGCGCAAGGAGGCGCCATGGTCGGTGACAGGTCCGACGAGGACAGGTACGAGGACAGGTACTTCGAGCCACAGGTGGAGACCATGGCTCGCGAACAGCTGCGGGCGCTGCAGGAGGAACGAGTCCTGGAGCTCGTCGAGCACGCCTACGGCAACTCCGCCTTCTACCGCGAGCTCTGGGACGAGCACGGGGTGCATCCACGCGACATCCGCACCCTGGACGACTTCCGGGCCCGCGTCCCGTTCATCACCAAGGACATGGTGCGCGCCTACCGGGCCCGCACCGGCGATCCCTTCGGCGGTCTGCTGTGCGTCCCGATGGAAGAGCTGACGTCCGTCTCCTCCAGCTCGGGCACCACCGGCGACCCGGAGTTCTTCGCCGAGATATGGCAGGACGCGCCACCCCTGGTGACCGCGCAGGTGCGTGACCTGTGGGAGCTCGGCCTGAGGCCGGGAGACCGGGTGCTCAGCCCGCCCGGCACCTTCCGCAACCTCATGGACCCCGGCTACCAGGCGCTGGGCGCGGTCGTGATCGAGGTGGACACCTGGCTGGGCAAGATGCACGAGGTCGTCGAGGCCCTGCGCACCTACCGCCCGGCC
This sequence comes from Streptomyces sp. NPDC006365, assembly GCF_042870755.1. Taxonomy (NCBI): domain Bacteria; kingdom Bacillati; phylum Actinomycetota; class Actinomycetes; order Kitasatosporales; family Streptomycetaceae; genus Streptomyces; species Streptomyces sp. NPDC006365. Next base: position 118,611 of record NZ_JBIAHS010000017.1, read on the forward strand.
TACCTGCAGATGATGTATCCGCAGATGGTGGAGCTGGAGCACCTGGCCGAGAAGGTGGACCTGAAGGAGGCGTTCTCCTCCCTGAAGGGCGCCTCCTGCGCCGGGCAGCCCCTCAGCCGGAAGATGCGCGAGCGGATCCGCGACGACTGGGGCATCGACATCTACGAGTACACCAGTGCCGCCGACACCGGCACCGCCTGGGAGTGCCGCGAACACGACGGCTTCCACCTCTGGGAGGACACCGTCTTCGCCGAGTGCGTCGAGGTCGACGAGCAGGGCGGATGGCGCGACGTTCCGGAGGCGGACCTCGGCGAATTGGTCGCCACCGACCTGGACAACCGCGCCGCACCGCTCATCCGTTACCGCAGCGAGGACCTGGTCCGCCTGTCGGGCGACCGCTGCGGCTGCGGGCGCACCCACGCCCGTATGTGGGTGGCCGGACGGCGCGGCGACGAGACCGTGGTTCAGGGGCGTTCCGTCGTACTGCGGGACGTCTGGCAGGCCGTGGAGGACCAGCCGGAGACGGTGGCCGGAGTGTTCCAGATCGTCCGGGAGCGCCGCGAGGTCGACGAACTGCGGCTGCGCGTCGGCTACGACCCCGCGCTCACCGGCGACGTCGGCTCCCTGGCCGGGCGGCTGAGCGAGGCCGTACGGGAGCGGACCGGCGTCAGGCCAGTGCTCGACATGCGCACCGAGGAGGACCTGTTGAAGACCATGACCAGCGTCGCCAAGTTCCCCCGGGTGGTGAAGAGCTGATGGCACGCGCCGACACCCTTGCCCGGGCCCGGGAACTCGACCGGCCCGAACTCGCTTATCTCATGCGCTTTCCCACCGCCGACGGCGTCAAGGACATGGAGCTGACCTGGGCGGAACTCGCCCGCGACACGGCCTGGGCCACCGAACGGCTGCGCGGGCACGGCCTGGCCGCCGGGCAGCGTGCGGTGCTGACCACCTCCGGATTCGAGGGTTTCTGGGGCCAGGCGGTGATCGGAGCCCTGCGCACGCTGAAGGTGACGTACGGCATCGCCGAGGCGATGGGCTGGGACCACCGCCGCACCGCGGTCTTCCACCGGGAGCTTGACCCACAGGTGGTGATCGGCCTGTCGGCGGAGACCCTGGAGGGACTCGCCGGCAGCGCCGACATCGGCGAGATGTTCCGCTCGGTGTCCGTCGTACTGGCCCGGCCGGCCGCCGTACCGGTGCTGCGCGGTGTGGGTGTGCCCGCGTGCCTGATCGCGGCCGTGGGACCGGCCCTCGCCCTGGAGTGCCCCGAGCGAACCGGCGCGCACGTCAACGTCGCCGAATGGCGGGTCGACGAGCGGGACGGGCAGCTGTTCCTGGCGGCGGGGGAGCAGCGCACATCGGCGCTGCCCGAGACGCCGCTCGGCATTGCGGGCCGCGTCGTCACCGGCCGGTGCGGCTGCGGCAGCGAGGACCCGCGCGTTCTGCTCGCCGAGGCCAACTAGCCATCGCATCAAGGAGTTGAAGATGTCCGAAGGAGTGGTCGACGGCCGAGTCGTGGTCGTCACCGGCGCCGGTAACGGCATCGGCAGGGCGCACGCCCTGGCGTTCGCCGCGCACGGGGCGAAAGTCGTGGTCAACGACCTGGGCGGTGCGCGCGACGGAGGCGGTGCCTCGGCCGGGCCCGCCCAGGCCGTGGTGGACGAGATCGTCGCGGCCGGCGGCCAGGCGGTGGCCAACACGGACGACATCTCCAGCTGGGACGGCGCCGGCAGCCTCGTACGGCAGGCCGTGGACACCTACGGCGGCCTGGACGTCCTGGTCAACAACGCCGGCATCCTGCGCGACCGGATGATCGTGTCGATGACCGAACGGGACTGGGACAGCGTGATCGCCGTCCACCTCAAGGGCAGCTTCGCCACCCTGCACCACGCCGCCGCGTACTGGCGCGAGCGCTCCAAGTCCGGCCAGGGCAACGACGCCCGGGTGATCAACACGACCTCTCCGTCCGGCATCTTCGGCAACCCCGGCCAGTCGAACTACGGCTCGGCCAAGGCCGGAATCGGCAGCCTCACTCTCATCGCCGCGGCCGAACTCGCCCGCTACGGCGTGACGGTGAACGCCATCGCGCCGACCGCGCTGACCCGGCTGACCGAGGACATCGAGATGATGCAGCAGGCCGCCGAGAGCCAGGACCTGACCCCCGAGGCCATCTCGCCGCTCGTGGTGTGGCTCGGCTCGGCCGCCTCCCGCGAGGTCACCGGCCGGGTGTTCGGCGTCGTCGGCAACCGGATCACGGTCCTGGAGGGCTGGGTCAACGGCCCGGCGACGGGCGCCGAGTCCCGATGGACACCGGAAGAGCTGTCCTCCGTCGTCCCGAACCTGGTGGCCAAGGCGGCTCCGAACGCCGACGCCATGGGCAACCGCAGCACGACGGCCTGAAGGGGGCAGCAGCACATGACGACGACGCAACGGCCGGTCGCAGAGGGCCTGTTCACCTGGCCGCCCTCGGCGGACGCACCACCGCGGCTCATCGGCTCCGAGTGCACGGCCTGCGGACTGGTGAGCTTCCCCACCGCCACGCACTGCGTACAGTGCGCGGGCACGGAGTCGAAGGAACGGCTCCTGTCGGACCGCGGAACGCTGTGGACGTACACCACCCAGAACTTCCGCCCGCCGTCCCCGCCGTACGACGGCCCCGAGGCCTTCGAGGAGTACACGGTCGGATATGTCGAACTCCCCGGCGAGCTGCTGGTCGAGGGCCGCCTCACCGAACCCGACCCGGAGAAGCTCAGGATCGGGCAGCCCATGCGGCTCACGCTCGTGCCCTACACCGTGCAGGACGACGGCACCGAAGTCATGACGTTCGCGTTCGCCCCGGCGGAGGACGACGCGGCCGAGGAGGAGGCACAGTGACCGAGGCCGTCATCATCGGGGTGGGGCTCCACCCGTTCGGCCGGTTTTCCGGGAAGCCGGCGATGGACATGGGCGCGGACGCGGTACGGCTGGCGCTCGCCGACGCGGGCGTGACCTGGCCTCAGGTCCAGGGCGGCTACATCGGCAGCTACGAGGTCGCCAACCCCGACGCGATCGTCGGACGGCTCGGCCTGACCGGAGTGCCGTTGCGCGGGGTGTTCAACGGCTGCGCCACGGCCGGTACGGCGGTGGCGCTCGCCGCCCGCGCGATCGAGACCGGCGAGCACGACCTGACCATCGCGATCGGCCTGGACAAGCACCCGCGCGGCGCGTTCGCCGCCGACCCGTCCGTGGCCGGCATCCCCTCCTGGTACGGGCAGACCGGGCTCTTCCTGACCACCCACTTCTTCGGCATGAAGATCAACCGCTATATGCACGACCACGGCATCTCGCACGAGACGCTCGCGCGCGTGGCGTCGAAGAACTTCGGCAACGCCGCAGGCAACGACAAGGCCTGGCGCCGCACCCCGCTCACGCCCGAGGAGATCCTGGCCTCGCCGGTCCTCAACTACCCCCTGCGCCAGTTCATGTACTGCGGCCCGAACGAGGGCGCCGCGGCCGTCGTGATGTGCCGCGCCGACCAGGCCCACAAGTACACCTCCACCCCCGTGCGCGTGCGGGCCACCGCCCTGCGCAGCCGCAGGCTCGGCGCCTTCGAGGTGCAGAGCCCGTCGTTCCCGGTGGGGGAGCCGGTGGAGAGCCCGACGGTGGACGCCTCCCGGGCGGCGTACGAACTTGCGGGCATCGGCCCCGAGGACGTCGACGTCGCCCAGCTCCAGGACACCGACGCCGGGTCGGAGATCATCCACATGGCCGAGACCGGCCTGTGCAAGGACGGCGAGCAGGAACGCCTCGTCGCCGAGGGCGCCACCAGGATCGGCGGCCGGCTCCCGGTCAACACCGACGGCGGACTGCTCGGCAACGGCGAGCCGATCGGCGCGTCCGGACTGCGCCAGATCCACGAGATCGTGCTCCAGCTGCGCGGCACGGCGGGGGACCGGCAGGTCCCCGGCACGCCTCGCGTCGGCCTCACCCACCTGTACGGCGCGCCGGGCGCGTCGGCGGTGACGATCCTCTCGACCTGACAGCGGAGCGAACGCGATGGAATCCGACGACATGCAGGACTTCGCCGCCGAGGCGCGCCGCTTCCTCGACGCGCACGTGGCGAAGGCCCCCGACCGCACCGCCCTCACCTGGGGCGAGGGCGACGACACGATGGCGTACTTCAGCAGCCTCCCGCCCGAGGAGGAACAGGAGCACGTGCAGCGGGCACGGGAATGGCAGCGGATCCGCCACGAGAACGGCTTCGGCTGGATCACCGGCCCGCCCGAGTACGGTGGCCGTGGCCTGACTCCCGTCCACGACCTGCTCTACGACTCCATCGAGTCCGAGTACGACGTCGCCGACACCGGCGTGCTCGGCGTGGTCGGTCTCGGCATGATCGGCCCGACGATCCTTGCCCACGCCCAGCAGCACATCAAGAACCGCTGGCTGCCCGCGATGTACCGCGGGGACGCCATCGCCTGCCAGCTGTTCAGCGAGCCCGGCGCCGGGTCCGACCTGGCGAGCGTGGCCACTCGTGCCGTACGCGACGGCGACGACTGGGTGATCGACGGGCAGAAGGTATGGACCTCGGTCGCCCAGCACAGCCAGATCGGCCTCGCGCTGACCCGTACGAACTCGGACGCGCCCAAGCACCGCGGTATCACGGCCTTCCTGATCCCCATGGACACACCTGGCGTGGAGGTCAGACCGCTCCGGCAGATGACCGGCGGCGCCGACTTCAACGAGGTCTTCCTCACCGACGTACGCATCCCCGACGACCATCGCCTCGGCGAGGTCGACGGCGGCTGGACCGTCGCCCTGACCACCCTGATGAACGAGCGCGCCACGGTCGGCAGCGAGGGCGCGGGCCCGGTGGCCGCAGCCCTGTCCCCGGACCGGCTCTCGGCGCTGATGCGCGCCACCTGGACCTGGGACGACCGCGCCCTGCGCACCCGCCTCGCCGAACTCCTGGTCGACGCCATGGCTACCGAACACCTCAACGCACGTGCCCTGCGCAGGCTCCGCGCCGGAACCGCACCGGGCCCCGAGATGTCCGTCTCGAAACTGATGTACGGTCAAAACCTCACCGCCGCCGCGCACTTCGTGTCCGATGTGCTCGGCCCGCGGCTCATCGCCGACACCGGCCAGTGGGGCACGTACGCCTGGTCCGAACTGCTCCTGGCCACCCCGGCCCTGCGCATCCTCGGCGGTACCGAGGAGATCATGAAGAACATCCTCGCGGAACGCGTCCTCGGCCTGCCCAAGGAACCGGTGGCCACCGCCGCCAAGGAGGTGCGTCCGTGACCGCCGACGAGAGCGAGCTGCGGGAACTCCGCGCTTCTGTACGTGAGTTCCTGGAAGCCAAGTCACCCGAGGAAGCCGTGCGGAAGCTGATGGACAGCGATCCGCGCTTCGACGCGGAGGTGTGGGCGCAGGCGGCCGACCAGCTGCGGCTGCCGGGCCTGGCCCTCCCCGAGGAGTACGGCGGCGACGGCTTCGGTCTCGTCGAACTCGGCGTCGTGCTGGAGGAGATGGGCCGCGCCCTGCTGTGCGCGCCGTACTTCGCCACCGTCGTCCTGGCCGCCCAGGCCCTGCTGGCCTCGAGCGACAAGGATGCCTGCGCACGCCACCTGCCCGGCATCGCGGCCGGGCGGACCACGGCCACCCTCGCCGTCGCCGAGGACAGCGGCTCCTGGGACCCCGCGCTGATCTCCGCACGCGCCAAGCCCGACGGGGACGGCGGTTGGAAGCTGAACGGCCGCAAGTGCTTCGTCATCGACGGTACGACGGCCGATCTGCTCCTCGTCGTCGCCCGTACCGTCGCCGGCCCGTCGCTCTTCGCCGTCGACCGGCGGGCGACCGGGCTGACGGCCGACCCGTTGGAGACCCTGGACGCCACCCGGGCGATGGCCCGGCTGACGTTCGACGCCGTGCCCGCGACGCTCGTCGGCGCGGACGGGCAGGGCGGGCGCATCATGGCCCGGGTCCTGGACGTCGCCTCGGTCGGGCTGGCCGCCGAGCAGGCGGGCGGGGCGCGCCGGTGCCTGGAGATGAGCACGGAGTACGCGAAGGAACGTCACCAGTTCGGCCGGCCCATCGGCTCCTTCCAGGCGGTCAAGCACAAGTGCGCGGACATGCTCGTCCAGGTGGAACTGGCCGAGGCCTCCGCCCGGGAAGCGGCGCGGCTGGCCGCCGAGGGCTCCGCGGACTTCGCGGTCGCCTCGGCGGTGGCGCACGCGTGCTGCTCACGGGCGTACATGGCCGCGGCCATGGAGAACATCCAGGTCCACGGCGGCATCGGCTTCACCTGGGAGCACTCCGCCCACCTGTACTTCCGCCGCGCCAAGTCCTCGCAACTGCTGTTCGGCGGCCCGGCGGTGTATCACGAGCGGCTGCTGGACCGGCTCGGTATCTGACGACATCTGACGACCGAGCAAAGGCCAGGGCCCGGGGGTACCCCCGGGCCCTGGCCTTTGTGCCGCTCAGCCGCGCGCCACCTCACCCAGCAGCGCCTTCGCGATGATGACCTGCTGGATCTGGCTGGTGCCCTCGTAGATGCGGAACAGCCGGGCGTCGCGGTAGAAGCGCTCGACGGCGACCCCGCGCATATAGCCTGCGCCGCCGTGGACCTGCACCGCTCGGTCCGCCACCCGCCACACCATCTCGCTGGCGAAGTACTTCGTGCAGGACGGGCCGATCTTCGTGTCCTCGCCCGAGTCGAAGCGCCGGGCGGCATCCAGGACCGTGGCGCGTCCGGCATAGTAGTCGGTCATCGAGTCGGCTATCAGGCCCTGGACCAGCTGGTAGGAGCCGATGGGCTTGCCGGACTGGCGGCGGGTGCGGGCGTATTCGACCGACTCGTCGACCAGGCGCTCGGCCATGCCGACCATCAGTGCCGAGATGTGCACCCGCCCGTGCGCGATGCAGCCCATCGCCGTGGAGAAGCCTCGGTTCAGGCCGACCTCGCCGCCGACGAGGGCGGCGGCCGGTACGCGTACGTCGTCGAAGTACACGTCCGCCGTCCAGGCGCCGAACTGGCCCATCTTGTGGTCCTTGGGAGCCACGGTGAGGCCCGGAGTGCCGGCGGGCACCAGGAAGGTGGAGATGCCGCGGGTGCGCCGGGCGTCGGGGTCGGTGCGCGCGAAGACCATGAACATGTCGGCGAGCGGGGCGTTGGTGATGTACCGCTTGGCGCCGTTGATGACCCACTCGTCGCCCTCCAGGTGGGCGCGGGTCGTCAGCGTCGAGGGGTCCGAGCCGGCCTCGGGTTCGGTCAGCGCGAACGACGCCAGTACGTCACCGGAGGCGATCTTCGGCAGCCATTCGGCCTTCTGTTCCTCGGTGCCGCCGACCATCAGGACGTGTCCGGCGATGCCGTTGTTCGTCCCGAACATCGAGCGCAGGGACGGGGTCGTGTAGCCGAGCTCGAACATCAGCTGGGCCTCTTCGTACATCGACAGCCCGAGCCCGCCGTATTCCTCCGGCAGCGCGAAGCCGTACAGCCCCATTTTCTTCGCCGCCTCGCGGATGTCCGCCGGCATCTCGTCCTTCTCGTCGATCTCCGCTTCCAGCGGCACGACGCGTTCCCGGACGAAGCGCCGGACTTCGGACAGCACCGCTGCGAAGTCAATCGCGTCCATGTCGCCTCCCTCGAATGGGCAAGTTTCTGTCAGTCACTGATCTCGTCCGGGATCTCGTCCGGCTTCTCCGCCGGCCGGTAGCACGCCGCCAGCAACGCGACCGCGCTCCCCGCACCCAGCCCGGCTGCCAGCAGCGCGGGTCCGCCGCCCGTCCATTCCCAGCCCAGCAGCCCGTCGACCGAGTACCTGCCATTGCCCAGCGCGGCCAGCGCCACCGCCGCACCGCCCACGACACCGACGTACTCCCAGCCGCCCTTGAAGACGAAGAAGCCCTTGCCGCGATGGTCGGTCAGGGCCGCCACGGCCATCAGGCCGACGGTCGCGGCCGCGGGGAGCGGGCCCGCGACGCCCAGCGCGAGGCCTACGCCCGCGGCCAGCTCGGTGCCCGCCGCCATCCGGGCGTGCACCGCGGCGGGCCTGAGCCCGAGTGCTTCGAACCAGCCCGTGGTGCCCTTCAGCCCGCCCGGTCCTGCGACCTTGTTCCAGCCGTGCGCGAAGAGCATCGGGCCGAGCGTCGCGCGCAGCAGCAGCGCCGCGATGTCGAGGCCGTGCACCGTCACTGACCCACCCCTGTGGCCCGGCCCGCGGGGGCGACACCGTACAACTGCGGTACCGCCTCGATGAGTTCCTCGTACGTGAGTGCCTTGCCGGACGCGCTGGGGTGGACAGCGGCGACCGTCCAGCCCTGCAGCCGGTTCAGCCGGTTGCCCTCGATGCGCAGCACCTGGCCGGTCAGCCATGCCGAGGCGTCGGAAGCCAGGTAGACGACGACAGGGGAGGCGTTGGCGGGATCGCGCGGGTCGAAGTCCTCGGCGGCCTGCAGTGCGGCGCCGACTTCCAGCCCCTCCGTCATCCGTGTCGCCGCGATCGGCGAGATGGCGTTCGCGGTGACGCCATATCGGCGCATTTCAAGTGCGGTCAGTACGGTGAGCCCCGCCGTCCCGGCCTTCGCGGCGCCGTAGTTGGACTGGCCCTGGTTGCCGAACAGGCCCGTCCCGGACGTCGTGTTGATCACGCGGCCGGCGACGCGCTCCCCCCGCTTCGACGCCTCCCGCCAGTACGCGCACGCGTGCCGGGTGAGAGCGAAGGTCCCTTTCAGATGCACGGCGATCACGGAGTCGAACTCGGCCTCGCTCATCGAGAAGAGCATGCGGTCGCGTACGATCCCCGCGTTGTTCACGATGATGTCGAGCCGTCCGAACTCCGCGACCGTGTCCGCGACCATCGCCTCGGTGGCCGCCCAGTCGGTGACCGACGCATGGTTGGCGACCGCGCGGCCGCCGAGCTTGGTGATTTCGGCGACCACTTCGTCGGCGGGGGAATCGCCCGTCCGCTCGCCGTGTACGCCCGAGCCGAGATCGTTCACCACCACGGTCGCACCGGCTTCGGCGAGCGCCAGGCAGTGCGCCCGGCCCAGCCCTCTGCCGCCACCGGTGACGATGGCGACCTTGTCGTCGAGGATGCCCACGCCTGCCTCCTGATCTGTTGATGGGTTTGTTTGTCGGGTCAGTTGAGTTCTGTGGGCCGGGTCAGCCGAGTTCGCGGAGTACGTCGTCGGTGTGCTCGCCGAGCGTCGGCGCGCCGCTGCGCGGCTTGTCGTCGACGCCCCAGAAGCTGACCGGCGTCGCCACCGTCCGAAGCGGCGGCGCGTCGCCCATGCCGGGCTGTTCGACGAAGGCCCCCACGGCTTCCGCCTGCGGATCGGCCGCCACCTCCGCCAGGGTCTGCACGGGCGCCCACCACACACCCTCGGCGTCGAAGCGCTGCGCCCACTCGGCCAGCGGCAGCTTCGCGAACTCCTCGTCGAAGGTGGCAATGAGCTCGCGTACATGGCCGCGCCGGGCCTTGCCGGTCGCGAACCGCTCGTCCTCCGCGAGGTCCTCGCGGCCGAGCGCCTTGAGGATCCCGGGCCAGTGCCGGTTGCCCTCCAGACCGACCAGCCAGAACCAGCGGTCGTCGGCGGTCCGGTAGGAGTTGTAGAGCGGGGACTCGTGCTCGGTGCGCGGGCGCGTACGGCCGCGCTTGCCGAAGAAGTTCTGCAGGGCGAGGTCGGTTCCGTTGGCGTACGTCCCGGAACGCAGCAGCGATACGTCGACCACGCCGCCCTCGCCGGTGCGCTCCCGCAGCAGCAACGCGGCCAGCACGCCCGCCACCAGGTTGGACGCGGCCATGCGGTCGCCGAGCCCGGGGCGGATGCCGGGCGGCGGCTCCCCCGCCGGGTTGAGCATGGCGGCGATGCCGGGCCGGGCCCAGAAGGCGGAGACGTCGTATCCGGCCCGGTCGCGCTCGGCGCCCGCCCAGCCGTAACCCGTCAGCGTGCCGACGACCAGGCGCGGGTGGCGGGCCCGCAGCTCGTCCGGGGCCAGCCCCAGCCGCTCCAGTGCGCCGGGACGGAGATTGGTGACGAACGCGTCGGCGCGCTCCAGCAGCCGTTCCAGTACGTCCTTGCCCTCCTCGGAGCGCAGGTCGAGGACGATGCCGCGCTTGCCGCGGTTGTCGGACTCGAACGGCGGCTCGCTGTCGATGTCCTGGCCGACGTGCTTGAGCGTGTACCGGTTGGGGTCGCCGGTCGGCGCCTCCACCTTCACCACGTCCGCGCCCCAGTCGGCGAGCATGGTGGCCGCGGCCGGTGCCGCCACCCACATGCCCAGCTCGACGACGGAATAGCCCTCAAGTGGCCGCACGGCCCACCTCCACGCCGGTTCGTTCGGGTTCGGAATCTGTCCGGGACGCTCGCTGTACGTCTGTCGCAAGGTCGCCCGGGATCACGGGATGCTCGGGACGCTCGCTACCTGCCGCGGAACTCTCCCGGGCGGCGCTCACGGAAGGCCTTCAGCCCCTCGGCCCGGTCCTCGGTGCAGAACAGCACGGCGACGGTTTCACGCTCGTACGCGATCGCCGCTTCCAGGTCCATGCCGAGCCCGTAGTCGATCAGCCGCTTGCCCGCGGCGAGCGCCAGCGGGGCACCGGCCGCCAACCGGGCGGCCAGCGCCTCGGCGGCGGCGAGCGCATCGCCGGGCTCGGCGAGCTCGTTGACGAGCCCGAGCTGCCAGGCCCGTTCCGCGTCGATCGGTTCGCCGGTGAGGATCATCTGCTTGGCGACCGCCGGCGGCAGCAGACGTGGCAGCCGTTGCGTACCGCCCGCGCCCGGCAGGACGCCGAGCTTCATCTCGGGCAGGCCGAGCCGGGCGCCGCGCTCAGCCACCCGCAGATCGCAGGCCAGTGCGAGCTCCAGGCCCCCGCCGAAGGCGAAGCCGTGGACGGCCGCCACCGAGGGCTTGGGGAAGTCCTCCAGGAGCGCGTACGCCTCCGTCAGCCGCCCCACGAAGTCCCGGAACTGACCGGGCCTCGTGAACGACTCGATCTCCCCGAGATCGGCACCGGCCGAGAAGGCCCGGCCCGCTCCGGCCAGCACCAGGGCCCGTACGTCGTCGTCGCCGCGCACGTCCCCCAGCGTCTGCTTCAGTTGCTCGACGGTGTCCGTGCCGACGGCATTCAGCCGCTCTGGCCGGTCCAGGGTCAACACGGCGATCCTGTCGCGGAGTTCGACGCGCAGCACGCTTCCCATGTCCGATCACCTCAGACCATCGTGAGGCCGCCGCTGACCGAGAGCGTCTGCCCGGTCATGTAGGCGGCGTCGTCGGACGCGAGGAAGGCCACCACGCCGGCGATCTCCGCCGGCTGGGCGACGCGGCGCAGCGGGATCGCCCGCACGGTCGCGTCGTACATCTTCTGGCTGTACTCGGCGACCTGGCCGAGCAGCGCGGTGTCGGTAGGCCCCGGGCACACGCTGTTGACGGTGATGCCGTGCCGGGCGACCTCGCGGGCCAGCGCCTTGCCGAAGGCGATGACGCCGCCCTTCGTCGCGGAGTACACCACCTCGCCGGAGGAGCCGACCCGGCCGGCGTCCGAGGCGATGTGGACGATGCGGCCGCCGCCGCGCTCGATCATCGAGTCGAGGACGGCCCGGGTCATCGTGATGGTGCCGCGCAGATTGACGTCGATGATCCGGTCCCAGGTCTCCTCGGTACTGTCGACGAAGCGGCCGATGACGTCGACGGCCGCGTTGTTGACCAGGACGTCCACCGGGCCGAGCTCGGCGGTCACCTGCTCCACGGCGGCGCGCACGGCCCCGCCGTCGGATATGTCCGCGCCGACTCCCGTCGCACGCACCGCATACTGCTCCGCAAGCCGGGCCGCGACCTTTCCGGCGGCCTCCGCGTCCATGTCGCAGACGGCGACCGAGGCTCCGGCCGAGGCCAGTGCATCCGCGATCGCCTCGCCGATGCCGCGGCCCGCTCCGGTGACGAGTGCCACCCTGTCCCGTACGCTCACGTGCCCTCCCGTTCTCGAGACCGCCCCGTCGACCGTCCGGGATTTCAGCTCTATCATATAACTACTTCAGCTGAATGAGCGAGATCGCTGAACGATGAACCGACAGCCGCCGACGGACTGGGGACGAGCATGCGCCGTACGATCTTCACCGCGGAACACGAACTGTTCCGGGACACCGCCCGCACGTTCTACCTGCGCGAATGCGCCCCGTACGCCGAGCAGTGGGAGCGCGACGGCCAGGTGAGCAGGGCGGCGTGGGCGGCCGCGGGCAAGGCTGGGCTGATCGGCTGGCAGTTCCCGGAGGAGTACGGCGGCCAGGGCATCTGGGACTTCCGCTACAACGCCATCATGGCGGAGGAGATGGCCGCCACCAGCTCGGTCGGCATCGGACTCGGGTTGCAGAACGACGTCATCCCGCCGTACCTGATGCACCTGACCACCCCGGAACAGAAGGCCCGCTGGCTCCCCGGAGTGATCAGCGGCGAGATCATCTGTGCGCTCGCGCTGTCGGAGCCGGCCGCCGGATCCGACCTCAAGGGCATCCGCACCACCGCCCACAGGGACGGCGACGAGTGGGTGATCGACGGATCCAAGACCTTCATCACCAACGGCATCCTCGCCGACCTGGTCATTGTCGCCTGCAAGACCGACCCCGAAGCGGGGCACAAGGGCATCAGCCTGCTCGTCGTCGAACGCGGCACCGAGGGCTTCGAGCGGGGCCGCAAGCTCGACAAGGTCGGGATGAAGGCCCAGGACACCGCCGAACTCTTCTTCCGCGAGGTCCGCGTCCCCGCCGAGAATCTGATCGGGCAGGAGGGGCGCGGCTTCTACCACATGATGGGCAACCTCCCGACCGAACGGATCGCCATCGCCGTCTCCTCGCTGGCGTCGGCCGAACGGGCCTTCGCGCTCGCGCTGGACTACGCCAAGGACCGCACCGCCTTCGGCCGGCCGATCGGCCAGTTCCAGGCCAACCGGTTCGCCCTCGCCGACATCAAGGCCAGGCTCGGTGTCGCCCGGGTCTACCTCGACGGCTGCATCATGGCCCTCTTCCAGGGCGAGCTGACCGCCGAGGAGGCCGCCGCAGCCAAGTACTGGACCACGGAGACCTGCTGGGAGGCCATCGATCGCTGCATGCAGCTTTACGGCGGCTATGGCTATGTCAACGAGTACGAGATCGCGCGCATCTGGCGGGACAGCCGGGTGCAGCGGGTCTTCGGCGGGACCTCGGAGATCATGCAGGAGATCGTCGGGCGGTCGCTGGGGCTGTAGCCGTGGCCGTGCGGCGAGCACCCGTGGGGTGCCGAATGCACCCGAATCATTGACTGCCTTCGATAAATAGGTTAGCTATTTAATCGATATGTGGGGCCGGGTTCGAGGAGGCATCCGTGGTCACGGTCGATGTGAAGCTGCACCAGGAAAGAGCCGAGCATGACCTGCCGCAGCCACGGCTGGTCATCGGCGGTAAGGACATCACCGACGCGAGCGGCGGGCTCTACGAGCACCGCAACCCGGCGACCGGTCTGGTCCAGGCGCAGATCCCGCTCGCGGGCCCAGCCGAGGTGGACCGGGCCGTGGCCGCCGCGCGGCAGGCCTTCGAGGCGTGGGGCACCATGCGCCCCGCCGAGCGCCGCCGGCTGCTCACCCGCTTCGCCCAGCTGCTCCGCGACCACATCCCCGACTTCGCGGCGATCTGCCCGCTGGAGAACGGCGTCTGCATCGGCGGCTGGGCGGAGAACGTCGGGCCGCACGTCGCCGAGTGGACCGAGTACTACGCCGGCTGGGCCGACAAGATTGAGGGCATGGTCGGGGCGGCCTACAGCCCGCACGAGAACGTCGAGTACACCATCGCCGAGCCGTACGGCGTCATCGGCCACATCATCACCTGGAACTCGCCCGCGCTGTCCCTGGCGATGAAGGTCCCGCCGTCGCTCGCTGCCGGGAACACCGTGGTCATCAAGCCGGCCGAGTCCACGCCGTTCTCCGCACTGCTCTTCGCCGACCTGGCCCGCGAGGCGGGCATCCCCGAGGGCGTCATCAACGTCGTCACCGGACTCGGTGACGCGGGCGAGGCACTGGTCTCCCACCCCGGAGTCGACAAGATCTCCTTCACCGGCGGGCCCGTCACCGCGCGCCGCATCATGACGACAGCCGCCCAGAGCCTCAAGCCCGTCGTGTTCGAGCTGGGCGGCAAGTCCGCCAACCTGCTCTTCGCCGACACAGACCTCGACAGCGTCGTGCCGTACTGCGCGGCCTTCGCGATGAGCAACACGGGTCAGGGCTGTGCGCTGCCGACGCGGCTGCTGGTCGAGCGGCCGATCTATGAGGAGGTCGTCCAGCGGGTGGCCGGGGTCGTGGCGCACCTGCCCATCGGCGACCCGCTCGACCCGACGACGTACATCGGACCGCTCGTCAACACCGCCGCCCGCGACCGTGTCCAGGGCGTGATCGACAAGGCCGTCGAGGGCGGCACCGGCCGGCTCGTGCACGGCGGTGAACGCATCGCGTCCGACGGGTACTTCGTCACCCCGACCGTCTTCGCCGACGTCGACAACCGCAGCGACCTCGCCCAGCAGGAGATCTTCGGCCCCGTCCTGGCCATCGCGCCCTTCGACACCGAGGACGAGGCGGTCGCTCTGGCCAATGACACCGAGTACGGGCTGTCCGCCTACATCCAGTCTCGTGACATCGGGCGCGTCAACCGGCTGGTGCCGCGCCTGAAGGCCGGGACGGTGTACGTCAACCCCGGCCCGAACCCGATCACCTCGCCCGCCACACCGTTCGGCGGTGTCGGCATCAGCGGCTTCGGCCGGGAGGGCGGAAAGGCGGGGCTCGACGAGTTCATCAACGTCAAAGGCGTCGGCATCAGCCGCGCCTGACGACCTCGACCTCTCACCTCCTGGAGCCGAAGAGCATGAATCCAGCCCGCCGCCTGACGTTCGGCGACATCATCCGTGAGCACCGACGGTCCTACCCCGACGGCGTCGCCCTCGTCGACGGCGACGTCCGGCTGACCTGGCCGCAGCTGGACGAGCGCACCAACCGGCTCGCCCACGCCCTGGCGGACGCGGGCGTCAGGCCGGGCGACCGGATCCTGTGGCTGGGGCAGAACTCCTTCCGCATCTGGGAGCTGCTGGGCGCCGCCGCGAAGGTCGGGGCCATGCTCTGCCCCGGCTACTGGCGCTGGGCCGCCCCCGAAATGGCGTTCGCCGTCGAGGACTTCGACCCCCGTGTCGTCGTCTGGCAGGACGAGGAGATCGGCGACACGGTCAGCAAGGCGCGCGCCGAACTCGGCAGCGACCACCAGGCGTTGTGGCTGCGGCACGACCTGGAAGGCGCTGCGGGCCCGGAGTCGTACGAGTCGTTCCTGGCCTCCGGCTCACCCGACGACCCCGCCGCCGACGTCGACCCCGACTCCGCGCTCCTGGTCATCTACACCGCGGCGATCAGCGGACGGCAGTCCGGCTCGATGCTCTCGCACCGCAACCTGCTCGCGATGGGCGCGAGCACCGCCTGGATGGGGGACATCGGGCAGGAGACCGCCTTCCTCGGCGCCGGACCCATGTTCCACATCGGCAACTACCAGTTCTGGGGCGTCCCGGCCTTCGTCCACGGCGGCAAGAACGTCGTCGTCCGCCGTGTGGTCGCCGAGGAACTGCTGCCGTTGCTGGCAGAGGAGCAGTGCACACACGCGTATCTGATGCCGCCGACCATCGCCGAACTGGTCGCGCTGAACCGAGAGGCGGGCCACGACCTTTCCCACCTGCGGGCGAGCGTCGCGGCCCCCCTGTGGCAGGGCACCGTGCCCACCGACCGGAGCCGGTTCACGCGCAACGGCGGCGGCGAAGGCCGCGGCTACGGGCAGACCGAGGTGACCGGCTTCGCCGTGACCGGCGCCTACGGCGGTTCGGGCGCCGGCAACGCGGGACGGCCAGGCCCCTTCACCGCCGTACGCATCCTTGACAGCATCGGCAAGGAGTGCGAGGTCGGCGAGGCCGGTGAGATCTGCGTCCGCGGCGACCTCGTCCACCTCGGCTACTGGAACCGCCCGGAGATCAACGAGCAGCGCTTCCGCTTCGGCTGGTGGCACACCACCGACCTGGGGCGGCGCGAGACGGACGGCACGATCAGCTTCCTCGGGACGACGACCCGCATGCTCAAGTCGGCGGCCGAGAACATCTTCCCCGCCGAGGTGGAGAACTGCATCGAGTCGCACCCGGCCGTCAAGGAGGCCGCCGTGATCGGCGTCCCCAACGAGCGCTGGGCACAGGACGTCAAGGCCGTCGTCGTGCTCCAGGCGAACGCCGAGTCGGTCACGGCCGAGGACGTCGTCGAGCACTGCCGGGCGCGTATCGCCTCGTACAAGAAGCCGAAGACGGTGGAGTTCGTCGACGCGCTGCCGCGCACCAAGGACTTCGCCAAGGACTACGAGGCGCTCGACGAGCGTTTCGGCGGTGGCGGCTACCCCGGCGGCGACCAGCTCGGCGCGGGACGGTGAGGCCGTGAACGGTGAGCCGGTGAACGGACGCCGGCCCGTCGTCGTCGGTGTGCACGCCACCGAGCAGGCGCTGTCCCTTCCGCACCGCGACGCCATGGACCTCGCCCTCGAAGCGGTGAGCGGCGCGATCGCGGACGCCGGGCTCACGCCCGCCGACATCGACGGCGCCCAGGTCGACTGGCCGGGGCCCGGCGGCGTGCCCGGCGAGGGCAGCTCCTGGGCGCGGGCACTCGGCCGCGACCTGCGCTGGACCAGCGACTCGATGCTGGACAACGCGGGCTCCCGGGGGCTGTTGAAGGCCGCCGCCGCGATACAGGCGGGATACGCGGACACCGTCGTGGTCGGCGGCTGCAAACTGGTCTCGCGCGGTGCGGGTCCCGTCGGGGCCGGGGTGCCGTTGGAGTTCGCCGACGTCTGGGGCAGCTATGTCGTCGCCCAGTTCGCGCTCGTGGCGGCACGGCACATGCACGAGTACGGCACGACCTCCCGCCAGCTCGCGGAGGTCGCCGCCACCATCCGCAACAACGGCACCACCAACCCGGAGGCGATGATGTACGGGCGCGGCCCGTACACCGCGGACGACGTGCTCGCCTCCCGCTTGGTCGCCACCCCCTTCCATCTCCTCGACTGCTGCATCGTCGGCGAGGGCGGCGCCGCGCTCGTGGTGACGACCGCCGAACGGGCCCGGGACCTGCCCCACCCGCCCATCGCGGTGCTCGGCGGCGCGATGGAGTACCACCAGGCCGCGTACGCCAATCCGGCGCTCCACCGCGAGGTCGGCCAGCTCGGACGGGACGCCGCGGCTCGTGCGTACGCGATGGCGGGGATCGGCGCGCACGACGTGGACGTTTTCTCCCTCTATGACCCCAACTCCTTCGAGATAATCCGGCAGTTGGAGATCCTCGGGCTGTGCGGCGAGGGAGAGGGCGGACCGCTGGCCGCCGACGGCTCCATCGCCGTGGGCGGCAAGCATCCCGTCAACCCGGACGGCGGCTGTCTGTCGTACGCCTGGAACGGCACGCAGCAGATGACGCTCAAAGTCGTCGAGGCCGTACGGCAGTTGCGCGGCACCTCAGTGCACCAGATCGCGGACGCCGAACTCGCAGTCGTCGGCAATGCCGGGTCGGGTGCGCAGCACTACGAGATGAGCGTGCTGGGGAGGATCCGATGACCGGCAGGCCTGTGCCCCAACCCACCCCGCTCTCGGAGCCGTTCTGGGAAGCGGCCCGGCGCGGTGAACTCGTCATCCCGCACTGCCCCGCCTGCGGCCTGCGCTTCTTCGTTCCCGAACCGGCGTGCCCGGGCTGCATGTCCGGCGACTGGCGGTACGAGGCGAGTGCGGGCCGGGGGGCCGTCTACTCGGTGACCGTGGTGCATCGCGCACCCGGCCCCGGCTTCGACTCACCCTTCGCACTGGCCGTCGTCGACCTCGACGACGGGGGCACGTTGCTGACCCACGTCGACGCGGCCGATCCGGACGACGTCGTCATCGGCCTGCGCGTGCGCGTGGACTTCCGGCCCTTCACCAACCGGATCACGCTGCCCTACTTCGTGCCGGAGAACCCGGCGGGATAACAGCTCGCTAAATGTAAAGCACCAATTGCTCTGAGTGTATTTAGTTAGCGGTATTAGGCGCTAGCATCTCCGCATCGCGCGGGCCCCGTCGGAGCGGCTCGCCCATGGAGCATCGCTGGGGACCTCAGTGGCAGTGCATGCGCGTGCGTCGAAGAAACAGGGCCAACCGGAGCCGGAAGGCGGGCGGCAGCCGTCGCTGCGCACGGTCCTGCTCATCCTGGCGCTGGTGCCCATCGTCACCCTCACAGCCCTGTGGGCGACCAGCTCCACGCAGCTCTACGTTGACTGGCGGCGGCAGGTGGAACGCAACGAGGTGTCCACTCAGGCCGCTCGCCCGGTCATGGGCACCTTCTTCAGTCTTCAGGAGGAACGCCGGCTCAGCGGTGCGGCGTTGGCGGACCCCGCCGCGTACCAGAAGCAGCTGCGCGAACGGCGCGCCCGAACCGACGCGGCAGTCAAGGGCGTCGAGGCACTGTCCGGCAGCGGTTGGAACGCTCCGGACGACATCCGCCGCGACGTCGCAGCGTTGGGCAGCGAGCTGCTGAAACTGGACGGCTACCGAACAGCGGTGGACGCCCGGGGCGCCTCGCAGCAGCAGACGTTCGACCGCTATACGGGCCTGATCGCGCGGCACCTGGAAGTGTTCAACACGCTGAGCAACGTGGGTCTGCCCGGCATCGACCATCTCGCACGGCCGGCCATCGACGAGAACTGGGGCGTGGAGATGATCTCGCGTGAGGACGCGCTCCTCACCCGCGCCTCGGTCACCGGCCGGCTCTCCGCCGGCGACCGCGCGCAGCTGGCCGGCTGGATCGGCTCCCAGCGGCTCATCTACGACAACAAGGTCGTGCCGCTGCTCCCGGACGACGAGGCGGCCGCCTTCCGCAAGCTGATGGCGGGAAGCGCGTGGAAGGAGAAGACCGGCGTCGAACAGGCCGTGCTCGGCGGTACCGGCACCGACAAGTTCTCCACCGCACTCGGCAAGACCTGGCGTTCCAGCGTTCAACAGGTCACCGCCGGACTCCAGGAGCGCAACGCCGCCTACTCCAAGACCCTGACGGCCGCCACCGACGACAAGCTTCAGGCGATGGAGAACCGGCTGATCGTCACCAGCGTGACGAACGCGGTGGCCGTGGTCCTCGTCGCGTGGGTCACCGTGCTGTTCACCCGCATGCTGCGCCGCCGGATCCGCGCGCTGCGCACGGCCGCCCTGGACCTGCAGACCCGGCTGCCGGACGTGGTGGAGCGCATGCGCAGGGGAGAGTCCGTCGACCCGGACGCCGAACTCCCGGCGATCCGGCACGGCGGCGACGAACTCGGCCAGCTCGGCCAAGCGCTCAACCTTGCGCGTCACACCGCCCTCGACACCACGGTGGCCCAGGTCGGCCAGTTCCACGGTTTCGAGAAACTGCTCCAGCGCATCGCCCGGCGCACCCAGCTCCTCATCGGCCTGCAGATGAAGAAACTCAGCGAACTGGAGCGCAAGCACGAGGACCCGGAGGTCCTGGAGGACCTGTTCGACCTCGACCATCTGACCGCCCGGCTGCGCCGCTACGAGGAGAACCTGGTGATCCTGGGCGGCGGCCAGCCCCAGCGCCGCTGGCGCAAGCCGGTGCTGTTGCTGGACGTGCTCCGCTCCGCCCAGAGCGAGGTACAGGACTACCGGCGGATCCAGATCGAAGTGGAGGGCCGCCTCTGGCTGTCCGAG
Source organism: Streptomyces sp. NPDC006365 (assembly GCF_042870755.1). Classification (NCBI taxonomy): domain Bacteria; kingdom Bacillati; phylum Actinomycetota; class Actinomycetes; order Kitasatosporales; family Streptomycetaceae; genus Streptomyces; species Streptomyces sp. NPDC006365. The sequence continues at coordinate 138,349 of NZ_JBIAHS010000017.1, forward strand.
CGCGCGGTCGGCCTGGTGATCCACATCCTGGCCGAACTCATGGAGAACGCGGTGGGGTTCTCCAGGCCGCCCACCCCGGTGGAGGTGTACGCCGCCCGGGTGGGGCGCGGGCTCGCGGTGGAGATCGAGGACCGCGGTGTGGGCATGGACGACGATCAGTACGAGGCGATCAACCGGCTGATGGCCGATCCGCCCCGCATGGACGTGATGTCACGGGCCGACGATGTCCGGCTCGGGCTGTACGTCGTCGCCCGGCTGGCACAGGGACTCGGCGTCCATGTGGAGTTGCGCCCCTCCGCGTTCGGCGGGACCCGCGTGGTCGTGCTCATCCCCAACGAGCTTGTCGTCGTCGCGGCCGCCGAACAGGTCGTCGCAGCCTCCGAACATTCGGAGACGGGGCCGGAGGAGGCCGTCGCTTCCTGGCCGCCGGCGCCGGATGCCGCCACGCACGCCGGACCCGACACCGGGCACGAGGCCGACCCGGGCGCCGGCCACCCGGTCCCCGTCGGCGGCCCGCCCGGGACCGACGACCCGCTGGGCGCGGAGTGGTTCGGGCCGCGCCCCTACGGCGTGCCGCAGGTGGTCGGCGGGCGAGGCGCGGACGCCGGGCCGGAGACGGCCGTCGCACCGTACATGAGCGCCATGCCGGAGACGGCCGACGCACCTTACGCGAAAGCCGGGCGCGAGACGCTCGGCCAGCCGCCTGGGAACCTCGGGTCGGGCCTCGTCGCGGCACTGCCCACGAGCGCCGCGCCGGTCGTCGTGAAGCCGCTGCCCAAGCGGGTACGGCAGGCGAGCCTCGTCGACGAGCTGCGTAATCCGGACACGGCCGTGCACGCACGCCCGGACGACGAGCGAACGACGCCATCACGGCCCACCCCGGCCCGCTCCGGCGCCACGATCGGCGCCTTCCAACGCCAGTCCCGGCTGGTCAGGAGTACGAGCACCACGGCAGACCACGGCTCCGCCGGCGTCGTGCCGCCCCGTAGAAGCATCCCGACGGAAGACTGACCATGACACTGCGAACGACCGCCACTCATCAGGATCTCGACTGGCTGCTGGACGGTCTGGTCGAACAGGTCCCGGGCACCCGGCACGCCATCGTGTTGTCCGACGACGGTCTGGTGGTGAGCCAGTCCAGCACCATCGCCCGCGGCGACGCCGAGCGCCTCGCCGCCGTGGCCACGGGCCAGCAGAGTCTGGCCCGCGGCGTCGGCGCGCTGTTCAACGGCGGTCCCGTGCACCAGGTGATCGTCGAGCTGGCCGACCTGTGGTTGTTCATCACCGCCGCGGGCCGGGGCACGCATCTGGCCGTCGTGGCGTCCCAGGAAGTGGACGCCGAACTGATGGCGGTGGCCATGCACACGCTCATGCAGCAGGTGGGCCAGCGCCTGGGAAGCGAGGCCCGCGTCGCGGCGCCCGCCGTCGAGGGCGGTGTACGTGAGTGAACCACTGGGCGGACAGCATGGAGCCGGACGACGCGGACGCGCAGTCCGTACGGCCTTATACGATCACCCAGGGCCGGACCGCGCCGGCACGTGACGACCTCACCCTGATCACCCTCGTCACGACCGTCGAACCGGAGCCCCCGGGGCGAGCCGCCTCCCGCGGCCTGCAACCCGAGCACCGCGCAATCCTCCGGCAGTGCCGCGCGCCCGCGGCGGTGGCCGAGATCGCCGCCGGGCTGGACCTGCCCATTTCGGTCGCGAAAATCCTGATAGACGACCTGGTCGCCCTGGGCAGGGCGACCACCCGTCCGCCGCTCGCTGTCGCGGCAGGAAGCACGATGGACATGAACCTACTTCGGGCGGTGAGGGATGGCCTCCGCAGACTTTGACCTCATCCAACGCACCGCTGTCGGCACGGCCCCCGCAGCGGTCAAGATCCTCGTGGCCGGCGGCTTCGGCGTGGGCAAGACGACCCTCGTCGGGGCAGTGAGCGAGGTGGCGCCCCTGCGTACGGAGGAGTACCTCACGGTCGCGAGCGTGGGCGTCGACGACGTCGAAGGCGTCGAGCGGAAGTCCACCACCACGGTGGCCATGGATTTCGGCCGCATCATGGTGAACCCCCAGCTGGTGATCTACCTCTTCGGGACGCCAGGCCAGGAGCGCTTCTGGTTCATGTGGAACGATCTCGTGCAGGGCGCCCTCGGCGCGGTCGTCCTCGCCGACACCCGACGACTGGAGACCAGCTTCGCGTCGATCGACTTCTTCGAGAGCCGCCGCATCCCCTTTGTGGTAGGCGTCAACTGCTTCTACGGCCGCAGGGACCGGGACGAGCACGAGGTCCGTGAGGCGCTGGACCTCGACCCCGAAGTCCCGTTGCTGATGGGGGACATGCGCGAGCGGTCGGTCGGCCGCGCCCTGCTTCTGTCCCTGGCCGAGCACCTCATTGTGACAAACTCGATGACCTAGTTAAAAGAGTTATCTAGTTGTACAGTGAGTCCACCCAGGGGTTCGGCTGTGTTCCGCGCCCGCGGGTCGGACGGAGGTGGGCCCTGTGACGAGTGCGACGGGGAGAAGGGGCGGTGGCGGGCTCGGCGGCGCCCAGGTACGCGTGCCCAAGATGGCCGAGCTGGTGGCGGCACGGTTGCGCCGGATGATCGTGCGCGGCGAACTGACGGAGGGCGAGGCGCTGCCGTCCGAGACGGCGCTCATGGAGGAGTTCGCCGTATCCCGGCCGACCCTGCGCGAGGCGTTCCGGGTGCTGGAGTCGGAGTCGCTGATCAGCGTGCGCCGGGGCGCCCGCGGCGGAGCGCGGGTGCAGGTCCCGGAAGGCACGGTGGCCGCCCGTTACGCCGGGGTGGTCCTCGAGTACCGGGGCACGACCCTCAAGGACGTCTACGACGCGCGTACCGTCATCGAGGCGCCGTGCGCGGGCCTGCTGGCCGAGCGGCGCACGGACGAGGAACTGGAGCGGCTGCGGGCCGCCGTCGCCGAGGCCGAGCGGCTCATGGACGACCCGTCGGCCTTCATCCGCGCCCACATGGAGTTCCACGCCCTGGTCGTCGAACTGGCGGGCAACCAGACGCTCACCGTTCTCAACGGCATGGTCCGGCACATCATCGACCAGGCGAACTGGTCCCACGTCGACCTCGACGCGGGCAGCCCCGAGAACGTGCGGGCCAACCGCAGGGGCTTCCGCGCCCATGTCGCGCTGGTCGACCTGGTGGCCGCCCGCCGGGGTGAGGCCGCCGAGGAGCTGTGGCGGCTCCACCTCCAGGAGGCCGAGGACTATCTGCTGCAGAACAGGTCCATGACGACCGTCCTGGACCTGCTCGGCTGACCGTCACCAACTGCCGTCACCAACTGCCGTGGTCAACTGCCGTGCAGCTCCTGGACGACGGGCTCCCACACCTCGGCAGCGATCTCGTACGCGGTGTAGAAGGACACCCGGTCGACCAGCGACCCGTACCGGCGGCTGATCTCCGCCGCCACCCGCTCCGGCTCCGCCACCACCGCGAAGGCGTTCAGCACGTCGTCGTCGACGAGCCGGCCCATCGCCTCCCACTTGTCCTCGCGGGCGGACTTCGACAACGCGTTGAGCTCGTCGCCGAGTTCGCCCCAGCCGTGCAGCTCCAGGACGCCGCGGTAGGCGGGAGTGCTGCCGTAGAAGGCGATCTGGCGCCGGGTGCCGTCCACCGCGCGGGCCATCTCCTCCTCGGTCCGGCCGGTCGCGGTCAGCAGCAGATGGGACACGGAGAAGTCGGCGCGCGTGCGGCCGGAGCCCGCGAGCCCGGTCTCGACGGTCGGCAGGGTGACCTCCCGGAGATACCGCTCGGTGGTGAAGCCGTGCGCGAGCAGGCCGTCCGCCACCTCGCCCGCCACCCGGGTCATCGCCTCCCCGACGGCGGCCACGAAGACCTTCGGCGCGCCGCCGGGGGCAGGTGGGGGAGAGAAGAAGGGGGACATGAGCGTGTGCGTGTAGAAGTCGCCGCGGAAGTCGAGCTTTTCCCCCTCGTTCCAGGCGGCCCAGATGGCGCGCAGCGCGCTCACGTACTCCCGCATACGAGCGGCGGGCCGGCTCCATGGCATGGCGAACCGCCGCTCGATGTGCGGTTTGATCTGGCTGCCGAGGCCGAGCGAGAAGCGTCCGCCGGAGTAGGTCTGCAGGTCGTGCGCTGTGTACGCGAGCTGCATGGGGGAGCGGGCGAAGGCCACCGCGATGGCCGTACCGACCTCGAGGCGGTCGGTGTGCTCGGCCGCGAGCAGCAGCGGCAGGAAGGGATCATGCTTGGATTCCGAGGCCCAAAGACCGTCGTAGCCCGCCTTCTCGTGGTGCCGGGCCTCCTCGACCACCGCTGCGGTGCCCCACACATTGAGCTTGCCGTCGACCTTCATGTCGTTCCTCCGACTGCTTCCATACCGATGCGCTGTACGAGCAGTTCCCGGTGGTGGGCCGGATCGCCGAACAGCAGTTGTGAGGTCTTCGCCCGCTTCAGGTAGAGGTGGGCCGGGTGTTCCCAGGTGAAGCCGATGCCTCCGTGCACCTGGATGTTCTGCTCCGTCGCCTGCAGACAGGCGTCGGAGCAGAACGCCTTGGCCAGGCTTGCCGCCGCGGGCAGCTCCGGGTCGTCGTTCTGGGCCGCGAGCAGCCCGTAGTGCGCGGCGGCACGCGCGGACTCCACCTCGAGGAGGACGTCGGCCAGCAGGTGCTTGACGGCCTGGAAGGATCCGATGGGCCGCCCGAACTGGTGCCGTACCTTGGCGTACTCCACCGCCGTCTCCAGCGCTCGCGAGGCCACCCCCACCTGCTCGGCGGCCAGCGCCACCGCGGCATGGTCGAGCACCTGAGCCACCAGGTCCCAGCCGTCGCCGAGGGTGCGCAGCCGGGTCGCCGGTACGTCGTCGTAGTCGAGCCGCGCCTGCCGGCGGGTCGGGTCCATCGTGGGCAACGGCTCACGGGTCAGCCCGCTCGCGTCGCCCTCCACCCAGAAGACGCCGATGCCGTCGTCGCCGGTACGGGCCACCGTCAGGACGACATCGGCACAGGCGCCGTCGAGTACGAACGTCTTACGCCCGTTCAGCAGCCAGCTTCCCGCGGATTCACGGGCGGTGAGCTGCACTCCCTCGGCGTCCCAGCGGGCGGAGTCCTCGGTCAGGGCCAACGTCGCGACCAGCTCGCCGGAGGCCAGCCCCGGGAGCAGCTTCTTACGGGCTTCCTCGTCGTCGCTGCGCAGCAGAGTGGTCGTCGCCAGCACCGCCGAGGCGAGGAACGGTGCGCACAGCAGAGCGCGGCCCATCTCCTCCATGACCGCGCCCACTTCGACCGGTCCGCACCCGGCGCCGCCGTACTCCTCTGGGACGGCCAGCCCCTGCAGACCGAGTTCCGTGCCCATCCGGCGCCACAGCGCCCGGTCGAAGCCCTCCGGGGTCTCCATCAGGCGCCGTACCTCGGGCTTCGGCGAGGTGTCGGCGAGGAACGCCCGTACCGTGCGCCGCAGTTCCTCCTGCTCGTCGCTGAACGCGAAGTCCATTCCCCTGTACTCCTCTCCTGAACTCCTCTCGGGCTCTCCCGCTCAGCGACGGCCGCGCGAGGCGATGATCCGCTCCACGGCGGCGATGTGGTCCGGTCCGTGCATGGTGTCCCGCTCGGCGAGCAGGGCCGGTTCCATCACGGTGTCGAGGGCCTGCTCCAAGTGCCGGTTCACCGCCCGTTTGGTCTCGTGCAGCGCCTGCGCGGGCTGGGCGGCCAGCCGTCCGGCCAGGTCCATGGCCTCGTCCATGAGCTTGTCCTTGGGTACGGCACGGTTGGCGATGCCCAGGCGGACCGCGTCCTCGGCGCTCACCCGGTCGCCCAGGAACAGCAGTTCCTTCGCCCGGGTCATACCGACGAGCAGCGGCAGGACGTAGGCGCCGCCGTCGCCCGCGACGAGCCCGACCTGGACGTGCGGATCGGCGACATAGGCATCGTCGGCGATCAGCACCAGGTCGCTCAGCAGGGCCAGGCTGCAGCCGAGGCCCACGGCGGGACCGTTGACCGCCGCGATCACAGGGAGCGGGCAGCGGACCATGCCGGTGATGATCCGGCGGGCCTCGTCGACCTGCTGCTCCCGGAAGGCGGCGTCGCGCTGGACCCGGGTCATGGTGTCGAGGTTGCCGCCGGCGCTGAACGCCCGGCCGCGCCCGGTGAGCACGACCACCCGTGCCTCCGGGTCGGCAGCCAGGTCGTCCCACACCGACGCGAGGCCCGAATGCAGCTCCTCGCTCATCGCGTTGAGCTGCTCCGGCCGGTTCAGCTCGACCAGCCGGACCGGCCCGACGGCCATCACCACCAGATCCGTCATCAGATCCTTCATCTCCACCGCCGTAAGCATGGGTGAGTCGGTAGAGTTGAATGGTATAACTAATTTAGCTTTCTGAGAACCAGCTCGCGGGGTGACGGAGGAAGGACGCGGATGCCGGAGCAGGACTACGAGCGCGAGTACGGGCAGAAGTATGAGCGGGCGTACGAGACCGTGCGGGCCGAGGCGGCGGACGGGATCCTCACCGTCACCCTCAACCGGCCCGAGAAGCTGAACGCCTTCGGCCCGCAGATGATGCACGACCTGCTCGACGCCTTGGACGCGGCCGACGCCGATGACGGCATACGTGTGGTCGTGGTGACCGGTGCCGGGCGCGGATTCTGCGCGGGCGCCGACGTCAGCAGCGGACGCTCGACCTTCGACCACCGTACGGCCGGAGCCTGGCACAGGGACACCGGCGGCCGGGTCGCGCTGCGGATCTTCTCCTGCACCAAGCCGGTCATCGCGGCGATCAACGGCCCTGCGGCGGGCGTCGGGGCCAGCATGACCCTGCCCATGGACATCCGGCTGGCGTCGACCTCTGCGAAGTTCGGCTTCGTCTTCGCCCGCCGCGGCATCGTGCCTGAGTCCGCCGCCAGCTGGTTCCTGCCGCGGGCCGTGGGGATGCAGCGGGCCATGGAATGGGTGGCGACCGGCCGCGTCTTCGGCCCCGACGAGGCGCTGGCGGCCGGTCTTGTCCGATCCGTCCACCCGCCGGAGGAGCTGCTGCCGGCGGCCTACGAACTGGCCCGGGAGATCGCCGACAACACTTCGGCCATCTCGGTAGCGCTGTCGCGGCAGATGATGTGGCGGATGCTCGGTGAGCCCCACCCGATGACGGCGCACCGGCTCGACTCACGGATCATGAGCCAGATCGGCGGCGGCCCGGACCCGACGGAGGGCGTCGAGTCGTTCCTGGCCAAGCGATCCCCGGAGTTCCCGGGCCGGGTCAGCAAGGACATGCCCCCCGTCTACCCCTGGTGGCAGGACGAGGAGTTCCGCCCCTTCGGCGAGTGAGCACGGGCATTGAGCACCGGTGACTCAGGCAGAGGTGAGTCAGGGCACGGGTGAGTCAGGCCCGGGCGAGTGAGGGAGATCGATGACGACGTTCGACTACATCGTGGTGGGCGCCGGTTCGGCCGGCTGCGTGCTCGCGGGCCGCCTCTCCGAGGACCCCGGCACGACCGTGCTGCTGATCGAGGCGGGCGGCCGGGACACGACTCCGCTGATCAAGATGCCCAAGGGATTCGGCAAGCTGCTCGGGGACCCCCGGTTCGCCTGGCACTACCCGGTGGAACCGGTGAGTCCGACCGGGAAGGTCGAACACTGGGTCCGGGGCCGCACACTCGGCGGATCGAGCTCCGTCAACGGCATGGTCTACAACCGCGGGGACCGCGCCGACTACGACGAGCTGGAGCGGCTCGGCAACCCCGGCTGGGGCTGGGACACGATGCTGCCGGTCTTCCGGCAGATGGAGGACAACGCGCTGGGCGCCTCGGAGGTCCGGGGCGCGGGCGGCCCGCTGCACGTCTCCACCGTGCCGAAGCCCGAGCCGCTGTGCGAAGAGGCCATCGCCGCCGGGACCGGACTCGGCTGGAGCCGCGCCGACGACCTCAACGCGAGTGACGACGAACGCATCGGCTACGCCATGGCCACCATCAAGGACGGGCAGCGGTTCAGCGCCGCCCGCGCCTTCCTGCACCCGGTCGCGCACCGGCCGAACCTGACCGTGACGGTCGACACCGTCGTGACAAAGGTCCTGACGGAGAACGGCAGGGCGCTGGGCGTCCGCACCCGCAGCAAGGGCCAGGAGAGCGACGTCCTGGCCGGGCGCGAGGTGATCCTCTCCGCAGGCAGCATCGCCACGCCGAAGATCCTTCAGCTGTCGGGTATCGGACCGGCCGAGACACTGAAGTCGGCGGGCGTCGACGTCCTGGTCGACAGCCCGCACGTCGGCGGCAGGATGCGCGAGCACCGCTGCTTCGTCGTCCAGTACCGGCTGAAGGACAACCTCGGCTACAACAAGGCACTGAGCACCCCGCTGCGGCAGGCCCTGTCGGGGATGCGATACATGGCGACGCGCAGCGGACCGCTGGCCGCCCCCGCCTTCGACGTCATCGCCTTCTTCAAGACCCGCCCCGAACTCATCCGCCCGGACGCGCAGTTGCTGATCGCACCGGTGTCCCTGCTCCCTGACGTCCCGGGCAAGGAAACCGGCGTGGAACGCGAGCCCGGCGTGATGGGCCTCGGCTACATCCTGCGTCCCACCGCCGAGGGCGGTCTGCACATCACCTCGGCCGATCCCGAGGCCCCCCTGACCATCACGGCGAACTACTACGGGTCCGACCACGACCGCACGGTGGGAACCGCGCTCTTCCGCAGGATGCGGGAGCTCTTCGAGACCGAGCCGATCGCCGGCCGGATCACCGCCGAGACGCTGCCGGGCCCCGCCGTGCAGGCCGACCGGGAGATCATCGACGCGGGCCTGGACCACGGGCGCTGCGGCTACCACGCCGTCGGCACCTGCGCCATGGGGCCGGCTGACGAGGACGTCGTCGATCCTGAGCTGCGCGTACGCGGAGTCGAAGGCCTGCGGGTCGTGGACTGCTCGGTCATGCCCACGATGGTGTCCGGCAATCTGAACGCGCCGATCATGGCCATGGCCTGGCGGGCATCCGACCTCATCCTCGGACAGGCCTGATGCGGGCCTCGGACCGGCATGACTCGGGCCTCGGACCGGCATGATCCGGCCGAACCGGAGAGATCTGGCCGAAACATTGTCGTAGTTTGCTCGAAGTGTTAGCGTCCGTCGGCGTGCATTCAGCTGAATGCGCTTAACCATTCATCGCCTGGACGGTCACCATGAGCGATGGTTCCCTGCACGAATCCTTCCGCGGTGTCGACTGGGGAGTCGCCACCGCTGACACCGTCGCGGCCCCACCGCCACCCCCGCCGGAGCAGGGCGGGCACTTCCGGCAGTGGACCGAGGACATCCGGCAACTGGTCGGCGCCCCCGTGGACGCACACCGGATGGTCGCCGGATGGCCGCAGCTCCAGCCCGACGGCCCCGGCACCTGGGACCGGGACGCCCTGGACCGCTGCGACCGCGCGCTCGACTCCCTTGTCGCGCGCGGCCTGCGGCCCGGCCTCACCCTGCTCCACAGGTCGCTGCCCCCCTGGCTGGACGCCGCCGGCGGCTGGCTCGCCCGCGACACCGCCGAGCACTTCGCCGCGTACGCCGCCGAGCTGGGCCACCGATTCGGCGACCGGGTGGAGCGCTGGATCACCTCCACCGATCTCGCCGGGCCCACGCTCGCGGACCACGTGGCCGGCATGTACGGCCCGGGCCGGGGCATCGGCCGGGCGGGACTGCCCACGGTCCACCACATCCTGCTCGCCAACGGTCTCGCGGCCCAGGCACTCAGGGCCGCCGGCGCGAGCGGCCGGATCGGCACGACGATCACGCTCGTCGGCGGTTACCCGGCCACCGACGACCCCTTCGACCGCCTCGCCCTGGAACGCCTGGAGAGCTGGACCAACCGCCTCTTCCTCGACCCGATGCTGCTCGGCGAGCACATGGTGACCGAGGAGGACATCTCACCGGTCGAGGCCACCGGCTGCGTCCGGCCCGGAGACCTGGACGTCATCGCCACCGCACAGGACCTGCTGGGCCTGTCCTGGCACACGCCCTTCCGGGTCACGGCACCGGAGAACCTGCCTCGCGTGCTGCCGACCACAAAGTGCCTGAGCGCCCTAAACGAGGTGAATCGCCTGCTGGTGGGCCTTGGTTTCGCGATCGTCCCCTTCGACGACGTGGAGACGACGGCATACGGCTGGCCCATCCTCCCCGAGGGCCTCGCCGATGCCGTCGCCGGCCTCCACTATCTGTACGGGGACCGGCTGCCGCCGCTGTCCGTCGTCGACAACGGCATGGGTGATCTGGACCTGGTCGACGGGACGGGACGCTGTGACGACGCGCGGCGCCGGGCTCTGCTGCGCGCCAGGCTGTCCTGGCTGGCGGGACTCGTTGCTGCCGGGGTGGACGTGTGCGGCTACGAGTACTGGTCGGTCCTCGACAACCTGGAGGCGAAGTTCCGCTACACCCGCCTGTACTCGATGGCCGTCCCGGATCACGAGCCCCCGCCGCGCCCCCCGATGCCGTCCGACTGGGTGCACGGCGGAGCGTTCGCCGATGCCGCCGCACCCGGCGGAGGTCCCGGGCTGACCCTGGTGCCGGCCGTTTCCAGGGATCAGCGGCTCGGAGCCCCGTAGTCCTGGCCCTGGTTCTGGCCCCACTCCCTGCCCTACTCCTCGCTGTCGTCCTTGCCGTAGTCCTTGCCCCGTATCAGCCGCACCGGGTTGTAGACGAGCACGTCCTCGTCCCGCTGGTTGCGCACGGTGATCCGGCTCGTCACCACGCCCCGGCCGGGCTTGCTCGACGGGCGGGAGCCCGTGGTCTCGACAACGGCATAGACCGTGTCGCCGACGTACACCGGTCCCCGCACGGTCAGGTCCATGTGCAGGAAGGCGAGGCCCGTGCCGTGCAGCACGTTCGTCTGCAGGACGAGTCCTTCGGCGAGGCAGTAGGTCAGCCCTCCCGGGACCAGTCGGCCGGTGTAGCCGCCCTCCGCGGCGTGCGAGGCGTCCCAGAACAGCGGCTCGGTGAAGCCGCCCCAGGTGATGAAGTTGACCAGATCGGTCTCGGTGACGGTGCGGCGGGCGGTCCGGAAGACCAGCCCCACAGGCATGTCCTCGTACGTCAACCCCTGCACCAGCGGGGCGACTTCGGCGGTGGTGGTGTGCTCCGACGCCATGGTGGAATCCTCTCCGTACGGAATCAGCGGAACCAGGGACCTGCTGTCAGAGATCGAGCGGGTGCTTGTCGCCCACGCCCTCGAAGTCCGGGGCACGCTTCTCGCGGTGGGCGGCCAGCCCTTCGACGACCTCGTGTCCCGCGAACCCGAAGAACTCAAGGCCCAGCGAGGCCTCGAAGATCGGCTGGGCGGTGCGGTACCAGTGGTTGAGGGACCGCTTGGTCCAGCTGATGGCACTGGCGGGCCCGGCGGCGAGGGCCGTCGCCACCCGCAGACCCTCGGCGTGCACGTCCTCGTCGTCCACGCACTTCGACACAAGGCCGATCCGCTCCGCCTCCTCGCCGGTGAGCACCTCGCAGGTCAGCAGGTAGTACTTGGCCTTGGCCATACCGCACAGCAGGGGCCAGCAGATGGCGGCGTGGTCACCGGCCGCGACGCCGAGGCGGGTGTGGCCGTCGACGATCTTCGCGGTGCGGGCGGCGATGGAGATGTCCGCCAGCATGCCGATGACCAGCCCCGCGCCGACGGCCGGCCCGTGGATAGCGGAGACCACCGGCTTGGAGCAGTTGATCACCCCGTACACCATGTCCCGTGCCTCGCGCATCACCCGGGCACGCACCCCGTGGTCCTCGATCAGGGCCTCGATCGAGTCGAAGGTCCCGCCGGCCGAGAACGCCTTTCCCGCCCCCTGGAACAGCACGGCACGGGTCTGCTCGTCCCGGTCGACGACCGGCCAGATGTCGGCCAGCTCACCGTGCATCCGAGGATCCACGGCATTGAGGTTCGGGGCGTCGAGCACGATACGGAGCACGCCGGGCGCCGGCCGCTCGAAGGTCAGGCTCGTGAACTGGTCGTAGAGATCCGTCACGCCGCGCTCCTGGTGTATTCAGTGCGGATACTATAATTATCTAACTGTATCGCGGAAGGACGGGCAACATGGATCTCACCTTCAGCGAGGAACAGGACGAACTGCGCAAGGTCGTACGGTCCTTCCTCACCAAATACTCCGGCGAGGCGGACGTACGCCGCCTGGCCGCCGATCCGTGCGGCTACGACCGCGCCGTGTGGCGGCGGATGGGCGCGGAACTCGGCCTGCAGGGACTCGCCGTACCGGAGGAGTACGGCGGTTCCGGTTTCGGCTACGTCGACCTCGGCGTCGTCTTCGAGGAGGCGGGCCGCGCGCTGCTGTGCGCGCCGTATTTCGCCACCGTCGCCCTGGCCGCCGAGGCGCTGCTGCGCTGCGCCGACGAGCAGGCCCGAAGTGAGCTGCTGCCGGGCATCGCGTCGGGAGAGAGTGTGGCCACGCTGGCGCTCACCGAGGCCGGCGGCCGCTGGGACGAGCAGGGCATCCGGCTCACCGCACGCGAGACGGCGGGCGGGACGGCAGGTGGGGCCGGGTGGCAGCTGACCGGCGCGAAGACCTACGTCCCCGACGGACACGTCGCCGACCTGTTCCTGGTAGCCGCCCGCACCCTCTCCGGCATCAGCCTCTTCGCGGTCGACCCCGGCGCACCGGGTCTCACCCGCACCCCCCTTCCCACCCTCGACGAGACCCGCAAGCAGGCCCGCGTGGAGTTCACGGACACCCCCGCCCGCCTGCTCGGCACCGAGGGCGCGGCGTGGCCGGTCCTCGAACGCACCCTCGCCACGGCCTCCGTCCTACTGGCCGCCGAACAGGTCGGCGGAGCCGCGGCAGCCCTGGACGCAGCGGTGGAGTACGCCGGGATTCGCGAGCAGTACGGGCGGCCCATCGGCTCGTTCCAGGGCATCAAGCACAAGTGCGCCGACATGCTGGTCGAGATCGAGTCCGCCCGCTCGGCCGCGTACGGCGGACTGTGGGCGCTGGACGCAGGCGACGAGACGGAGATCGCCGTCTCGGCGGCCCTGGCCCAGGCCTTCTGCTCGGAGGCGTTCACCAAGGTCGCCGGGGACAACATCCAGGTCCATGGCGGAATCGGCTTCACCTGGGAGCACCCTGCCCACCTCTATCTGAAGCGGGCCAAGAGCTCCGAGGTACTGCTCGGCACGCCGTCGTACCACCGGGAGCTGCTCGCCACCCGGCTCGGCATCTGATCACCGGCATCTGACCATCGGCAAAGGAGCTGGAATGGAGCTGGACTTCGGGCCCGCGGTGCGTGACTTCCGCGACGAGCTGCGGGACTGGCTGGCGGACCACCTCGTGGGGGAGTTCGCCGAGCACCGGGGCGTGGGCGGCCCCACCGACGGGACGGCCTGGGAGGTGCGTCTCGCCTGGGACCGTGAGCTGTCGGCCGGGAACTGGCTGGGCGTCGGCTGGCCGAAGGAATACGGGGGCAGGGGGCTCGGACTCATCGAGGAGATCGTCTTCGAGTACGAGTACGCGCGTGCCAACGCCCCTTACCGGGCCACCACCAACGCCCTCGACCTGCTCGGACCGATGATCCTCAAGATGGGCAGCGAGGAGCAGAGGAAGCGCTTCCTGCCGCCGATCCTGACCGTCGAGGAATTGTGGGGCCAGGGCTTCAGCGAACCCGGCGCCGGCTCCGACCTGGCCTCCGTACGCACCAGAGCCGAGCGCGATGGCGACGAATGGGTGGTCAACGGGCAGAAAGTGTGGACTTCCTTCGGCATGTACGCCGACTGGCTGTACGTCCTGACGCGCACCGACCCGGACTCCCGGCGGCACAAGGGACTGACGATGCTGCTCGTGCCCGCCGACCAACCGGGCGTGGAGATCCGGCCCATCCGCAACCTCGCCGGCCAGGACGAGTTCGCCGAGGTCTTCTTCACCGACGCGCGCACGGGCGCGGACATGGTCGTGGGCGAGGCCGGCCAGGGCTGGCGCACGGCGATGGCGACGCTCGGCATCGAGCGCGGCACCACGCTGCTGCCGCAGCAGCTCACCTTCGAACGGGAGGCGGAGGCGCTGATCGACCTGGCCCGGGAACGGGGCGCGCTCGACGACCCCATGCTGCGCTGCCGGATCGTGGACGCCTGGATCTCCGTACGCATCATGCGCACCACCAACCTGCGCACCATCGCCGAACTGACCGCGGGCCGCACGCCCGGCGCGCAGGCCACCACCGCGAAGCTGTACGCCTCGACACGTCACCAGCAACTCGGGCACCTGGCCATGGAACTGGCCGGACCCGCCGGCCAAATCGTCGGTGAGGACTACGGCCTGGACACCCGCCAGCGCTCGTTCCTGCTCTCCCTGGCGGAGACGATCTACGGCGGGTCGAGCGAGATCCAGCGGAACATCATCGGGGAGCAGGTCCTCGGTCTCCCCAGGGAGCCGCGCCCGTGACGCCGCTGACGCCGCCGACGTCACTTGAAGATCGCCTCGACCGCATCGAGTCGCACCTGGCGATCCAGCAACTCCCCATCCGGTACGCGCTGGCCGTGGACGCCCGCGACCTCGACGCCTGGGCCGGCTGTTTCCGGCCCGATGTGGACATGGGCCGCCGCGGCCGGGGGCGGGAGGCGCTGCGGTCGTACATCGAACCCCTCGTCCGCGGATTCCACCGGTCCATCCACCAGATCTGCGGTCACCGGATCGAGTTCACCGGCCGCGACACCGCCACCGGCTCCGTCTACTGCCGTGCCGAGCACGAGGTGGGGGAGCGGTGGATCGTCATGGCCATCCGCTACCTCGACGACTACGCGCGCGTGGACGGCGAGTGGTACTTCTCCCGGCGCCGCGAGCAGCACTGGTACGCGGCCGATGTGACCGAGCGCCCCCAGGCGGTGGGATTCGAAGGCTGGGAGGGAGCCGGACAACCGGCGCTGCCCGACGCCTTTCCCACCTGGGCGGCCTTCTGGAAGAACGAGATGGAGACGTGATGGAGCGAGGCACACGGCTGGCCGGGAAGACGGCTCTCGTCACCGGCGGCGGTCAGGGTGTGGGCCGCGGTATCGCGCTCGCGCTGGCTGCGGAGGGAGCGCCCGTGGTGATCACCGGCCGTACCGAGGGCAAGCTGAAGGACACCGCCGTCATGATCGCCGAGCGCGGCGGGCGGGTGCACACCGTGGTCGGGGACGTGGGCGAGCGCGGCGACGTCGACCGCATGGTGGCCGAGACGGTACGGGAGTTCGGCAGCCTTGACGTCCTCGTCAACAACGCGCAGAGCTCGGTGCAGCGCCGGCTTGAGCAGACGTCGTACGACGACGTCGAACTCACCTACCGCAGCGGCCCGTTGGCGACGTTCCACGCGATGCAGGCCGCCCTGCCCCATCTGAAGGCGAGCCGCGGCAGCGTCGTGAACCTCGGCTCCTCGGCCGCGGTGCAGGGCGAGGCGACCTTCGCGGCATACGCGATGGCCAAGGAGGCCATCCGCGGGCTGACGCGGGTCGCCGCACGGGAGTGGGGCACGTACGGGATTCGCGTGAACGTCGTCTGCCCGGCCGCACTGAGCCCGGCCGCGGAGGCGTACTTCGCCGCCCATCCGGAGAAGGCCGAGCACGTGCTGGCCGGGATTCCGCTGGGGCGGATGGGGGACCCGGAGGCTGACATCGGCCGGGCGGTGGCCGCGCTGGTCAGCGACGACATGGCCTACCTGACCGGGGCGACGCTGATGCTGGAGGGTGGGCGGACGCTGATCGGATGACTCGGTGAGGGGGGCGAAAGACCTCCCACGCGCACCCACCAACTCACCTCACACGACGCCCCGCCCCCGCAGTTCCAAGAGCTGGTCCTCCGTCACCCCGGCCAGCCTGCCCAGAATTTCGGCCGTATGCTCGCCCAGCGCAGGCGGCGTGGCGTACCCCTCGACCGGCGTCGCCGCGAACCGGATCGGATTGGCGAGCAACGGCAGCCGGCCCGACGCCGGGTCCTCGACCTCGACCAGCATCTCGCGGTGCTGGATCTGAGGGTCGGCGAAGACTTCGGGCATCTCGTTGAACGGTCCGGCAGGGACGTCGTACGCGTCGAGCACAGCCAGCCATTCGTCCCTGGTGCGGGTGCGCAGGATCGCCTCCAGCACCGGCAGGATCTCCTCACGGTGGGTGATCCGGGCGGAGGTCGTGGCGAACCGCGGGTCGTGGAGCAGTTCAGTGCGGCCGGCCGCCGCGCAGAACGCGGCGAACTGCTTGTCGTTGCCCGCCACGAGGAAGAGCGGCTTGTCGCTGCACATGAAGGCCTGAGAGGGGATCCCGCCGTAACCGCCGTTGCCCCGCCGCTGCGGAACTTCCCCGGAGATCAGGTAGTTCATCGCGAAGTGCGACAGCGAGGCCAGCCCGCAGTCCAGCAGGGACAGGTCGATGAACTGGCCCTCGCCGGTGGCGTCCCGGTGCCGCAGGGCCGCGAGGACGGCCGTGGAGGCGTACAGACCCGTGAGGATGTCGACCATGCTGACCCCGACCTTCATCGGCTCGTCGGGGTGTCCGGAGACGCTCATCATCCCGGACATGGCCTGGAAGATGCCGTCGTATCCGGGGCGCTGCGCATAGGGCCCGGACTGTCCGAAGCCCGTCACGGAGAGGTAGACCAGGCGAGGGTTGAGCTCCCGCAGGCTCTCGTGGTCGAGCCCGTACTTCGCCAGCGTCCCCGCGCGGAAGTTCTCGACCAGGACGTCCGACCGGGCGGCGAGGGCGCGGATCAACTCCTGGCCCTCCGCGGTGGCGTGGTTGACGGTGACCGACTGCTTGTTGCGGTTGCAGGAGAGGTAGAAGGCGGCGGTGTCGGTCCTCGCGCCCTCGGGGCCGTCGGCGAAGGGCGGGCCGTACGTCCGTGAGTCGTCGCCCGTGCCGGGCCGCTCGATCTTGATCACCTCGGCGCCCAGATCGGCCAGCATCTGGGTGGCCAGGGGTGCCGCGAGGATGCGGGACAGATCGAGGACGCGGATCCCGGCCAGGGCGGTCGACGGCATCTGAGGCCCTCCCTCTACGCAAGCAAAGCCGATGAATGAGTTAGATAAATAATACATACGCGTTCGGTCTGTCGTATGATTGCTTGAACTAGCCAAATCATGTAACTATATCGATCGGCCGACAGGTCGAGAGGCGGAGGGCGTGCGGATGACCGTCGCGGCGAGGACCCTCACCGACCAGGAGCAGCGCGAACGCCGCGAGTGGTTCCGGGCCCGATGGGAGCGCGGGGTCAAGTTCAACCGCAGCAGCGGTATGCGGGTGGTCCGCTGGGACCCGGACGGCGTCGAAATGGTGCTTCCGTACGCCGAGGCCCTCTCCGCCCACGAAGGCGTCTTCCACGGCGGAGTGATCTCGGCGCTCATCGACACCGCGGGCGCGGGAGCGGTGATCGCCGGACACGACTTCGCGAAGGGAAGTCTGCTCAGCACCGTGTCGATGTCGGTGCAGTACCTCGCGCCCGCCCGGGGCCGGGAGGCCGTCGCCTACGCACGCTGCGTCAGGCGGGGCCGCAGGGTGCACTTCGCCGACGTCGACGTGATGACCGATGGACGCATCTGCGCCCGGGGGCAGGTGGTGGTGACCATCTCCGGGGAGCGGCCGGGCGTCGGCGACCCCATCGACTTGATCGACCCCACCGACCCGATCCAACCGCTGACCGAGGAGTGACGTGATGACCGAGGAGTCCCAGGAGGCGGCCCAGGACCTGGTGCTGTACGAGGTCGACGAGGACGGCGTCGCCACCGTCACCCTCAACCGGCCCGAGCGCAAGAACGCCTGGAGCCTCCCCATGGAGTGCCGCTTCTTCGCCCTCCTGGACGAGGCCGCGAGCGACCCGGCCGTCCGTGTCGTGGTCATCACCGGGGCCGGCAAGGCCTTCTGCCCCGGGATGGACATGCAGCGGCTGGAGCAGAACTCACAGCCGGGCGAGTCCCTCAACCTCCAGGCCCGCGTCCCCATGTACAGCAAGCGGAACATGCCGAAGCCCATGATCGCCGCCGTCAACGGCGCCTGCGCGGGCATCGGCCTGGTCCAGGCTCTTATCTGCGACGTCCGCTTCGCCGCCCGCGGGGCGCGCTTCACCACGGCCTTCACCCGCCGCGGGCTGGCCGGCGAGTACAACATGCCGTACGTCCTGCCGCGCGTCATCGGCCTGGAGAACGCCCTCGACCTGCTGCTGTCCGGCCGGGTCTTCGACGCCGACGAGGCGAAGGACCTCGGCCTCGTCAGCCGCGTCGTCGAACCGGAGGACCTGCTCGACGCCGCACGCGCCTACGCCCGGGACATCGCCCGCAACTGCTCCCCGCGCGCCATGGCCGTCGTACGCCACCAGGTGTACGGCGACCTCGACCGGACCTTCACCGACGCCCTCGCCCGTTCCTACTCCGCCATGGAGTTCTTCGCGGGCTCGCCGGACTTCCGTGAAGGGGTGGCGAGCTTCACGGAGAAGCGGGAGCCGAAGTTCGAGGGCCTGCCGCCCGGCTTCGACCCCGACGAGGCCACCCGCGACGCTTTCCTGCCGTACTGATCTGCCGTACCGACTGAGGAGACTGGACGATGACAGGGCAGCCGTTCCCCGTCGAGGCCGGGCACATCATGATGTTCGCCCGCGCCATCGGCGACGAGAACCCGGCGTACCACGGTGAGAGCGCGCTCGCGCCGCCCACCTTCACCATGGCCGGCGCCCAGTACGACCCCGACTACCACCTGCGGCCCAAGCCGGACGAGGAGTGGTTCGGGTCCGGACTCGGCCCCGGGGTGATGCTCGAGGGCGCCGGAGGACTGCACGCCGAGCAGCACTTCGAGTACCACCGCCCGGTGCGCGCCGGCGAGACGCTGTACGCGCACTCCGTCCCCGGACGCAGCTGGGAGAAGCAGGGCCGTACCGGCCGCCTGCTGTTCAGCGAGCGCATCACCGAGTACCGGGACGCCGACGGCGAACCGGTCGTCAGCGCCAAGACCGTCGCGGTTGTGCCCGAGGGCCCCGCAACCCGCAAGGAGGACGCTCGATGAGCAGCCTGAGCGTCGGCGACGTCAAGGTCGGCGAGACCCGCGAGAGCGTGCTGGTCGACGACCTCAAGCGCACCCGGATCGTGCAGTACGCGGGCGCCTCCGGCGACTACAACCCCCTGCACACCGACGAGAAGTTCGCCGTCGAGGCGGCCGGTTACCCCGGCGTGTTCGCGCACGGCATGCTGACGATGGGCATGACCGGGCGGGTCCTCACCGACTGGGTCGGCCCCGAGGCGTTGCTGCGCTTCGGTGTGCGCTTCAAGGCCCAGGTCTGGCCTGGCGACACCCTGACCGCCACGGCCACCGTCGAGTCGATCGAGGACACACCGGCGGGCCCGGTAGCCCACTTCTCCCTGCGCACCGTCAACCAGGACGGCGTCGAGGTGGTCACCGGCACCGCGGCGGCCCGCCTGGAGTCCTGAGCCGGTGGGCGGCGCGCAAGACTCCGTGACCGCACCCACCGTCGCGCAAGACTCCGTGACGGTACCCACCTGGACCGCCATGGTGAGCCGTGCCTACGATCATGCCCGCCCCGCCGTCCGCTTCGGCGACCTCACCTGGACCGGCCGCGAACTCCTCGACCGGGCGGGCGGCGCGGCCGACTGGCTGGACACGCTCGGCCTCGCCCCCGGCGCACCGGTGCCCGCGCTGGTCGCCACCTCCGCCGACGCGCTCGCCCTGGTGATCGGCGGCGCCGGATCCGGCCACCCGCTGGCCCCGCTCGGCGTCCGGATGACCCCGTACGAGATCGCCACGGTGGTCCAGGCGACGGGCTCCCAAGTCCTCCTGGCACAGCCGGAG
Organism: Streptomyces sp. NPDC006365; assembly: GCF_042870755.1. Classification (NCBI taxonomy): domain Bacteria; kingdom Bacillati; phylum Actinomycetota; class Actinomycetes; order Kitasatosporales; family Streptomycetaceae; genus Streptomyces; species Streptomyces sp. NPDC006365. Next base: position 158,104 of record NZ_JBIAHS010000017.1, read on the forward strand.
TTCGCCGACCTGAGTGACCAAGTGGCCCGGCTGTCGGGACGCCGCGCGGTGCTCGTACCCGAACTCAGGCCGAACGCAAGGGCATGGGCGGGGGCGCCGGATGACCTCGCGTCCGTTCTGCACACCTCCGGGACCACGGGCCTGCCCAAACCCGTCCCCATGACGCAGCGGCGACTGGCCGCCCGCGCCCGCGTCAACGGCGAGCTGTGCGGGCTCGACCCCGAGAGCTTCTACGGCGGCAGCGCACCCTTCCACCACATCGCGGGCCTCGGCAACATCGCCGTCGCCCTCGCCGCCGGCGCGCTGATCACCGGACTGCCCCGCTTCACCGTCGAGGGCTGGGCCGTGCTGCGGGACCTCGGCACCACGCACACCAGCATGGTCCCGGCGATGCTGGAGACGCTGTTCGCGGCCGGACAAGCACGTCACGAAGCGCTGCGGGTCCTCCAGTACGGCGGCGCCCCCATCCGCCCCGGCACGCTGCGGCGGACGTACGAGGCCATGCCCGGCGTCCGGATGCTCAACATGTTCGGACAGACGGAAGGTTCACCGATCAGCGTGCTCACGCCCGAGGACCATCGTGAGGCGGTCGCCGGGCGCACCGAGCTGCTGCGATCCGTGGGACGGGCCGCCCCCGGCGTCGAGCTCAGAGTTCACGACCCCGGTCCGGAAGGGATCGGCGAGATCCACGCCCGCGCCGGCCACCTGTTCCGGGTGGACGCGGACGGCTGGCTGCACAGCGGGGACCTGGGCCGGGTGGCCGAGGACGGCTACCTCTATCTGTCCGGTCGGCGAAGCGACATGATCATTCGCGGGGGCGAGAACGTCCACCCGCTGGAGGTGGAGACGGTTCTCGCCGCGCATCCCGGCGTCGCGGACGTGGCGGTCACGGGCGCGCCGGACGAACGGCTCGGCCAGACCGTCGTCGCCTTCGTCGTGCCCGCCGACCCCGACGCACCGCCGCAGCCGGCGGAGCTCAGGAGCTACGCCCGCACCCGGCTGTCCGGGTTCAAGGTCCCCGTCCGCTGGTGGTTCGTGGACGACCTGCCGCGCAACGCGAATGGCAAGGTCGTACGCCGGCGTCTGCGTGAGCCGTGCCAAGGAGGAACAAGTGGTGCTTGATCACTCGGTCGTCGGCCCTAAGACCGTGGGCGTCGACCCGCATCGGCTGGACGTACTCCTGCGCCGGATCCGCCTGGAGGTCGACCACGGTCCACTGCCCTCGGCGCAGGTGGCCGTGGCCCGGGGTGGCCGGCTGGTGGCCTTCGAGACCTGGGGCGACGCAGGCACCGACACACGGTACGTCCTGCAGTCCGTCGGACGGTCGATCGTCGCGGGCGTGGTCTGGAAGCTGATCGGTGAGGGGCTCCTGGACGTGAGCGAGCAAGTCGCCGAGATCATCCCGGAGTTCGCCCCGAATGGGAAGGAGATGGTGACGGTCGAGCAGGTGCTCACGCACACCGCCGGCTTCCCCTTCGCACCGCTCGGGTACCCGAAGATGCTGGACCGCGAGCAACGGCTCGCCGCCTTCGGCCGCTGGCGGCTCGACTACCCGCCGGGCAGCCGCTTCCAGTTCCACCTCACCTCGGCGGCCTGGCTGGTCGCCGAGATCGTCGAGCGGCGTACGGGCCTGGTCTTCGCCGACTACCTGCACGAGCGGATCGCCCGGCCGCTGGGCCTCGCCTCGATCGAACTCGGCGTCCCGGCGGACCGGCAGCCCGGCACCATCGCCCCGATGACCGCCACCGACCGCACCAGTGACGACCAGGAGGCCGATCCCTGGGGCCCCTGGTATCTGTCCGACCCGCGCGTCCTGGCCGCGGGGGAGCCCAGCCATGCGCTGGTCGCCACCGCCGCCGACGTCGCGCTGTACTTCCAGGCGCTGGAGCACTCGGGCCTGTGGAAGCCGGAAGCGGTGGCAGAGGGAAGGCGAATTCGGCTGACCGACCGTCCGTACGGGGAGCAGATCTACGGGGGCGGCAGCACCCGGCGGAGCAGCATGGGGCTCTTCGTCACGGTGGCCGGCCCGGACGCGGGCAGCAACCTGCCGTCCACCGGCTCGCCCGCCCTCTTCGGCAGTGCCGGAGCGGCGTACCAACTCGGCTTCATGGACCCGGAGACCGGCCTGTCCTTCGCCTGTCTGAGCAACGGCTACCCGCTCGCGGGCTACGACCACTCGCGGCGCGGCACGGCGCTGCTGACGAACCTCGCCAACCTGGCGGCCGATCTCACCGACTGACAAGCGGGCCCGGTACCCCCGTGGGGACCGGGCCCGCTGCTCAAATCTCCGTCGCTCAGCGGCTGATCAGCTGCTGAGCGTTGTTGTACATGATGTCGTCCTGCACCGACTCGTCGAGCTCCGAGATGAGCTTGCGGTAGTCGGCCGGGTTGGCGATGCCCTCCGCGTGGGGGAAGTCCGAGCCCATCACCAGGGACTCGTGGTAGCCGAGGCGCTTCACCAGGCCGACGATGTCGTCCTCGGGGTAGGGCACCACGCGGATGTGCTTGCGGAAGACCTGGCTGGGCCGCTCGTCCAACTGCCCGCCGATCCACGGCCCGTTGCGGCCCATGCCGCGGCTCTTGTCCATGTGGCGGACGAAGTGCGGCACCCACTCGGCCCCGAACTCGGAGACCAGGACGTTGATGTCGGGGAAACGTCCGAAGAGGTTGTCGAAGATCAGCGCGGAGAGCGTCTCCTCGATCGGGCGCTGGCCGTAGCTGTTCATCCACTGCCAGGCGGACATCCGGAAGTGGATCGGGCTCGGGTCGTGGCCCCACGCCGGGGCGACGTGCGAGTTGTAGTAGAACTCGCTGATGTGGAAGCAGACGCTGGCCTTGGCCTCGTTGACCAGCTTCCAGAACGGGTCGAAGTACGGGTCGCCCGGTGAGCGGCCGTACTGCGGCCCGGTCGGCAGCATGATGAAGCGGGCGCCCTGCTCGAGGACGTACTCCAGCTCCTTGATCGCGTGGTCCAGGTCGCGCAGGGACAGCAGAGCGGGGGCGTAGATACGGCCCTGGTGGTTGAAGCCCCACACCTCGTTCATATAGCGGTTGAACGAGTGGTAGTTGGCGTAGAGCGGCTCGACGCCGCTCACATACTCCTCGGCGACCAGTGCCCAGCCGCCCGGATACATGATCGTCTGGTCGAGGCCCTGCTCGTCCATGATCCGCAGTCGGGCCTCGCGGTTCTGGTACGCCTCGTGCATCGGCTCGAACTGGTACGTCTCCTCGGGGTTGCCCGAGGCCATCGCCTTGAGCATCTCCTTGAGTGAGCCGGGCCGGTACACCTGCCCGAACTCCGGCTCCAGACAGACGACGATCCGGTCTCCGGCGAGGATGACCTCGCGGCCGTCCGGCAGCGTCACCGGGGCCACTGCCTGGCCGAGGAATTCCTTCGGCAGATAGCGGGTGAAGGAGTCCCGCTCCTCGTACATGTGCTGGTCGCAGTCGAAGATGCGCTTGCGCTGTTCGGCCATGGCCGTCGCCTCCGGACCCCTGAGCTATCTATTCAGTACGCCTCCTATAATTATCTAACTGTTTAAAGGGCGCAAGAGGTGATGGCCGGACGGTTCGCCGGGTGCTGGTCCCGGGGTCAGTCGATGAGCTCCAGCACCGTCTTGGGCCCGGCCGCGTTCACGACGTCGTCGGCGGCGTTGATGTGGCGCTGCCACAGCTTTTCGGCCTCGTCCGCCTTGCCGGACTCGATCAGGCCGACCAGTCGCACGTGGGCCCGGTGGCCCTTGAGGGCCTGCGTCTTCTGGGCCGCGCGGTCGGTGGCGGCCGCGGTGTACGAGGCGTTGGCCCGGTCGATGATGTTGCGCAGCATGCCGCACAGCAGGATCAGGGTCTGGTTGCCAGTGAGTTCCGGCAGTAGGGCGTGGAAGGCGTCCTGTGCGTCGACGAGGGAGAGTGGGTCGTCCAGGACGGCCTTCTCGGCGGCCACCGCGTCGCGCAGCCGCTTGATGTCGTCCGCCGTGTGCTTGGTTGCGAGCTGGCGGACGCAGGGCGGCTCGATGAGGGCCGCCGCGCGGTACAGGTCGCCCAGCGTGGCTCCGCGGTACTCCAGGATCAGGCCGGCGAAACGGGCGGCGACATCGGCGTCGGGCGCGCTCACCCGGGCGCCGCCGTGCGCTCCGCGGCGCACCATGATCAAGGACTCGGACTCCAGGACGCGGAACGCCTCACGCAGAGTCGGCCGTGAGATGCCGAACTGCTCCATCAGCCCCGACTCGGGCGGCAGGGCGTCACCCGGCTTCAGCTCGCCCCGTACGATCTGACGGCGCAGGTGTCCGGCGACCAGTTCGGCGGTCTTCGGTACGCGCACCTGGCGTCCGACACGGCCGCGGGCCGGGACGGGCACGGTCGGCGTTTCTGCTGCGCGGGCTGGCTCAGCCACGGTGGACTCTCCTCGCTGGTGATCTGCCCTGTCCGGGTTTCACGAGATATAGGAAAATGAATCTTCTTAGTTCAATCGAGGCTACCAGGTCAAGGGGAGGAAGATCGGATTCCGGTTGTGGCGTGGCAGGGCGTGCTGCGGTGTGTCTGGTGTCGGGTGTTCGCCTGGTATATAGATGATTCATCTATCTATAAGCGACGGGCCTCGTGGGAGTGACCTCGATGACCTCCATGACCGAGAATTCGACCCCGGTGATCCTCACGGAGCTGACCGACGACGGGGTCATGCTGCTCACCCTGAACCGGCCCGAGCGGCACAACGCCTGGACCCTGGAGATGGAGCTGCTCTACAACGAGCTGTTCGACCGCGCAGAGGCGGATTCACGGGTGCGGGCCGTGGTGCTCACCGGCGCCGGACGCAGTTTCTGCCCCGGAATGGACATGAGCGTGCTCGACGGGGCGTCGTCCGGCGCCCGCCCGTGGCCGACCGGCCAACTGCCGCCGCGCACCCGGCCCATGTCCTTCCCGAAGCCCGTCGTGGCAGCCGTCAACGGGGCCTGCGCGGGCATCGGGTTCAACCAGGCGCTGATGTGCGACGTGCGGTTCGCCGTCCCCCACGCCAAGTTCGCCGCCGCCTTCAGTGCACGCGGTCTGGTGGCCGAGGACGGGGTGTCCTGGATCCTGCCCCGGCTCGTCGGATACGGCAACGCCAGCGACCTGCTGCTGTCCTCGCGACGGATCACCGGGACGGAGGCGCTGGCCATGGGGCTGGTCAACCGCCTGGTCGAGCCGGAGGAACTGCTCCCGACGGCGATGGCGTACGCGACGGAACTGGCGCGCTCGGCCAGTCCGTATGCGATGTCCCTCATCAAGCGCCAGCTCGCCGACGACCAGGCGCGGAGCTTCACCGAGAGCCGCGACGATGCGGCCGCGCTGCTGGCCACGGCAAAACGTGCCCCGGACTACCGCGAGGGCGTCCGCAGCTTCATCGAACGCCGTCAGGCGGAGTTCGCGGGCCTGGGCGAGTCCACACCGGAGTCTGCGGAGGCGACGTCGTGAAGCGTGCCGAACTCCCGCTGCACCAGCGCACGATCACCGTCACGGCCCACGAGGAGGACGGCGACGAGATCTCGGTCGAGGCGGAGCTGTGCGACGAGCGCGCCTGGGCGGAGCCGTCGGCCGGCGTCGTCCACCGCATGGTGCTCGCGGTGCGCATCCGCCTCGCGGACATGGTGATCGTGGCCGCCCACGCGGACATGCGGGACTTCCCGCACGCCGAGTGCCCGCTGATCTCCCCGGTGTTCGACGGCCTGGTCGGGCTCAGTGTCGCCGCCGGCTACAACCGGGCGATCCAGGAGCGGTTCCGTGGTGTGTCGGGCTGCACGCACCTGTACGAGCTGGCCCGCGCGCTCGGCCCCGCAGTCGTGCAGGCGGCAATCTCGGCGGGCGCGCGCCGTCGTGACGCCGGCGGGCCGTCCGTCGGCCCGCGCTCCACTGCCGGAGTGCTGAACAGCTGCCACATCTGGGCGCCGGACGGAGTGGGCCTGCGCAAACTCGACGCGGGCTGGCGACCGGGCACCGGCCCGCGCCCGGTCCCGGAGCTCGGGACGTTCGGGAGCCGTTCGGAATCCTAGGGTCTGGGCTCCCGCGGCAGCCCCAGCACCTTCTCCGCGAGGATGTTCCGCTGCACCTGTGACGTCCCCGCGTAGATCGTGCCGGAACGGGCGATCAGGTACGTCGTCGACCAGGACGCCGAGGAGTTGGCGGCACCGGGGTCGTCCGTGCGGTACGTACGCAGGGGCGGCCGTCCCTCCGGCACCTGCCCGTGCAGGCCCATGATGTCCATCGCCAGGTCGGTGACCTTCGTGTGGTACTCGCTCCAGTACAGCTTGGCGATCGACGACTCGGGGCCCGGCTCGGCGCCCTTGAGCCAGCCGGTGAGGATGCGGTAGCCGAGGTAGCGCATGATCTCGACCTTGGACCAGCACCAGGCGATCCGCTGCCTGATGACCGGGTCCTGGTCCTTGCCGTACTGGCGCGCGAGTTCGACCAGGCGCTCCACCTCGGCCCGGAACAGGATGGGGTTGGTGGCCGCCTCTTCCCCGCGCTCCACCCCGAGCAGGCTCTGGGCGACCGTCCAGCCGTTGTCGACGCCGCCGACGACGAGATCGGCACGGGTGCGGGCACCGTTGAAGAAGACCTCGTTGAAGTGCAGCTGGCCGCTCATCATGCGGAAGGGGCGCACCTCGATGCCGGGCTGGTCGAGCGGGACGAGGAGGAAGGAGATGCCGCGGTGCTTGGAGGCGTCGCGGTTCGTACGGGCCAGGACGAAGATCCAGTCGCTGTGGTGGGCGCCGGAGGTCCACACCTTCTGGCCGTCGATCACCCACTCGTCGCCATCCCGTACGGCGCGCGTCGTGAGGGAGGCGAGGTCCGAGCCCGCGTCCGGCTCCGAGTAGCCCTGGCACCAGGTGTCCTCGCCGCTGAGGATGCGCGGGAGGAAGCGGCTCTTCTGCTCCTCCGTGCCCCAGCGCAGCAGCGTGTTCGCCAGCATCTTCACGCCGAACGTGTCCTGGGGTAGCCCGAACGGCACGCCGGCCAGGGCCAGTTCCTCCATCAGGACCAGCTGGTGGAGTTTGGACAGGCCGCGGCCGCCGTACTGCTCGGGCCAGGTCAGGGAGAGGTGGCCGCGTTCGGCCAGCCGTCGGCGCCAGTCGCGGGCGAAGGCCCAGGCGGCCTCCTCGTCGAGGGCGCCGATGCCCTTCCAGTCCGTCGGCAGCGCCTCGGCGAGGAAGCCCTTGATCTCGGTGCGGAACGCCTCGGTCTCCGGGGGATAGCTGATGTCCACCTGCGTCGTCTCCTCGCCCGGCCTCGCTCGGCCGACCCCTCGCCGTGTTGATTCTTTCAGCGTAATAGGTTATCTATTTTAGCGGAATAGTGGTCGAGCCGGAGGCGGGCTGACATGGGACTGCTGGACGGCCGGAACGCGGTGATCACCGGTGGCGCGCAGGGCATCGGTTTCGAGATCGCCGGCGTCCTCGGCGGCGCAGGCGCATCCGTCGTCATCGGCGACATCAACGAGGACGCCGCGGCGGAAGCCGCCGAGAGTCTGGTCAAGAACGGCGTGGCCGCCACCTCGCTGCGCTGCGACGTCACCGACGAGGACGAGGTCGCCGCCCTCGTCGCTCACTGCGCCGACGTCTTCGGGCCGATCGGCGTCATGGTCAACAACGCCGGGATCACGCGGGACGCGAGCCTGCGCAAGATGGCCCTCGCCGACTTCCGCGCCGTCGTCGACGTCCACCTCACAGGTGCCTGGAACGGCACCCGGCACGCCGCCGAGGCGATGGGCGCGCACGGTCAGGGCGGCAGCATCGTCAACATCTCCTCCATCTCCGGCAAGGTCGGCAACTTCGGGCAGACGAACTACAGCGCTGCCAAGGCCGGACTCGTCGGTCTCACCAAGGCCTCCGCCAAGGAGCTCGCCCGGGCCGGGATCCGCGTCAACGCCGTGCAGCCCGGCCTGATCCGCACCGCGATGACCGAGGCGATGCCCCAATCCGCCTGGGACGCGAAGCTCGCCGAGATCCCCATGGGACGTGCCGGAGAACCCGCTGAGGTCGCCCAGGTAGTCCTCTTCCTCGCCTGCGACATGGCGAGCTACATCACCGGGGCCGTGGTCGAGGTGACCGGCGGCCGGTACATGTGACGAACCTTCCCCTTGATGAAAGGCCTGCTCGATGCCCGCCTTCCTGCGTGACGCGGTGATCTGCGAACCCGTGCGTACCCCTGTCGGCGGCTACGGCGGCGTCTTCCGCGACGTGACGGCGGCCGAGCTCGCGGCCACGGTCGTACGCGCCGTGCTGGAGCGCACCGGTGTACCGGCCGCCGCCGTGGACGACGTTCTGCTGGGCCAGTGCTACCCCAACGGCGAGGCCCCGGCCATCGGCCGTGTGGCCGCCCTGGACGCCGGTCTGCCCGTGGAGGTGCCGGGACTGCAGATCGACCGACGCTGCGGCTCGGGACTGCAGGCGATCATCACCGCGGCGATGCAGGTGCAGACGGGCGCGAGTGACCTCGTCCTGGCGGGTGGCGTGGAGTCCATGAGCCAGGCCGAGTTCTACACCACCGATGTGCGCTGGGGCGTACGCGGAGCGGGCACCACGCTGCACGACCGACTGGCCCGCGGCCGGGTCACCTCGGGCGGCGCCAACCATCCGGTCCCCGGCGGCATGATGGAGACCGCCGAGAACCTGCGGCGCGAGTACGCCATCCCGCGCGAGGAGCAGGACCAGCTCGCCCTGCGCTCGCACGAGAAGGCCGTCGCGGCGCAGCGGGAGGGCCGGTTCGCCGACGAGATCGTGCCCGTGACCGTACGGACCCGGAAGGGCGAGACGGTCGTCGACACCGACGAACATCCCCGCCCCGACTCGTCGTTGGAGAAACTCGCCAAGCTGCGCCCCGTGCTCGGCCGCCAGGACCCGGAGGCGACCGTCACGGCGGGCAACGCCAGCGGGCAGAACGACGGCGCCGCGCTCTGCATCGTGACCCATTCGGCGCGCGCCGCCGAACTGGGCCTGCGCCCGCTGGGCCGCCTGGTCTCCTGGGCCGTCGTGGGCGTGCCGCCGGAGACGATGGGCATCGGACCGGTGCCCGCGACGGCCAGGGCCTTGGAGCGAGCCGGACTGAAGCTCGCCGACATCGACCTGATCGAGCTCAACGAGGCCTTCGCCGCCCAGGTCCTTGCCTGCACCCGTGAATGGGCCCTCACCGAGACCGACTTCGAACGGTTCAACGTCAACGGCTCCGGCATCTCGCTTGGCCACCCCGTCGGCGCAACTGGCGGCCGCATCCTCGCCACCCTGCTGCGCGAACTCGACCGCCGCCAGGCCCACTACGGCCTGGAGACCATGTGTCTCGGCGGAGGCCAGGGCCTGGCCGCGGTCTTCGAGAGGCCGCAAGGCGAGCGGCCGACGGACGCAACCAACGCAACCACCCCAACCGACGCCCACGGAGAACGCTGATGGCCGGACTGATCGCATATGGCGCATACGTGCCGTACCACCGCCTCGCGCGGACGGATGTCGCTGACGCACTGGGCACCCGTGCCGGTAAGGGCACCCGGGCGGTCGCGGGCTACGACGAGGACACCACGTCCATGGCCGTCGAGGCGGCCCGCGGCGCACTGGCCCGCGACGGACTCCGCGCCCGTGTCACACAGCTGTTCCTCGCCACCGCCGCACCCGCCTACCTGGATAAGACGAACGCTGCCGCCGTCCACGCCGCGCTCGGCCTCGACAGTCACGTGCTCGCCGCCGACATGGCAGGCTCCGTGCGCTCCGGCCTCGGTGCGCTGGTGACCGCCGCCCGCTCCCCGGTGCCGACCCTCACCGTCCTCTCCGATCTGCGCACCGGTCTGCCCGGCGGCAGCGACGAGCTCGCGGGCGGCGACGGCGCGGCGGCGTTCGTCTTCGGCGGACACCGCAACGGGGCACCCGTCATCGCGGAACTGCTCGCCCACGACACGGTCAGCGACGAGATCCTCGACCGCTGGCGGCTGCCGGGCGCTCCCGCCTCCCGGGTCTGGGAGGAGCGCTTCGCCGAGGAGATCTACGTGTCCCTCGCGGACAAGGCGCTGAGCGCCGCGCTCGACCAGGCGGGCCTGGACAAGGGCGCGATCGACCACTTCGTGGTCTCCGGCCTGCACGCGCGGGCCTGCGCGACCGTCCGGCGCGCGTCCGGTGTACGGCCGGAGGCGGTGACCCCGGACCTCACCGGGGCGATCGGCAACGCCGGCACCGCCCAGCCCGGCCTGCTCCTCGCCGACGTCCTCGACCGGGCCCGGCCCGGTGAGACCATCGCTCTCGTCGTACTCGGCGACGGCGCCGGCGTCGTGCTGCTGCGTGCGACCGACGCGCTGCCGGCACACCGCAGCGCCCGCCCGGTCGCCGCGCAGATCGCCGCGGGCAGCGCCCCGATGCCGTACGCCACCTATCTCTCCTGGCGCGGCCTGCTCGACCGCGAACCGCCCCGCCGCCCGGACCCCGAGCCGCCCTACGCCCCGCCCGCACACCGCCGCACCAGCTGGAAGTACGGCTTCGTCGCCTCCCGCTGCGAGAAGTGCGGCACGCGGCATCTGCCGCCGGACCGGGTGTGCGTGTCGTGCCGGAGCGTCGACACCATGACCGACGAGCCGATGGAGCACGTGCGCGGCACGGTGGCCACCTTCACGGTGGACCGGCTGGCGTACACCCCCAGCCCGCCGATGCTCGTCGTGGTCGTCGACTACGACGGCGGCGGCCGGTTCCGCTGCCAGCTCACCGATGCCACCGAGGCCGACGCCGTCATCGGCGCCCGCGTCGAGATGACCTTCCGGCGCACGGTCACCGCGTCCGGCATTCACAACTACTTCTGGAAGGCCCGGCCTGTGCGCACGGGCGAGGCTGACACGGGCGAGGCTGAGGAGACACGCGGATGAGCTCGCACGGAATTCGGGACCGGGTCGCGATCGTCGGCATGGGCTGCACGCCGTTCGGCGAGCACTGGACCAAGTCGGCGGACGATCTGCTGGTGGACGCGGTGGGCGCGGCGGTCACCTCGGCCGGTATCGCGCTCGACGACATCGACGCGTTCTGGTTCGGCACGCAGGCGTCCGGGGTGTCCGGGCTGGCCCTGAGCCGGGCCCTCCGCCTGCCCTGCAAGCCGGTCACCCGCGTGGAGAACATGTGCGCGACCGGCTCCGAGGCCCTGCGCAATGCCTGCTACGCCGTCGCCTCCGGCGCGTACGACGTCGCGATGGCGGTCGGCGTCGAGAAGCTCAAGGACTCCGGCATGTCGGGGCTTTCGGGAACCGCCGTCCCGGGCGCCGGCGACGACAGCCGGGGCGAGATCACCGCCCCCGCGAACTTCTCCCTGCTCGCCCCGGCCTACGCCGCCAAGTACGGTCTGTCGGACGAGGAGATGAAGGACGTCATCACCCGGATCGCCTGGAAGAACCACGTCAACGGCGCCCGCAACCCCCGGGCGCAGTTCCGCAAGGAGGTGCCGCTGGAGCGCATCCGCTCGGCGCCCATCGTCGCGGGCATGCTGGGGGTCTTCGACTGCTCGGGCGTCTCCGACGGTTCGGCGGCCGCGATCGTTGTGCGCGCCGAGGACGCGTACAAGTACACGGACAAGCCGATCTTCGTGAAGGCCCTGTCCTTCGTCGCCGGCCCGGCGGACGGCCTCCTCGACCCGGAGTACGACTTCACCACGTTCCCCGAGGTGGTGGCGTGCGCGCAGGAGGCATACCGGCAGGCGGGCATCAGCGACCCGCGCACCGAGATCGCGCTCGCCGAGGTCCACGACTGCTTCACACCCACCGAACTGGTCCTCATGGAGGACCTGGGCTTCTCCGACCGGGGCCAGGCGTGGAAGGACGTCAGCAGCGGGCAGTTCGACCTGGACGGCGCCCTGCCGGTGAACCCGGACGGCGGCCTGAAGGCTTTCGGCCACCCCATCGGCGCCTCCGGTCTGCGCATGATGTTCGAGGCGTGGCTCCAGTTGCGCGGCGAGGCACCGCCGGAACGCACGGTGCGCACACTGGCCGAGGGAGGCTCGCTCGCCCTCACCCACAACCTGGGCGGCGGACCGGGGGAGTGCGTCTCCTTCGTGTCGGTCGTGGGCAGCGAACTCACCGACTGAGAAGGGCGGTTCGGCCATGGGACGACTGGACGAGAAGATTGCCGTTGTGACCGGAGCCGCCTCCGGCATCGGCGCTGCCACCGCGCGCCGCCTGGCGGCCGAGGGCGCGCACACGGTGGTCGCCGATGTGAACCTCGACGGTGCCAAGGCCGTGACGGAGGAGATCCGGTCCGCCTCAGGCTCGGCGACCGCGGTCCGGGTCGACCTCGGCGACATCGACAGCGTACGGGCCATGGTGGACGCGGCCGTCGAGACGTACGGCGGTCTCGACATTCTGCACAACAACGCGGCGGCCACCCATCTGGCCGCCCGTCAGGATCTCGCGGTGGCTCAGGCCGATCCGGCGGTCTGGGACGACACCATGCGGATCAACCTGCGCGGCACCATGGTCGCGATCCAGGCCGCCGTGCCGCACATGGTCGCGCGCGGCGGCGGCTGCGTCATCAACACCACGTCCGGGTCCGGGCTCTCCGGGGACCTGCGCAATCCGGCGTACGGCGCCTCGAAGGCCGCGCTGATCAATCTGACCCAGTACGTCGCCACCCAGCACGGCAAGCAGGGCGTGCGCTGCAACGCCGTCGCGCCGGGGTTCATCGTGACGGACGCCAAGACGGGGCCGGCGTACGAGGGGATCCGCGCGACGATGCTGCGTCATCACCTCACGCCCCGCCTCGGGCGGCCGGAGGACATCGCCGCGGCGGTGGTCTTCCTCGCCTCCGACGAGGCGGCGTTCATCACCGGGCAGACGCTGTGCGTGGACGGCGGGCTGCTGGCGCACCAGCCGTACGTGGCCGATCTGCGGCCCGAGTGAGTGGTCCCCCATGAGAGCGCGGTGGCCGATGCGCTGACCCGGGCCCCCACCCCCCCCCGGACGGGCTCGCCGGCCCCGTCCACCGGCGACAGATCGCCCACGTAGGCCGCCCCGACGGCAGGATCGCGGCGT
>NZ_JBIAHS010000017.1:171134-228332 GCF_042870755.1 Streptomyces sp. NPDC006365
GGGGGGGCGGGGGGGGCGGCGCCCCCCCCCGCGCCGGGGGCGCTCGGCGCGGGGGGGGGGGGGGCCCCCCGGGGGGGGGGGGGGGGCCGGCCGCCCCCCCCCCCCCCCCCCCCCCCCACCGCGCTCTGTGCGGTGCACTATGCGCTGACCGGGTCCCCCTCCGCCCCCGGTACGGTCTCGCCGGCCGCTTCCTCCGGCGACAGATCGCCCAGGTAGGCCGCCCGTACGGCAGGATCGCGGCGTACCTCGTCCGGAGTGCCGACACTGATCCGGCGTCCGAAGTCGAGAACGACGACCTGGTCGCAGACGCTCATGACCATGTCGACGTCGTGCTCCACGAGGAGCACACCCATGCCCCAGTCCTCGGCGAGTCTGCGGACCAGACGGGCCAGTTCCCGGGTCTCGTCGTCCGACAGCCCGGCGGCGGGCTCGTCGAGCAGGAGTACGGACGGCGACGTCGCCACCGCGCGGGCGATGGCCAGCAGCCGGCGCTCCCCGTACGAGAGGTCGCCCACCGGCCGTTCGAGACTGCCCTCGAGGCCGAACTCCCGGACAGCCACCAGGACTTGGGCGGGCAGTGGACGGCTTCCGGGGCGTACCAGGTCCATGAGGTACGCCCCCGGGCCGGGACGGTCGCATGCGGCGTACAGGTTGTCCAGGACGGTCATGTCCTCGAAGAGCTCCAGCGACTGGAAGGACCGGCTGAGCCCGGCCTGCGCGCGTCGGTGAACCGAAACGCCGGTCACGTCCCGGCCGCCGAGGCTGACGCTGCCGGACGCCGGCCGGGTGAATCCGGTGACCGCGTCGATGGCGGAGGTCTTGCCCGCGCCGTTGGGGCCGATGAGGCCGACGATGTGGCCGGGCTCGATGGCGAACGAGAGGCCGTCGACGGCCGTGACACCGCCGTAGCGCACGGTCAGGTCCGTGACCTGGAGCAGGAGTGGCGCCGCGCGTTGTACGTCGGGTGCCTCCGGAGCGAGGTGCTCAAGGGGTGTGGTCGCGTCCACCGACAGCCGCCCGTCCCGGTGCCGGTTCAGCCTGCGCGACACCCCGGCCGCCTGCTTGCCGAGTTCCTGACCGATCCCGTCCTGGTTCCCCACCAGTGTCAGCAGCAGAATCACCCCGCCGATCAGTGGCATCCACTCGCTCAGGCCCGGCAGCACCAGGTCCCCGAAGCGCGCGCCGACCGTGCCGGCGGCGAACGTGGCGCCGAAGAGCGGGCCGACGAGGAAGCCGACACCGCCGATGACGGCGAGCCCGAGTGCGGTGATGGAGTCGAAGCTCGCGAAGTCGGTGAAGACCACCGAGGTCGAGCGGAACCCGGTCAGCACCCCCGCGAGTGCGGCGATCGCCGCGGACACCCCGAACGCGTACAGCTTCGTGGCGCGGACGCCGATGCCGAGGGCGGCTGCGGCCCGCTCATTGGCCCGGACCGCGATCAGTCGGCGCCCGGTCCGGCTGCGCCGGACGTTGGCGACCACCAGCGCGGCGCCGACGAACAGCAGCAGCACCAGGGCCGCGTACCGCTGGGGATGGTCCACGCCGGAGATGTCGAGGCCGAAGAGCGTCTGATGGCCGACGGCGATGCCGTCGCTGCCCGGGGTGGTGGCGAGGTCGGTGTTCTGGAACACCATGACCTCCAGCGTGGTGCCGAGACCGAGCGTGATGATCGCGAGGTTGACACCCCGGGTGCGGACCGCGGGCAGAGCGAACAACAGGCCTATCGGGACCGTCCCCAGCACACCGGCGAGCAGGGCGAGTTCGAAAGGCCAGCCCCAGTCGGCCACCGCGTGCCCGGCGATGAAGGCGCCGGTCCCGGCGAGCGCGTAGGCGGCCAGGGAGACCTGCCCCGCGTAACCGGTCACCACCACGATCGACAGGATGATCAGCGACAGCACCAGGGTGTTGGTGATCGCGTCCGCCCACAGCGGCGAGGACACGCCCACCAGGAGAAGCGCGACCGCGACCGTGACGGCCAGTGCCACCGGCCGCACCCGTCCGCTGCCCAGCGCGGGCAGCCGGTCGAGGAACGTGCCACGCAGGGGCAGCGCCCGGCCGCGCGCCACCAGTACCAGGGCGATGACCAGGAACGGCACCGACGCGGCCAGCCCCGTGACGTGGGTACCGAAGCGGGTCAGTTCGGACTGTACGACGCCGATGACGAGGCCGCCCGTCAGGGTGACGGGGAACGACGAGAACCGTCCGACGAGGGCGGCGGCCAGCGCGCTCAGCAGGAGCGTGGTGAGGCCGGTGACCGACAGACCGATGACCGGCACGATCAGGATCGCGGTCAGCCCCGCGAGCGCCGAGCCGAGCCCCCAGTTGGCGGCGGCGATCAGGTCCGCCGACCAGCCGAGTGCGGAGGCGGCGCTCTGGTTCTCCGCGACCGCCGTGGTGCCGAGCCCGAACATGCTGCGCTTGTAGAGCAGATGCAGCGCGACGGTGATGACGATCGCGATGCCGAGCAGCCAGATCCGGTCCTCGGACACCGTCGCCCCGGCAACCGTCAGCAACTCGGTCGGCAGCTTGCCGGGCACGAGCTCCACACTGTCGCCGTAGCGTTTGACAGCGGCGGCGGTGAGCACGATGAACACCGCCAGCGTGCCGACGAGCCGGGCCAGCGAGGAGGCCCTGCGCAGCGGGCGCATCACCAGCAGATGGGTGAGCACCCCCAGCGTCCCGGCCACCAGTACCCCGCACCCGACGGCGGTCCAGTAGGGCACGCCGTGCTGCACGGCGAGTTCCCATTGCACATAGGCGGCGGCCATCCCGATCGCGCCGTGCGCGAAGTTCAGGACGCCGGAGCCTCGGTAGATCAGCACGATGCCTTGCGCGGTGAGCGCATAGAGCGCACCGAGGCCGAGGCCCAGGAGCGCGAAGCGCAGGATGTCGTCCACCAGATGAACCTCCAGGGCTCCATGAGAAGCGAACGCCGGATGCCCCGGCAAGACTAGATAGAACATTTATTTAGATAATTTCGGCAAGAGTACTTCTCTAACCAATCGACTCCCTCCATGCTGTTCGCCATCTCGACAACGCCCATCCGGGCTCCCCAGGCTCTCGACTCAGCTCGAGCAGGGGGACCCCACATCCCCGCGGAGGGATCATGAACGACTCACGCCGACGCAGAACCGCCGCAGCGAGTTGTCTCGCGATGACCGGAGTGCTGCTGGCCGCCGGTTGCGGCGGCGGAGAGGAGTCTGCCGACAGCGCCTCGGCCTCCTCACTGACCGGCGCACCGGTCAAGGTGATGGTGTGGGCACCTGAGAACACCCAGGGCAGCGCCCAGCCCGGCGTGCGCATCACCGCCCAGGCGTACGAAAAATGGATCAACGACAACGGCGGCATCAAGGGCGGGCCGCTCGAGGTCATCACCTGCAACGAGAAGGGCGACCCCGACGAGGCCGAGAACTGCGCCCAGAAGGCGGTCAGTGACGGCGTGGTCGCCGTGGTCGGCTCCTACAGCCTCGCCGGGGACCGCTACATGCCGATCCTGGAGAAGGCCGGCATCCCCTACATCGGCGGGACCGGCGTCTCGGCCGCGGAGTTCTCCAACCCCCTCTCGTTCCCGGTCAACGGCGGCACGCCCACCGTCTTCACCGCCCATGGCCAGCAGCTCGCGGAGGAGGGCTGCAAGAAGATCTCCGGTGTGCGGTACGACGTCGCCGCCGCCGCGATCGTCATCAAGTTCCTCACGCTGGGCGCGACCTCCGCCGGCGCGAAGGCGCCGAAGGACCTGAAGGTGCCCCTCACCGCCACCGACCTCGCTCCGCAGGTGGCCGCCGCGACCAAGGGCAGCGACTGCGTGAGCGTCATCCTGGGCACGCACTCGGACCTGTTCGTGAAGGCGTACCTGCAGTCCGGGGACAAGACCAAGGTCGGCAGTGTCGTCGGCAACCTCACCCCGGAGCTGGCCCAGAGCACCGGAGGCAGTTCGAGCCCGCTGAACGGCGCCGCCATCACCGGGTACTACCCGCCCATCTCCGACGCCGCCTGGAAGGACGGGGTCGCGGCCACCAAGGGCAAGGACGTCGACCTCTCCAACGGCGCCAACGCCACGACCTGGGTGGCGTTCAAGGTCTTCACCGAGGCTGCCGGACAGCTGCCGAAGATCACCTCCAAGGCCCTGGTGGAAGAGCTCAACACGACCAAGGGCGTCGACACCGGCGGACTGACCCCGAAGCTGGACTGGCTGTCGTCGACGGCCCTGCCCATTCCGGGCCTGAACCGCATCCACAACACCACCGCCACCGAACTGGTGCTGAAGGACGGCAAGATCGAGTGGGCCGAGTCCGGCTCGACCTTCGTCGATGTCCGCGAGGCGCTCACGACACCGGCCGGCTGACGGTCCCGGGGGAGAGGAGTGCGCCGCGGCTGTGAAGGCCGCGGCACCTCCGGAGGCCCACGGCGAGGGTGAAGGCCGCGCAGACCGCAGCGGCGGCGGAAGACGTCACCGCCTCCGCGAAGCCCGCATCCTCGCGGGCAATCAGCACACTCCAGAAAGGAGAAGACCGTGTCCACCGTCGAACACCATCACCCCGGCGCAGCCCCCGAGGCACCCTCGGGGCCACTGATTGCGACCAGCGCCCTGTCCGCCGGATACGGCACCCAGCCCGTCGTACGCGACCTCGACATCGAGGTACGCCCCGGCGAGGTCGTCGCGCTGCTCGGCCCCAACGGCGCGGGCAAGAGCACGACACTCCGAGTCCTCGCGGGCGACCTGGCCCCGATGAGCGGCGAGGTGTCCTGGCTGGGGGAGCCCAGCCGGGCGCCACTGCACCGCCGTGCCCGCGAGGGCCTCGCCTACGTCGGTGAGCGCGCGGTCTTCACCCGCCTCGACACCGCCGACAACCTGCGGGTCGGCCGGGTGGAGACCACCCGGGCCCTGGAACTTTTCCCGGAGCTGGAGAAGCGGCTGGGAACCGGCGCGGGGATGCTGTCCGGCGGCGAACAGCAGATGCTCTCGCTGGCCCGGGCCCTGTGCCGGGAACCGCGGCTTCTCCTCGCAGACGAACTGTCGCTCGGTCTGGCCCCCTTGGTCGTCGAGCGTCTGCTGCGCGCGGTGCGTGAAGCCGCCGACCGGGGTCTCGGCGCGCTGCTGGTCGAACAACACGTACGCAAGGTGCTGGACATCGCCGACCGCGTGTACGTCCTGCGCCGGGGCCGCGTCGTCATGACCGGCACCCCGCAGGAACTACGCGGAAACCTGGACGCCATCGAGTCGTCCTACCTCGCCGAAAAGACAGCGATCGACACTGATTGAGGTGAGTGCTGTGACCAGCGCACGCGAGCAGGTCCGGGCCCTGGCCGGCTCCGGCGACACCTTCGACCAACCCGCCCAGGAGCTACGGCAGCTTCAGCTCGAAGCCGCGCGGGAGGCCTTCGCCGCCCACTGCGAGCGTATCCCGCTGCTGCGAAGCCGGGCGGAGGAGACCGGAGTTCATGAGCTCACCGGCTTCGAAGACCTCGTCCCCCTGCTCTTCTCGCACACCAGCTACAAGTCGTACCCCGTCTCCCTCATCACCGCCGGCCGGTGGGACCGGCTGCTGCGCTGGTACTCGACCGTTTCGGTGGTCGAGCCGGGCGACGTGGACATCGAGGGCGTACGCGACATCGACGAGTGGACCGAACGCATCACGGCTGCCGGTCACCGCCCGTACATCACCAGCGGTACGTCCGGGAAGGTCTCCTTCCTCAACTGCGACGCGAGCGACCTGGACTTCCTCCACGACATCCTGGAGCACCTCACCTGCTGGCCCGACCCGCTCCCGCCGGAGCCCACCCGGCGCGGCTATCTGCTCGCTCCGGCGAGCGGGCCGATGCGCTCCATCGACGGTTTCCGGTGGCACGCGGAGGTCTTCGCACGGTCCGGCGAGACGCGGCTGCTGACCGAGGACCCACTGCGGGTGTCCGAGCTGATGAGCAGCGCAGTGCTGCGCCGCCGGATAGCGGAAGGCACCGCGACCCCGCAGGAGATCAGCTCGTTCGAGACCACGTCCGAGGCCCGCGAGGACGAGCTGAGCGCGGCCGTGACCCGGATCGTCGACGACATCGCCGCCCACCGCGACGAACCGCTGCTGATCGCCGGGATGAACAACCAACAGTTCACCCTGATCCAGGCACTGCGGGCCCGCGGCGTACCCGACGGAAGCCTCCATCCGGACTCACTGGTGCTCAGCGGCGGCGGCAACAAGGGCCGGGCGCTGCCCGACGACTACCAGCAGCAGTTCGCCGCCTTCTACGAGGGCGTACGACGCGTGCGCAGCTACGGCATGACGGAGCTCCAGGGCTCCTGCCCTGCCTGCGAGAAGGGCCGCTACCACGTGCCGCCATGGGTGATCCCGCTGGTCCTGGACCAGGCGGGCGAGCGACTGCTGAATGCAGAACACGGTGTCGTGGAGGGGCGGTTCGCCTTCCTGGACGTCTCCCTGTCAGGACGCTGGGGCGGACTGATCAGCGGCGACCGCGTCTTCGTGGACTTCTCGCCCTGCGACTGCGGCAGAGCGGGACCGGTCGTCCTGCCGGACATTCAGCGCTACGGGGACCTCGGCGGCGACGACAAGATCACCTGCGCGGCGACACTCGACTCCTACGTGCGGGGGATGATCCACGGATGAGCGGCACGACGCTGCACGGAGCACCCTCGCCGGAGGTCGACGGCAGTCCGGTGGCCGTCGTCCACGTACTCCGCGGCGAGGTCGACCCGGGCTCGCACATCACTCACGGTCGGCCGGACGCGCCCTTCACCGCGCCGGCCCTCGACCTGGACCGCCTGGTGTGGCCCCGTACCGATCCCGGACCCGCCTTCCATGTACCCGTCGCGGAGATCGTCGACCTGTTGGTGGAGACCGGCGAGGCCCTGAAGGCGGACCGGGACGGCCTGCTGGCCGAAGCCCTTGACCGCATGGCCCGGGTCAGCCCGCTGCCCGGAGAAGTGCTCGAACGCGCCTACGCCGTACTGTGGCGCAGCTTCCAACGGCCCGCCCTGTACGCCCAGATCGACCACGAACTCGGCGGAGCGGACGTGCTCGACGGCTGGCGCGAGGTGCGGCTGCCCGAGGGCCGGATCGCGGCCACGCGCGCGTTCCCCCCGCGCCTGGTGCACATCATCGCGGGCAACGCCCCCGGCGTCGCGGCGATGTCCGTCGTGCGCGGAGCCCTCACCAAGGGCGTCAACCTGCTGAAGCTGCCATCGAACGACCTGTTCACCGCTACCGCGATTCTGCGCACGATGGCCTCGGTGGCCCCCGGCCACCCCGTGGTGCGCTCGTTCTCCGCGGTGTACTGGCGAGGCGGCGACCAGGCCGTGGAGAGCGTGCTGTTCCGCCCGCAGTTCTTCGACAAGCTGGTCGCCTGGGGCGGTGAGGCCACCATCCGTGGCGCCCTGAAGTACGTGGGTCCGGGATTCGAGCTCGTCTCCTTCGACCCCAAGACCTCCATCTCGCTGATCGGCCGGGAAGCGTTCGCCTCAGCGGCGGCCCTGGAGCAGGCTGCCGATGCGGGCGCCGAGGACGCCACGTTCTTCAACCAGCAGGCGTGCGTGGCCAGCCGCTTCCAGTTCGTCGAGGGCTCCGAGGACGAGGCCGACCGCTACGCCGCGCTGCTGTGCGAACGCCTGGGCGTGGCCCGGGAGTTCAGCGCGGCCGACGGTCCGCGGGTCGCGGCGGAACTCCGTGAGGAGATCGACGTACTGCGTTCCATGGCGCCCGACTACCGGGTGTGGGGCGGCTACGACGGCCGGGGCCTGGTCATCCGCTCTCCCGAACCGGTGGACTTCCACCCCGACGGAAAGATCGTCAACGTCGTTCCCGTTGCCGCGCTGCCGGACGCCGTCACGCACGCCGGGGTCGCCACGCAGACGGTGGGCGTGTACCCGGACGCCCGCAAGGCGGAAGTGCGCGACGCACTTGCCTGCGCCGGGGTTCAGCGAGTGGTGTCCCTCGGCAGGGCGGGCGGCATGTCGCCCGGCCTCTCCCACGACGGTTTCTACCCGCTGCAGCGGCTCATGCGCTGGGTGAACGACGAGTGACGCGGCAGACGGCGACCCGTATGGAAGGGGCGACTGTTGCTGAGGGCCACGAGGCAGCCCGTACCGTCTGCTCCGGCTCCCTCAGGACGCCGTATCCGGGGCGGGCGGCGTGTAGTGGTCCAGGAACATCCCCACTCCCTGTGCGGTCAGCCGGTCCGTCAGATCGGCGTCGATCTCGGTGCCGTACGTGCTGAAGACCAGGTGCGGATAGAGCAGCAGTGAGTAGAGCTGGAGGATCGCCACTTCCAGGTCGGGGATGGCGAGGCGGCCCTTCGCCACGAGTTGTTCCAGTGCGCCCGCCACGGCCGGGTGGTGGCTCCCGGGAGGCTGGTGCCGCCAGGCGGCGCCGAGGTCGGGGAAGCGGTGCAGTTCGCGGGCGACCAGGTTGCGCATGGCCAGGACGTCGGGGTTGTCCCGCACGCTCGCGACCCAGGACTGGGCCGCCTCGGTGAGCGCCGTGTGCAGGTCGTCGGCGTCGGCGAGCTGATCGATCGCGGCAAGCAGGGTTTCGCCGAGCGGGGCGTCGAGGGTGTCCGCGATGACGGCGGTGAACAGCGCCTCCTTGCTGCCGAAGTGGTTGTAGATGGTCACCTTGGAGACGCCCGCCCTGGCGGCGATGAGGTCCACGCCCGCCGCGAACCCCTCTTGGAGGAAGGTTTCGCGCGCGGCCGTGACGATCGCCGCGCGCTTCTGCTCGGCACGCACTCCCGAAGGGGGGCGCTTGGTGGTGGCCGCCTCGTTGCCCATGACGGCATCCTAATGGGAAATGAACTGAACAGTTGAGTACAGTTGATTTGAACTGTACTGTGCAGTTCATGATTGCAGGTCCCTCCTCCGACGATTCGGGAGTCCCGTCATGAGTCACGTACCGGAAACGGCCCACTCGGATCCGCACGCGCACGGAGCGGCCGCTCCGGCCCAACACCCGCACCGCTGGAAGCTGTTGGCCCTGCTCTGCCTCGCCCAGTTCATGCTGATCGCGGATGTGACCGTCATCAACGTCGCCCTGCCGACCATCGGCGAGGACCTCGGTCTCGACGGCTCGGGACTCACCTGGGTCGTCACCGCGTACACGCTCTTCTTCGGCAGTCTGCTGCTCCTCGGCGGACGTCTCGCGGACGCGATCGGGAAGCTGCGTGCTTTCCTCGCGGGACTGACGGTGTTCACCGCCGCTTCCATTGCCTCCGGGCTCGCGGCCGGTGGCGGAACGCTGATCGCCGCGCGCTCGGTCCAAGGGGTCGGCGCGGCGCTGATGTCACCGGCAGCGATGGCCCTCGTCACGGCCCTCTTCCACGGGCCCGACCGCAACAAGGCGCTCGGTGTCTGGGCCGCGATCGGGGGAGCCGGATCCGCCGTCGGTGTGCTGCTGGGCGGCGTGTTCGTCTCCGGGCCCGGCTGGGAGTGGGTGTTCTTCATCAACGTGCCGGTGGGGCTCGTCGCGCTCTTCGGCGTCCCGGCCCTGCTCGGCACATCCCGTGACCTGGTGGCTCCTTCGGGCACGGGCGGCTCCCTCGATCTCGCGGGCGCGCTCACCCTCACCGCCGCGCCAGGCCTGCTCGTCTACGGGCTGGTGCAGGCCCGCGACCACGGCTTCGACGCGCCGGGCGCCTGGGTGCCACTGGTCGGTGCCGCGCTGTCGGCGGTCGCCTTCGTGGCGGTCGAGCGCCGGGTGCGTGAGCCGCTCGTACGTCTTGTGATCTTCGCGCGGCGGTCGCTCGTCGGCGGCAGCGTGGTCATGCTGGCCGCCTCCGGACTGCTCATCGCGAGTTTCTTCCTGAGCTCCTTCTACGTACAGCACGTCCTGCGTTTCAGCGCGTTGAAGACGGGGCTCGTCTTCCTGCCGGTGGCCGTGGCCATCACTCTCGGGGCGCATGCCGCGTCCCACCTCGTGGCCCGGCTGGGCTGGCGGCCGGTCGGGGCCGTCGCCTTCGCCCTGACCGCAGTCGGCGCCGCCCTGCTGACCCGCCTGGACGCGGACAGCGGTGTCTGGACCGAGCTCGTCCCCGGCTTCGCGCTGTTGTCGCTCGCTCTCGGTACCGCGTTCGTCTGCGCCACCACGGCCGCGATGAACGGACTGCCGCACCAGGACATGGGGCTTGCCTCCGGCCTGGTGAGTACGTCGCACGAGCTGGGCGCGGCGCTGGGCGTCGCCGTGATCTCGACGATCGCCGGGGCGAGCCTGGAGGGCGGTGGCCAGGGTGCGGCAGTGGGCACCGGCGGCTTCGACGACGCCTTCACCGCATGTGCGATCACTGCCGCCGTGGTCGCCGCCCTCGGCGCGCTGCTGTTGCCGGCGGGTCGCCCGGACCCGGCGCAGGGGCCGGTCATGGCGCACTGAGGAGGCCTTCTGGGCTGTGCGGAAGCTGTCGAAGGCGGCCGGAGCGATCCGGCCGCCTTCCATGTCAGCGGTTGATCGGTCCTGCCAACGCATCAAGCACTGGCCCCCCGGCCAGACCGAGTCCGAGCGAGACCACCGTGGCGGCGTACGCGACGAAGCGAGCCGCCTGATCACCCACGGCAGGCTGCGAGGACTCGCTCCGGGATACCGCGGGCACGATCCAACGCAGATAGTAGAAGAGCGACGCCACGGTGTTGACGGCAGCCAGAACGGCCAGCCAGGCGTAGCCGCCGTCGAAGGCGGCGCTGAAGACTTCGAGCTTGCCGAGGAAGACAGAGGTCGGTGGCGTACCGACAAGTCCCAGCAGGCAGACAACGAGGCTCGCGGCGAGCAGCGGATGTTCCCTGGCGAGCCCTCGGTAGTCGTCCAGCGACTGGGCTCGGGGGAGGGCGCAGACCACGGCGAAGGCACCGAGGTTGGTCACCGCGTATGCCGCCAGGTAATACAGCAGCGCCTGCTGGGCGAGGTCCGCGCGTCCGGCGACGGCGACCGGCATGAGGAGGTATCCGACTTGGCTGATCGTCGAGTAGGCGAGCAGCCGCTTGACGTCCTGTTGGAAGAACGCGCCGAGGTTGCCGAGAGTCATGGAGGCGGCGGCGAGTACGGCGACGAGTGCGGGCCATGGCAGGGTGCTGTCCGCGAAGACGACATCGCCGAGGCGGAAGAGTGCGGCGATGGCGCCGATCTTGGGGATCGTGGTGAGGAGCGCGGCTACCGGCGGGCTGCTCCCCTGCACGGCGTCTGGAACCCAGAAGTGCGCGGGTACACCTCCGGCCTTGAACAGCACGCCTGCCAGAAGCCCTGTCGTGCCGGTGGCGACCAGTGCCCTGGGCGCGTCGCGGAACGCCTCGGCGAGCATGGGATACGCGGTGCCGCGTCCGGTCGCGTACAGGACCGTGATGCCGGTGAGCATCAGTACGCCCAACAGGGCGCCGATCACGTAGTACTTGAGGGCTGCCTCGGTGCCCGGTCCGTCCTTGCGGAACCCGGCGAGGGTGTAGGCGGGGATGCTCGCCAGCAGATACCCGGCGGCGAGCAGCAGCAGGTCCTGTGCCCCGGCCATCATCAGTGCGCCGAGGGCCGCCAGCTGCACCAGGACATAGAACTCCGTTTCCCTGGGATCCGCGCGCATGGGACGGAAGGAGACGCCGAGCACGAGGAGCATGCCGCCGAGGACAACGATCCGGGATGTGCTCGTCACCGGGTCGACGGCGAAGGCATCTCCGAAGGCGGTCAGGACGGGCCCCGCGGCTGCCACGGCCGCGGCCACGATCCCGGCCACGCAGGCGAGGGCGGCCAACAGCCCCACGATCCACTGCCGGGCACGGGGCAGCCAGGAGCCGAGCAGCAGCCCGAGGACGGCTGAGGCGGCGAGCAGTACCTCGGGGAGGAGGTCGAGGGGATTCTCGTTCATCTCGGTCATCGGGCGAGCAGCTCCAGGACGGACCGGGAGGCCGGTTCGATGACGTCGAGCAGGAAGCGGGGTGCCACACCGAGGACGACTGCCAGGGCGAGGAGCGGGACGATGGCGAGGCTCTCGTGCGCGCGGATGTCGGGGAACGCGCGCGGCGTGCCGGGTGTGTCGGGAAGGCGCAGCGGGCCCGTGAAGACCTGTCGCAGCGCGCGCAGGAACAGCCCGGCGGTGAGGAGGATGCCGAGTACCGAGAGTGCTGTGGCCAGCGGGCGTGGCCCGAGGCTGCCGGTGAAGATCTGGAACTCGGCGATGAAGCCGGAGAATCCGGGCAGACCGAGTGAGGCGAAGGCCGCGATGCCGGTCATGGCCGCGAAGAGGGGGGCCACCGCGGCGACTCCGGAGTAAGCCGCCATGTCGTACGTCCGCCCACGCTCGTACAGCACACCCGCGAGGAGGAACAGCGCGGCGGTGAGCAGCCCGTGGCTGACCATCTGTGTCACCGCACCGGTGACGGCGAGGGAGCGGGCCTGCTCCGAGCTGTCCGCGGTCGCTGCGGCGGCGCCGACGGCGAGCACGATGTAGCCCATGTGGTTGACGGAGGTGTAGGCGACCATCCGTTTGAAGTCGGTCTGGGCGAGGGCGACCAGGGCGCCGTGGAGGACCGAGAGGACGCCGATGACGACCAGGACGAGGGCGTAGCGTCGCCAGACCTCGGGGAGCATGGGCATGGCGATGCGGACGAAACCGTATGTGCCCATCTTCAGCAGCACTCCGGCGAGGATCGCCGAACCGGCCGCGGGCGCCTCGACGTGGGCCGGCGGCAGCCACGTGTGGAACGGCACTGTCGGGGTCTTCACCGCCAGCCCGACGACCACCGCGAGCAACACAAGGGCGCCGTAGACGGAGCGTCCGGCGAGCGGGTTCTGCTCGGTCAGTTCGACCATGTCGAAGGTGTGCGGGGAGGCCGCCAGGTACAGGCCGATGAAGCCGAGCAGCAGGGCGAGCGAACCGATGAAGGTGTAGAGGAAGAACTTCAGCGCGGCCTGGGCCGCCTGCCGGTGGCCCCAGCCGGCGATGACGAAGTACATCGCCACGATGGACAGGTCGAAGAAGACGAAGAAAAGGATCAGATCGAGGGCCGCGAAGAGCCCCAGGCAGGTGGTCTCCAGGAAGAGGAACAGCGCGGCGAACTCCCGGATGCGACGGTTCTCCCGCAGGGAGTACAGCGCGCAGGCCAGGAACAGCAGGCAGGTGAGGGCGAGCAGCGGCAGCGACAGCCCGTCCACGCCGACGTGGTAGCCGACCCCCGCGCTGGGGATCCAGCGGGCTTGCTCCTCGTACTGCATGCCGCCGTCGGCCTCGTACCCGATCCACATCGCGATGACGAGGGCGAGCTCGACAGCCGACGCCGCCACCCAGACAGTGCGGAACACCGTCGGAGTCGTACGGCGGGGGAGTGCGAACAGCAGCAGGGCGACGGCCGTGGGCGCGAAGACGAGGGCGGTCAGCAAGTGGGTCACCTCACGAGGACGATCACGACGGCGAGGACGGTGAAGGCGGCGACGGCCTGGGCGAGGTACTGGTGCAGCTGGCCCGTTTGCGGGCGGCGGGCCCACTGGCCGAGCGCACGCGTACCGGCAGCGACCGAGGCCACCGTGCCGTCGACGGCACGCTCCAGGACGCCGTCCGTCCAGCGGGCGAACCGCATGGCAGCCGCGGCCGAACCGTCGACGGCGCGATCCACGACACGATCGTCGAAGGCAGCGGCGGCGCGTGCGAGCCGCATCACGGGACCGACCAGGAGTACATGAGCGGCACGCTCGAGAAGCAGCCAGTCCGCGAAGCCCGACTTCGCCCGTGCGGGCAAGGGCAGGGGGCGCGTGCCCCAGGTCCAGGTGACCGCGGCCGCCAGCAGAGCGAGAACCCCGGACAGCACGAACTCCCAGACGTGCGGGTCAGGTTGACCCGCGGACGCGAGTACGCGCCCGACACTGTCACGCAGCGGTGGGAAGGCCACCGGTGTCAGCGCGAGGCAGGCCAGGGCCAGCAGGGCCAAGGTCCCCACGGCGCCGCCCGGGATACGGCGCGCTTCCGGTCGCGGGACCGCCGGCTGCCACAGGTGCCAGGCGGCCTTGGTGCTGTAGACCGCCGACAAGAGGGCAGCCGCCAGCGCGACGCCGTACAACCAAGGGCTGGTCTCCAGGGCTCCCGCGAGCAGGACGTCCTTGGCGGCCCACAGCGACAGCGGAGGAATCCCGGCCAAGGAGAGGGCGGCCGTGGTGAAGGCCAAGCCGACGGTCCGGTGGTGGCGCGCGGCGCCGAGCAGCTCGCGGAGCTGTTGGGTGCCCAGTGCGGTCAGCCAGGCCCCGGCGGCAAGGAACAGCAGGCTCTTCGCCGCAGCGTGGGCGATGAGTTGCAGCGTGCCACCGGAGGTCGCGTCGGTTCCCGCAGCCAGCACCATGAAGCCGATCTGGGCACAGGTCGACGCGGCGAGCAGCTGTTTGAGGTCGGTCTGCGCCACCGCGACCAGTCCCAGGCAGAGCGCGGTGGCGGCGCCCGTCCACGCGACCACATCGTCGCCCCAGCCGGATGCGTCCAGCAGTGGCCCGGTCCGCAGCAGCAGGTACGCGCCCGCGACGACCATGGTCGCGGAGTGCAGCAGCGCGGAGACCGGGCTGGGGCCCTGCATGGCCTTCGAGAGCCAGAAGCTGAAGGGCAGTTGGGCGGATTTGCCGAAGGCGGAGGCGATGACGCCCGCGGTGATGACGGACAGCCAGGGATCGTCGGCGCGAGCGAGTCCCTCGAGCGACAGTGTCGTATCCCGGCCGCTCGCGAGTGCGGCACCTGCCGCCAGATACAGACCGAGGTCTGCGGCGCGGGTGGTGAGGAATGCGGTGTCTGCCGCGCTCGTACGGTTCGGGTCCCGCCACCAGTAGCCGATCAGCGCCCACGAGGTGGCGCCCATGATCTCCCACGCCATCAGCAGGACCGGGAGAGTCGCGGCGGTGACCGTGACGAGCATGCTCCCGGCGAACAGCAGCATCAGGCCGAAGAAGCGCGCCCGCGCCTCGCCGGTACCGAACTCGGCGGCGCTGAAGAGGAGTACGGCCAGCGTGACCGCGGTGACCGTGACCGCCATCAGACCGGACAGGCCGTCCACCGTGAGTCGCACCGGAAGCCCGTCGAGGAGCGGTGCCCCGACGGCAGGGTGCCGAAAGGCTGCGGCGATGGCGAGGCCCAGAGCAACGGCCGCCACGGCGACAGCCACAGGTGGTGCCGCGCGATCGGCCCGGCGCCCCATCACGAGCAGCACCACACCGGCGCCGAGCGGCAGGGCGACCAGCGCCCACAACAGGGCGCTCACTCCTTCAACTCCGCCGCCATGTCGGTCATGTCGACCTCCCGCGACCGGAACAGTGCGGTGACGACGGCAAAGCCGATCGCCATCTCCAGGGCCATCGCCGTCACGGCCAGGACGATCAGGACCTGTCCGTCTGTGGCCGCCGGGGCGATGTAGTGCCAGGCGGTCGCGGCGCCCAGGATGACCCCGCCCAGCATCAGTTCCAGGCCCATCATCAGCATCACGATCGACTGCTGGGTGAGCGCCCCGAACAGCCCGATGCAGAACAGCGCGGCGGCCAGCAGCAGGAACAGTTCCATCACCGGCCGACACCGCCCCGTACGGGATCGTCCGCGCGATGTGCCCGCAGATCGTCGCCGAGCCGGTCGTAGCGTCCCCGGCGGGTGGCCAGCACCACTGTGGCGACGATCGTCGCGAACAGCGCCATACCCAGCGTCATCATGGTGAGCATCTGCGGGCCCATGAGGGACATGCCGAGTTCCATGGTGGGATCGGCGGAGGCCTTCCCTCGCCGGGCCGGCCAAGGAGCGAACAGGATCCCCGCGGCGAGGAGCAGGAAGACGAGGCCGCAGACGACGGCCGCACCCCGCTTGTTGTGCATCATCGTCATCGGCATGAGCCCGGCCGGGTTCATCATGTACATCACCATGAAGACAGCCATGATGGCCATTTCGATGGTCATCATCAGCACGATGACGATCCCCAGGTAGTCGAGCCCCAGCAGCACGACGAGCCCACCGACGCACAGCAGCGAGGCCAGCAGGGAGAACGTCGCACGGGCCATGGAGTCGAAGCGGAACACCATCGCGCCGCTGATCACCGCCAGGACGGCGAGGATCCAGAAGACCGCGACATCCATTTACCTACGACACCTCGCTCTCGTCATGGGCCTCGTGCACCTCGAGGACGTCACCGATTGAGCACCACCACGGCCACCACCAGCGCCTGCACGATGGCGAGCGGAGTCAGCACGACCCAGGCCAGCTCCACATAGCGCTCCATCCGCACGGTCGGGACCCTGTGCCGAACCCAGACCAGGAACGCCAGTACGGCAGCGGTCTTGAGGATGGTCCACACCCAGCCGGGCAGCCATGGCCCGTATCCGCCGCCCAGGAAGAGCGGCACGCTGAACGCCGCGGCCACGACCAGCAGCAGCCACCGGCCACCGAGGAAGAGCACCCGGTCAGCGCCAGACAACTCGGCGGCCACGCCGCCGGCCACGTCGCGCCCCGCGGGCTGGTCGAACGGCCCCCAGAACGCCATCGCCATCGCACTCAGCAGATAGATCCCGAACGCGGCCGGCATCCACACCGCGAACCACAACCCCGCCTGTGCGCCCACGACTTCACCGACCCGAAGCGACTCGGCCCCGAGCGCTGCGGTGGTGATCGCGAGCATGTGCGGCAGCTCGTACGCCAGTCCCTGCGCGAGGAAGCGATAACCGCCGATGAGCGAGAGCGTCGAGTTCGGCCCCCAGCCCGCCAGCCACACCGCAGCCCAGGCCAACGCCTCCATCGCGTTGAACCAGACGATCCCCTCCGGCAGATCGCTCACCGACCGGAAGCCGAGCGGCAGCACGACGGCAGCGAGCATCGCGGCGACGGGGAGGAGAGCCGCCCCGATCCGGGCCAGCGGCACATCGGAGGCCCGAGTGCGCCGTGGCTGCTGCACGAACTGCCGCAGCACCTCCCGGACGGGAACCGCCGCGCGGACGGCCGCCTCACCCAGGGACCGTGCTCGCCCGCCCCGGGCACCGGCCGCGAGCACGGCATCGAATCCGGCCGTCACCAGAGCGACCGAGAGCAGGAGAACAGGCAGGACGAAGACCGCCCACAGCGGTGCGCTGTCAGCCATGGGCCATCCCCACCGCCGGCACGTGCGCGAGTTCGTCGAGGTCCGGGTCGAGACTCGCGACGATGATCCGCGCGCCGGCGAACTCCGCGCCCTCCAGCAAGCCGGGCAGAGCATCCAGCAGCGCCCGTGACGGAGGCACCGGTCCGTCGACCCGCCCGCGCGGCCCGATGACCTGGGCCGTGTCCAGCGCCTCGGTGTCGTCGCACTCGGCCGCACTGCGCCAGGCGGCATCGAGCCACGCGCGCATCCGGTCGTACGCATCTCCGCCGGCGACCAGGGGAGGGCCCGTGACCCCAAGGTGCCGCGCGTGCTCAGCGGTGAGGGGTCCCAGCCCGGCGGTCAGCCACCGCAGGGTCCGCGAGCGCTCCGCCCGACGGATCAGGGGACGTAGCAGATCGCGGAGTTCCGCGGCGTCGGCTCCGGCCAGGGCACGATCCCGGCCGCGCTGGAAGCGGGCGGCCATGCCGGCCCACCCCGTCACAGCGAAGAACCTGCCCAGACTGTCCAGATGCGCGGCACACAGCCGCCTCGCAGCCTCCCCCTGGGACACCCGCTCGCCCCTGAGCGCCCGCAGCCACGGCTCGTTCCAGAAGGGTGGATGCGGCGAAGCGGACCCCTTCGCCTCCACGCTGACCTGCTGGACGATGTCGCCCTGCAGAGCCACACGCAGGACGAGGCCGGCGGGCCAGTCGACGAGGGCCGGCCCGAGCGGCACGTGGAGCCGGTCGAGCCTCAGCCCGTCGCGGTCGTCGGCGCGATCGGCCATGGGCAGACCGTCCACGACGCCCATGGCGTGGCCGTCATGGCCGCCGTGCATGTCGTGATCACCATGCATGTCGTGACCGCCATGCATGTCATGCCCGCTGTGCATGTCGTCACTGCTGTGTCCGCCGGCGTGCCCCTCGTCGCCCTCGTGCTCACCGTGATGATCCTCGTGACCGGCGTGGCGGTCGTGACCTTCGGGTGCTCCGGGGTTCTCATGCGTGTCATGCGCGGTGTGCTCGGCCTTGCCCTGCCCGTCGCGATGGTCGTGCGCGTCGTCCTCGTGGTGATGGTGACGTGGCGGTTCCCCGCGCCGAAGCTCGGCGAGTCCGCGATCGAGAGCGTCGGCGACCTGCCCGGCGTCCGTGATGGGTACGCGGGCCTTGGGCGCCGGGATCGCGCGCCACAGATTCGCTGCCCAGGCGCTCTCCTCGTCGTTCTGCCCGGCGTGGTGACCACCCAGGACCACGAGCAGATCAGCCTCCGCGGGCGCGCTCACACACGGCCATCCCCGACGCACCAGCTCCGCCTCGACGGCGAGCCGCTCGCGCGTGGTTCCAGGGGACACCGCCAGTAGAACTCCCGGCCGGGAAACGGCCGTTCGCAAGAACCTGTGCCTCAACTCCACCGGAAAGCCCCCTCCCGCCAGGCGTAACCGACACCGGCGAGCAGGATGCCCAGGAAGAGGAACATCTCGATGACCGCGGTCGTACCGACGGCCGAGACGACCTTCGTCCACGGATACATGAACAACATCTCCATGTCGAAGGCCAGGAAGACCATCGTGACCGGATACCAGCGCACGTGGAACCGGGAGAGGGGATGCTCTTGTGGTTCGAGCCCTCCGCTGAACGGTCCGGTGTGCAGCGGCGCGCGGATCGCCCGCAGCGCAATGGACGCGGCATGGAGCAGCACGACGGCCGCGACGACCAGCACGAGGAGGAGCAGGACCGGTTGCCAGTCGGATGTCTGCACACGGACTCCCTGTCGAGGATTGCCCCAGCCGGTTACCCCGGCGGCGGCATGTCGGCCAGCCGTGACGTGCGGAACTTACGACACCGGGGCTGACGAGGTGTCTCGTCCCGGCCTCAACTGCCTCCAGTGGTCGTGTCCGTCAACGATTTGGCGTACGCCGTGCCAGCCCTCCAGAGCCGGTGCCCACAGGCGAGGGGCGCCAGATGAGTAACGCTGACACGACGAGACGACAGTATACCCCCTTGGGGTAATGCCGGGGGTGGCTGACAGTCGACCGCGCAGGCGGACAGCACTCCCGCGCCGAGGGCGCGAGCGGTTCGGGGGTGCTCGAGCGGCGCGGCCTCGGAGGGTTCGAACGTGACCGCGAACGCTTGCGGCCACCGCTCGGTCCCTCGAAGGGTGCTGCCCTTCTGAAGGACCGTGCGGTGGCCGTCGAGTCGCCCGTTTCCACGACGAGATCACACAGTTTCAACGGCCTCCTAGATGGTCACGGATTCGTCCTGCGGCCGGGCAGTGGGTTCGTGGGCCCCCTGGCCGTTCGTGGACCTGCTGCCGCGCATGAGCAGTGCGGTCAGCAGGCCGCCGGCGGCCGCGATGGCGGCGGCTGCCAGGAACGCGGCGCTGAATCCGTCGGTGAGGGCGGAAAGGTCGCCGAGTTCCCCCGCACCCTGCGACGTGGCGAGCGCGGTGAGCGCGGCCAGCCCGAGGGCGGAGCCCACCTGGTAGGTGGTGTTGACGATGCCGGAGGCCAGACCCGCCTGCTCCTGGGGTACGCCCGACATGGCGGCCATCATCGCCGGGATGTACGCCAGCGACATGCCGAGCGCGGCCACCAGCGAGGCCGGCAGCACGTCCACCACGAACGTGCCCGTCGGCTCGACTGCGGCCAGCCACAGCAGGCCCGCGGCGAGGACGAACAGACCTCCCACGATCAGCGGCTTCGGGCCGAAGCGGCCGAGCAGTCGTGCGGTGACCATCGTCATGAAGAGCATCAGCAGGCCGGTCATCGGCAGCAGCACGGCGCCGCTGGCGAAGGCCCCGTAGCCGAGTACCTGCTGGAGGTAGAGGTTGAGGAAATACCACATCGGGATCCAGGCCGCGCCCAGCAGCGTCATCGCCAGGTTCGACGGGGCGAGGCCAGGGGTGCGCCATACACCGAGAGGCATGAGCGGCGCCTTGATCGAGCGCTGGAGGACGAGGAACAGCCCGAGGAGTACGGCGGCGCCGATCAGCTCCAGGACGGTCTGACCCGCGCCCCAGCCGACCTCGGGGGCGCGGACGACGGCGAACACCGCGAGCGCCAGACCGGCCGTGACGGACGCTGCACCGAGAACGTCGATGGCGCCGCGCCGACTCGCGACCGACGGCAACAGTCCGGTGGCCAGCAGTGTGGCGACGCCGATCGGGATGTAGATGATGAACACCCAGGGCCAGCTGGCCCATTCGGTGAAGACGCCGCCGAGGAAGACGCCCGCCGTGCCGCCGGCCGGGGCCGCCGCGCCGTAGAGCGCGAGGGCCTTGCCGAGTTCCCTCGGGTCGTGGCTGAAGAGCATCATCAGCAGGGTCATGGAGGCGGGTGCGATGAGCGCGCCGCCCACGCCCTGGACGGCGCGACCCAGGACTTCCACCCATGCCGTCGTCGCGGCAGCGGCCACTACGGAGCCTGCGATCAGTACGGTCCAGCCGCTCACGAAGATCCGCCGGGCGCCGAGCAGGTCGGAGAGCCGGCCGCCGAGGAGCAGTAGGCCGCCGAAGGCGATGACGTACGCGTTGAACACCCACTGGAGATCGCCCTGAGAGAAGCCGAGATCGCGCTGCATCTCGGGCAGGGCCACGCCGATGATCGAGGTGTCCATGATCACCATGAACTGGGCGGTGGCGAGCACGAGTAATGCCCACCAGCGCCGGGGGTTGACGGTTGACATGAGGTTTTCCTTCCTCTCGATATACCCCCAGGGGGTATGACGGGAAGGCAAGTTAGCATACGGGTGGGGGGTATGCAAGGGGGGTTTGGTGCGGTTCTCTTTTACCCCTCGGGGGTATGCTCCGTGTATGCGTACCGGAGCGCTGTCGCTGGCAACCTCGAGCCGCCCCTGCAGGTCTCTATGCGGGGTGGGATCTGCCGAAGTCGTCCTGCTCAAGCGGGTGTTGGGGCTGTGTCTGAGGTTGCGGCTCGTTGTGT
Source organism: Streptomyces sp. NPDC006365 (assembly GCF_042870755.1). Lineage (NCBI taxonomy): Bacteria > Bacillati > Actinomycetota > Actinomycetes > Kitasatosporales > Streptomycetaceae > Streptomyces > Streptomyces sp. NPDC006365. The sequence goes on from NZ_JBIAHS010000017.1 coordinate 192,110, forward strand.
CCGGTGACTGCTCCAGGGTCATCGGTTGACGTCTGTATGCCCCGGTCGTTGCTGCCGCCCTCGTCGATGAAGCGGCCGACCTCCACGAACTTGTCGTTCTTGGGCAGGGCTTCCGGCGCGCTCGGGGACTGAGTCGACGAGTCGGGAGGCCGGCGCGGGTGACGGGCTCGACATTGAGGCGCCCGGCCTCATCGGGCCGGGCGTCAGGGGGAGGCCGGGACGTAGGGCGTCCGTATCGGCGGAGCGGTACGTCCCGGCCCGGGGGGGGGCGATATGCGAGTTCGGGACCGTGGGGCCCGGAGGGGGCTGTCAGGCGCGGCCGACGAGCTCGTAACCGGCCTCGTCGACGGCGGCGCGGACGGCGTCTTCGTCGAGCGGGGCGGCGGAGGTGACGGTGACCTCGCCAGTCTTGGCGACGGCCTTGACCGCAGTGACGCCGTCCAGGGCGGAGATCTCCTGGGAGACCGAGCTCTCGCAGTGGCCGCAGGTCATCCCGGTCACCTTATAGGTGGTGGTGAGGCCGACGCCCTGGACGGCGACCGCGTCGCCGGAGCCACAGGAGCCGCAGCAGGAGCCGGAGTTGGAGTTCGTCTGGGTGGTCATTTGCTACATCCTCGGAGTGTGGGTGGTGGATTGGTTTCCGGGTGGGGTGTTGTCCCCCGGCCCGTCCGTGACGCCAACACTATACCAATACCCCCTAGGGGTATGAAAAGGGTGTTGCGGCCTGCGATGACACCCACCCGCCACTCATGTGCGCTCAGCAGGTGAGTCCGCGAAGCCCCTTGGCCTCCCCTTCTGGCCTCCCCTTCTCTGTCGCGGGCGACCCCGAGCGTCCCAAGCAGTACTAAGCTGATTCGTGCTTCCGCTGCCGCCTCGACGGCGCGGAGGCCCCGGCCGTGCTCGCACGCGACCGGACAATGAGCGTGGCCGTGGGCGGTGCGACAGGAAGTGGCACGCAAGTGCTGGCACCGCCCACGGCCACGTCTCGGGAGAACTGTGGACTCGGTGGGCGACGCCCGCGGAGTCGTCGAACGGAGGGCTGTCGGGCCGATGAAGATCGCATCGGGCCGTGAAGCCGTATTTACCCCCAGGGGGTAATATGCGACTCCGGTGACCAGTCAGCACGGCACAGGTGGAACTCATGGCGATACAGGCGGCTCGCAGTGGCGGCACGGCCGTCCGCTGGGCGTACGGGGTGTTCCTCACCCTGTGCGTCGCGCTGGCCGTGCTCGTCCACCACGAGACGTCCATGACGTCCATGACGACCGCCTCGCCCATGTCCGGCTCTGCCCGCATGCCGGTTCCCGCCCACGCAGCTCATGCGATGGCGCATACGGGTCATGTGATGGCGGGCGAGGCGACACCGTCCGCGGCGGAATCGTCCGCGCACGGCGTCGATTCCGGCGCCTGCGCCATGCCCGGTATGCAGCACTGCACCACGGCGAGCGTCGGTTCCGTGCAACTGGCCGAGCCAGGCCGGAGCGCGTTCTGCTCGCCCGCGGACCTGGAGCGTGCCGTGGCAGGGCGTGTCCCCGCCAGTACGGTCGGCCGTTCCCCGCCCGATCTGTCCGTCCTCTCGCAACTGCGCATATAGGCCGCGCCGGACGGCACGCGATGTGCCGTCCCTCCGTGACCGCATCGGCAGTTTCGAAACAGAGGACACAACACGATGAACAGCATCAACCGCCGCTCCGTCCTGCTCGCCGGGCTGGGAGCCGCAGGCGCCGGAGCACTCACCGCCTGCACCAATGCGAGTGGCTCCGGTAGCGGCAACGCCCTGATCAACCCCAACGCCTCGGCGGTCGCCGCCACAGAGAAGAGGCGCAAGAGCACCGGACGCCAGCAGAAGGTCACCTTGACCGCCGCACCGGCCATGATCGACCTGGGTGGCGGCGTCATGCCCAGGACCTGGGCCTTCGACGGCCGTGCCCCGGGCAAGGAGATCCGACTCTCCGTCGGCGACACCCTGGTCGCCGAGTTGTCGAACCAGCTTCCGAACAAGACACCCACGTCGATCCATTGGCACGGCATCGCGCTGCGCAACGACATGGACGGCGTGCCGCCCGCCACCCAGAGTGCCGTCCGGGCCGGCTCCACCTTCACGTACAAGTTCATCACCGACCACCCGGGCACGTACTTCTTCCACCCGCACGTCGGCGTCCAGCTCGACCGCGGCCTGTACGCTCCGCTGATCGTCGAGGACCCCAAGGAGCCCCTCGCGTACGACGACGAGTGGGTCGTCCTCCTCGACGACTGGGTCGACGGGGTCACCGGCACCCCTGACGAGGTCTTCGCGGAGGTCAGGCAGGGGATGGGCGGCATGGAGGGCCACGACATGGGGGACATGGGCGGGATGGACATGGGTGACTCCGCGTCACCCTCGGCCTCCTCCTCCGGCGGTATGTCGATGAAGTTCATGCTCATGGGCGCCGAGAGCGACCTGCTCGGCGGCGACGCCGGCGACGTGAAGTACCCGCACCACCTCATCAACGGCCGCGTGGCGGCCGACCCGTCCGTCTACACCGGCAGGCCGGGCAAGAAGGTACGGCTGAGGATCATCAACGCGGGCGGGGACACCGCCTACCGTGTCGCCCTCGGCGACCACAAGCTCACCATCACCCACACCGACGGCTTCCCGGTCCAGCACCAGGAGGTGGACGCCCTGCTCGTCGGCATGGGCGAGCGCTACGACGTCCTCGTCACCCTCGGGGACGGGGCCTTCCCGCTCGTCGCCGTGGCCGAGGGCAAGAACGCGAACGGCTTCGCCCTGGTGCGCACGGGCTCGGGAAGCGCCCCGAAGCCGACCGTCCGCCCGAAGGAACTCGACGGCCTCATCATGACGGCCTCCCAGCTCCGCGCCGACGACGACGTACGCCTGAAGTCCGCCAGGACCGACGTAACGCACGAACTCAAGCTGACCGGCGGCATGGCCGAGTACAACTGGGCCATCAACGGCAAGCCCTTCGACATGGGCAACCCCGAAGCGAACCCCATCATGATCGAGGAGGGTCAGCGCGTACGGCTCGACTTCTTCAATGACACGGACATGTGGCACCCGATGCACCTGCACGGCCACACGTACCAGATCGGTACCTCCGGTCCCCGCAAGGACACCGCGATCGTGCTGCCGAAGAAGAAGTTGTCCGTCTTCTTCGACGCCGACAACCCGGGCCAGTGGATGCTGCACTGCCACAACGCGTACCACGGCGAGGCCGGGATGATGGCGAACGTGGCCTATCCGGCCTGACGTTCACGTGCCCCATCTTCAATTCGCGGACCAGGGGCGGGCGCTGTTCCTTCGGCGCCTGCCCCTGCCGTTCAGGCACCGAACGACGGCCTGGCGTGTGGCGCGCCCTGTCACGACGTGGAACGCCTCTACCCGCTCCTAGCCGAGCCAGGCCTCGACCTTGTCGGGGTTCGCTTCGACCCACTTCTTCGCCGCCGCTTCCGGCGACATCTTGTCCAGCGCGATGTACTTCGCCACGGTGTTCTGGTCTTCGTTCGTCCACTTGAAGTTCTTCACCAGGTCATAGGCCGGACTGCCCGACTTGGCGAACCGGGTGCTGACGATCTTGTCGAGGTCGAAGACGGGATAGTCGCATGCGACCTTCGCGGGATCGGCGTCACAGCCCGCCGTGTGCTTGGGCAGTTCTATATGGACCAGTGGTATCTCCGAGAGGAACCACTGCGGCTCGTAGAAGTAGCCGATCATCCATTTCTTGTTCTGCTCGGCGTCCCGGAAAGCCTGGATGAGCGCGGTCTCGCTCCCCGCGTACACCACCTTGAAGTCCAGCTTCAGGTTCTTCACCAGGGCTTCGTCGTTGGTCTGGTACGACGGATCGCCGTCCAGCAGCTGCCCCTTGCCGCCCGATTCGGATGTCTTGAAGTTGGACGCGTACTTGTTGAGGTTCTTCCAGTTGGTGATGTCCGGGTACTTCTTCGCGAGCCACGGGGGGATGTACCAGCCGATGATGCCCTTGAGGCCGGTCGGGCCGAGGCTGACGGCGGTCTTCTGCTTGGTGATGTACTTCTTCTTCAGGTCCTCGTGGCCCCAGTTCTCGAGGATGGCGTCGACCTCGCCGGTTTCGAAGCCCTGCCAGCCGATCTCCGCCTTCAGGTCCTTGTTGGTGACCTTGCAGCCGAGCTTCGTCTCCGCGACATGGCCGATGACCGCCGCATTCGCTTCATAGCCCACCCAGGGGTTGACCGCGAGATTGAAGGTGCCGCACTTGCCCGAGCTGCTGTCCGACCCGGTGGTGCTTTCACCGACCTTCGCGCCTCCGCAGGCGGTGAGGGTGAGACTGAGGACCGCCAGGCCCGCCGAGGCGACGCGCCACTGTCTTGCTTGCTCTGCCATGGTCTTGCTCCTATTGCGTCGGCGCGTGAGCCGTCGCCTGGTGATCGAGTTGAACACGGGCCATGCAGGGATCAAGCCATGTCCAGGGCGCACCGGAACCCCACATTGCCGGTTGCCGAGTCCGGGGGCAGGCCCTGCCTTGCGGCGACCCTGTAGCGGCGGCAGTACGACGCATGGCACAGGTAGGAGCCGCCTTTGGCGACGCGCTGCCCCCCGTCGTCCGCCCGGGAGAACGGGGCGTCACACCATTCCCAGACGTTGCCGGTGACGTTGTACAGGCCGAAGCCATTGGGCTCGTAGGCGTCGACCGGACACGTGCCGTACCAGCCGTCGGCCGTCGGGTGCCGGTTGGGGAAGTCGCCCTGCCACACGTTCATCCGGGGGCGACCGCCCGGCTCGAGCTCGTCGCCCCAGGGGAACACCTTGCCGTGCAGTCCCCCTCGGGCGGCGCGTTCCCATTCCGCCTCGGTGGGCAGGCGCTTGCCGGCCCAGGAGGAGTAGGCGTGGGCGTCGTGGAAGTCGACGTGGACGACCGGGTGATCCGCGCGGTCCTCCCACGTGGAGTGCGGTCCGTCGGGATGACGCCAGTCGGCGCCCTCGACCTGGCGCCACCAGGGCGCGCCCACCACTCCGCGGGTCGGCGGGAAGTCGTCCGGGAGCAGACCGGCGAAGACGAACGACCAGCCGGTCCGCTCGGCGGAGGACCGGTACCCGGTTTCGGCGGCGAAGCGCGCGAACCGCGCGTTCGTCACCGTGCAGGCGTCGATCGAGAAGGCGTTGACGTGCACCGTCCGCACCGGGCCTTCCCTGTCGGCGGGGTAGGCGAGCGCGTCCTCGCTGCCCATGAAGAACTCGCCGGTGGGAACGGTCACCATGCCGTCGGTGTCCGCCCTGAGGACGGCGGCGGTCCGCCGTGCCGGTGGCCGGTCCGCCCCCCGGCCGCCGGAGGGCGTGCAGCAGCTCACTGGGCCCCCATGACGCGCCGGTGCAGTCCACCGTCGAATTCGGACGATCCGTCGGTGGGGAGGTCCAGGTCGATGCGGACTGTGCGAATGGTCCCGGTGAACTCGTTGTCCAGGGCGGGATATTCGTCGGTCACCGGTGTACTGAGGTCCACTCCTACGTCGAGTGTCTCGTCGAAGGAGAAGTAGTAGGGGATCGTCCGGTCGACCCGGCCGGTCGCGTGCTTCTCGCCGTCCACCAGGAGCACGGCGGTTCCGCCCTTGCCGAGTCCGCCTCCGTCATAGTCGAATTCGAGCCGGACCTCGTGCCGTCCCGGTGTCAGGGACCGGTCACCGCGAACGGTGTACAGGCTCATTCCGAAGTAGTTGTAGGCGTAGGCCGGCCTTCCACCGGTGACATAGAGGGTCCAGCCGCCGAATCGGCCGCCCTGCGCGATGAGTACGCCCTCGGCCGCCGTGTCCGGCACGTCGATGTCCGCGGTGATGCTGTGCGAGCGGTTCTTGATGTTGGGTGTGGTCTCTTCGGTGAACCGGCGCATTCCTCCGCGGTAGGTCACGGACTTCCGGTTTCCGAGCAGATCGATACGGCCGGCAACAGCGGGGTTCTCCCGTTCGGTGACCCGGTCGTCCAGGGGGAAGACCTGGTACTTCGCGGCTTCGATCAGGAAGAGATCCTGCAGGCCGCGCAGCTTCTCGGGGAACTCGGCGGCGAGGTCGTGGGCCTGACTCCAGTCGTGGTCGAGATCGTAGAGCTCCCACACGTCGTCGGCGAACCGCCGGTTCTTGTCCGGGATCATCTCCCAGGGGATGCCGTGCCGGGTGACCGCCATCCAGCCGTCGTGGTAGATGCCGCGGTTGCCGCACATCTCGAAGTACTGCGTGCGGCGATGCTCGGGCGCCTGGGGATCGGTGAGTGTCCGCCGCATGCTCGTCCCCTCGATGGGCTGCTGCGTCACCCCGTCGACGCTGAACGGCGCCGGGACGCCCACGCAGTCGAGGATCGTCGGCAGCACATCGATCACGTGGGAGAACTGGTGACGAAGGCCGCCTCGTTCCCCGACGCGCTCGGGCCAGTGCAGGATCATGCCGTCCCGGGTGCCGCCGAAGTGTGAGGCCACCTGCTTGGTCCACTGGTAGGGGGTGTTCAGCGCGAGCGCCCATCCCGCGGGGGCGATCGGGTAGCTGTGCGGGCCGCCGATCTCCTCGAGGTGGTCGATCATCTCGTCCGGGTCGTCGACGATGCCGTGGCCGAGCCGGTGCTCGACGATCGTCCCCTCGATGCCGCCTTCGCCGGAAGCGCCGTTGTCGCCGAGGATGTAGAGGACGATCGTGTTGTCCAGCTCGCCGAGTTCCTCCACGGCGTCGATGAACCTGCCGACCTGTACGTCGGCGTGTTCGGTGAAGGCGGCGAAGGTCTCCATGAACCTGGCTGCCAGCCGGCGCTGGTTGCCGGTGAGTTCGTCCCAGTGCGGGACGCCTTCCGCCCAGCTCGCGAGTTCCGTGTCCTCGGGTACGACGCCGAGATCCTTCTGCCGCCGCAGCGTCAGTTCGCGTTGCTGGTCCCAGCCGTGGTCGAAGCGGCCGCGGTACTTCTCTCGCCACTCCGGGCCGACGTGCAAAGGCGCGTGCGCGGCGCCGAGCGCGAGGTAGGTGAAGAACGGCCGGTCGGGGGTCAGGGTGCGCTGCGTACGAACCCAGTCGATGGCGTGGTCGACGAGGTCCTCGGAGAGGTGGTAGCCGTCCTCGGGCCGGCGGTCCGGCTCGACCGGGGTGGTGCCTTGGTACAGCAGGGGGTACCAGTGGTTCATCTCGGCGCCCATGAACCCGTAGAAGGTGTCGAATCCCTCCCCGGTCGGCCAGCGGTCGAACGGCCCGACCGCGCTGATCTCCCGCGGTGGGGTCTGGTGCCACTTGCCGAAGGCCGCCGTGCTGTAGCCGTTGCCCTGCAGGATCTGGGCCATGGTCGCCGCGCTGCGCGGCCGGAATCCGTTGTACCCGGGGGCCGCTGTGGCCATCTCGGTGGTGCCGCCCATGCCGACCGAGTGATGGTTGCGTCCGGTCAGCAGGGCCTGCCGGGTCGGCGAGCACAGCGCCGTCACATGGAATCGGGTGTAGCGCAGGCCGCCCTCGGCGAGTCGTTCCGCGGCCGGCATCTCGCACGGCCCGCCGAACGCGCTGGAGGTGCCGAACCCGAGGTCGTCGACGAGCACGATCACCACGTTCGGTGCGCCCTCCGGCGGAGGAACCGGACCGATGGGAGTGAAGGCGGTCTCCTGTTCGTGGACGTCCATGGCGGTCGTCAGGGGCCGATGAGTGTCCGGCCGGGGGAGTATGTGCCGTCCGGCGTCGAAATCGGTCATGTAATTCTCCGTCGGGATAATGCCACCCGCTCTTTTCCCGGCAAAAGTGACAGGCGATCCGACGCCGGTCAATAAGGAACCTCGAATCCTCCTGAACCGGTTTTGAATCAAGGCAATAGAAAACTTCTATACCGGCAGGGCCCGGCGTCATTCCTGGTCAGGTGAGGCTGCCAGGTCCACGAACGCCTGGGCAGCGGGCGACAGCGGGCCCGACCGCCAGACCAGCCGGCCATGGCGCAGCAGCCGCGGACGGTTGGACAGCATCCGAGCGCCGCGGAGCTCGGCGTCCTTGGCCATGGAGGTGGGCAGCAATGAGGCGCCGACGCCGGAGAGGACCAGCGGCACGATCATCGCGCGATGGGCGGTCTCCACGACGATCCGAGGTGTTACGCCGAGCGCGGTGCACACGTCGTCCAGGGCTGCCCGGGTTTCGGTGCCCGGGGGCGTCACGATCAGGTTCAGCGCGGCCAGTTCACGCGAGGTGATCGTGCTGCCTCCCGGATGTGGGTGGTCCGGGGGCAGCACGACGTGCATCTCCTGCTCCGGCAGGTCGAGCCCGCGGAGGTCCGTTGTGGCCACCGAAGCGTCCACCAGTCCGAGTTCGCACTGGCCGGCCGCGACCATGAGCGCCACGTCAGGTCCGCGCTCCGGGTCGACCACGCGCACGGAAACCTTCGGATACGCGCGATGGAAGCGCCCCAGCATGCCGGCGAGCGGATCGACCGAAAGGGTTGTCTGCGCAACGATGTCGAGCCGGCCACCGCTGAGCCCGAGGACTTCACGGACCAGGGAACTGGCCGTGGACAGGTCCCGCAGGACCTGCTGCGCCGGCTGGACCAGCGCCTCACCCGCCGCGGTGAGTGCGACGCCGTGCGGGAGGCGGTGAAACAGGCTTCCGCCGAATTCACGCTCCAAAGACCGGATCGCATGGGACAGCGAGGGCTGTGCGACGTGGAGCGCAATGGCCGCGGCTGTGAATCCGCCGTGCTCGACCACGGCGATGAAATATTCCAGCTGGCGTCGTTCCATGGGATCTCCGTTAATTCCAGGTAACACTATCGTCGGTCGGTCTGTCGGTCGGAATCTCGGAATCCGGGATCGCAGGGCTGCCGGCCCGCGGCCCGTGGGGAACTGACGAGTACTGCCGACTGGAAGTGCACCGTGCGGCACGTCGACGACGCTCACGACGGCGCCGGCGCCGGCGCCGCGCACAGCGACGACATCTTCGAGCACGGTGGCTTCGTCGTGCACGGCGGGGATCCCTGTCGAAGCCGAGATCCTTGACCCCCCGGCCGGCACTCCACGATGCTGTGTTGCGGCACATGAAGTGTGTGCCGTAATGGGCAACACATGATTCAGTACCAGCCAAGGAGTGGCCATGACTCACCAGGTCCGTGCTGTTGTCGCGCGGGGGAAGGGCGCCCCCGTCAGCCTGGAAACGATCACCGTGCCCGACCCGGGCCCGGGAGAGGCGCTGGTGAAGATCGAGGCCTGCGGGGTCTGTCACACCGATCTCCACTATCGCGAGGGCGGTATCAACGACGACTTCCCCTTCCTGCTGGGCCACGAGGCCGCGGGTGTCGTGGAGTCGGTGGGAGAAGGGGTCACCGACGTCGCGCCCGGTGACTTCGTCATCCTCAACTGGCGTGCGGTGTGCGGGCAGTGCCGGGCCTGCCTGCGCGGACGGCCGTGGTACTGCTTCAGCACCCACAATGCGAAGCAGAAGATGACCTTGGCCGATGGCACGGAGCTGTCGCCTGCGCTGGGCATCGGCGCGTTCGCGGAGAAGACGCTGGTGGCGGCGGGGCAGTGCACGAAGGTGGACCGGGCCGCGTCGGCGGCCGCTGCCGGTCTGCTGGGGTGTGGCGTGATGGCGGGCATCGGCGCCGCCATCAACACCGGCAATGTCGGACGCGGTGACAGCGTGGCGGTCATCGGCTGTGGCGGCGTCGGGGCCGCGGCCGTCGTCGGTTCGAACCTGGCGGGCGCGGCGAAGATCATCGCGGTGGACATCGACGACCTCAAGCTGGACAACGCCAAGAAGCTCGGGGCGACTCACACCGTCAACTCCAAGGACGCCGACCCGGTCGAGGCGATCCGTGACCTGACCGGCGGCTTCGGCGCCGACGTGGTCATCGAGGCAGTCGGCCGCCCGGAGACGTACAAGCAGGCGTTCTACGCCCGCGACCTGGCAGGCACGGTCGTCCTCGTCGGTGTGCCGACCCCGGAGATGAAGCTGGAACTGCCGCTGCTGGACGTCTTCGGCCGGGGCGGCGCGCTGAAGTCCTCCTGGTACGGCGACTGCCTGCCGAGCCGGGACTTCCCGATGCTCATCGACCTCTATCTGCAGGGCCGCCTGGACCTGGACGCCTTCGTCACGGAGACCATCGCGCTGGACGAGGTCGAGAAGGCGTTCGAGCGGATGCACCGTGGCGACGTGCTGCGCTCGGTGGTGGTCCTGTGACGTCCGGCGCCCGCATCGAACATCTCGTCACTTCGGGCAAGTTCACGCTCGACGGCGGCACCTGGGATGTCGACAACAACGTGTGGATCATCGGCGACGACAGCGAGGCGGTCGTCATCGACGCCGCCCACGACGCCGAGGCGATCGCCGAAGCCCTCGGTGGGCGCACCCTGCGCGCCATCGTGTGCACCCACGCCCACAACGACCACATCGGTGCCGCACCCGAACTCGCGGCGCGCACCGGCGCCCCCATCCTGCTCCACGGCGACGACCTGCCGCTGTGGAAGCAGACCCATCCCGACCGGATGCCCGACGGCGACCTGGCCCACGGCCAGGTCCTCACGGTGGCCGGTGTCGGGCTGACCGTGCTGCACACCCCCGGCCATGCCCCGGGTGCGGTCTGTCTGTACGCGCCTGTCCTGAGGGCCCTCTTCAGCGGTGACACCCTGTTCGCGGGCGGCCCGGGGGCGACGGGAAGGTCGTACAGCGACTTCCCGACCATCGTCGATTCCATCCGGTACCGGCTGTTGCCTCTCCCGGACGCCACCGTCGTACACACCGGCCACGGGGAGACGACCACCATCGCCGCCGAGGCCCCGCACCTTCAGGAGTGGATCGACCGCGGGTTCTGACCGCCGCCCGTCGAACAGTGCACGCCCGCCCTCGGCCATCCCGGCCGAGAGCGGGCGTGCGTGCACCTGTCCAACCCGGGAGTGGGGGCGAACGGCTGGGACACCCCCCTTGACCGGGGCGAAGGGGGTGGTCCAGCCGTTGTGCCTTCTCTCGCGCTTGTTTCTCATCGCGTGTGAAGTTGTGTGATGGGCAACTCAGATCGACGGCTCAAACGGCCCTCGGAACGCCTTGACAAGGGTTCTGGCCGACTCCAGACTGATGTTGCGCTTACCGCAATCCGTTTCGCTATACGCACCGAGGTGGTCATGATGATTCCCGCGTGTCCCCTGGCGGATCTCCCGCGAGGAGAGGCTTTCCGACTCGAGATCGACCCGCCGGTCACGGTGTTCCACACCGAGGACGGCGAGTTCTTCGCCATCGACGACACGTGCACCCACCAGGACGCCTCGCTCGCCGACGGCTGGGTGGAGGACTGCTGGGTGGAGTGCCCCCTGCACGCCTCGAAGTTCAACCTGAAGACCGGTGAGGTCGACGCCCCGCCGGCCAAGCTCCCCGTCCGGACCCACGAGGTCGTCGTGGACAACGGCATGGTCTACGTGCAGCTGTCCACGTCCGCCCCCAACCTGCCGCACTGCGTCGCGCGCAAGCTCGCCGGAGCCCTAACGTGAGGACGGTGGCCGTGGTGGGCGCCTCGCTGGCCGGGCTGTCAGCGGCGCGCTCACTGCGGAAACAGGGCTACGACGGGCGGCTGGTCCTCATCGGAGACGAACTCCACCGCCCGTACGACAGGCCACCGCTGTCCAAGGAGTTCCTGGCCGGAACCATCGGCGAAGCGGAACTCGTGCTGGAGACGGACGACGAGGACCTGCAGGCCGAGTGGCTGCTCGGCGTTCGCGCCACCGGACTCGACCGCACGAACCGCGCCATCCGGCTCGCCGACGGCCGGGAGGTCCGCGCCGACGGCATCGTCGTCGCGACCGGCGCCGCCGCGTGCACCCTGCCCGGCTCCGAGGGCCTGGCAGGAGTGCACGTCCTGCGCACCCTGGACGACGCCCGCTCGCTACGGGACGAACTGGCGGGTGGCGGACGGCTGGTGGTGATCGGCGGCGGATTCGTCGGTGCCGAGGTCGCTTCCACCGCCTACGCCCTCGGGCTCGACGTGACGGTGGTCGAGGCCGCCCCGACGCCGCTCGCCGGACCGCTCGGCGAGGCCATGGGTGCCATCGTCTCCGCTCTCCACGCGGACCACGGCGTACGGCTGTTGTGCGGCGTGGGCGTCAAAGGGCTGAGCGGGGAACGCCGTGTGGATGCCGTCCTGCTTGAGGACGGCCGCAGCGTCCCCGCCGACATCGTCGTGATCGGTGTGGGCGCACGGCCATGCGTCGAGTGGCTGGAAGGATCCGGCATCGAGCTCGACAACGGCGTCAAGTGCGGTGCGGACGGCCGCACCAGCCTGGCCGGTGTGGTCGCGGTCGGTGACTGCGCCAACTGGTACGACCCCCGTGCGGGCGTCCATCGTCGCGTCGAACACTGGACCGGCGCCAGGGAGCGCCCCGACGCCGCCGTAGCCACGCTGCTGGCGGGCGGCGCGATGGAACCGGGCGTGCCCCGGCCGCCGTACTTCTGGTCGGACCAGTACGGCGTGAAGATCCAGTTCGCCGGTCATGCGGCCGGAGCCGACAGCGTGACGATCGAGGAAGGCACGGCGGACGAGCGCAACGTCCTGGCCGTCTACCGATGTGCCGGTCAGCCGGTCGCCGCGCTCGGGATGAACCAGCCGCGGCTGTTCACCCGCTGGCGCAAGCAGCTCTCCCGCACCACCTCTTGACATCGCCCCTTGGGCATCCCATGCTGCGGTTTCACATGGCACGCAGCGTTGCTCCATACACAACGCCGTCCGGAGTCGGTCATCCCGGCGCGTGAATGACCCTTCCACGACGTCCCCGAGGAGTGCACCGTGACCTCGACCAGCCTGCCAAACAGCCTGATCGCCACCCTCCCCGGCTCCTCCTACACCGATCCCGAGATCTTCGCCCAGGAGCAGGCGCACATCTTCGAGACCATGTGGTTCTGCGTCGCGCGTGCGTCCGACCTGGCGAAGCCCGGCGCCTTCCGGACCGTCGACGTGGGTCGCGAGAGCATCCTGGTCACCCGCGCCAGGGACAACTCCGTCCGGGCCTACTTCAACGTCTGCCGGCATCGCGGAGCCAGGATCCGTACCGAGCAGAGCGGCGAGGTCAAGCGGGCCTTCCAGTGCCCGTACCACGCCTGGACGTACGACCTGAACGGCAAGCTCGTGGCGGCGCCCAACCTCACCAAGATGCCCGACATCGGCCGTACCGAGTACGGCCTCGTGAGCGTCGCCGTCCGTGAATGGCTCGGCTACGTCTGGGTCTGCCTGGCGGAGAACCCGCCCTCCTTCGAGGAGGACGTCATCGGCGACGTCGTCAGCCGCCTCGGCGACGCCGAGGCGATCGGGCGCTACGACATCGCGGCCCTCTCGGTCGGCAAGCGGATCGTGTACGACGTCAAGGCCAATTGGAAGCTCATCATCGAGAACTTCATGGAGTGCTACCACTGCGCCACCATCCACCCCGAACTGACCGAGGTGCTCCCCGAGTTCGCCGACGGCTTCGCCGCTCAGTACTACGTCGGTCACGGCGCCGAGTTCGGTGCGGAGGTCCAGGGTTTCACCGTCGACGGCAGCGAGGGCCTGGACCGCATTCCGGGCGTCGCCGAGGACCAGGACCGCCGCTACTACGCGATCACCGTCAGGCCGCAGGTCTTCATCAACCTCGTCCCCGACCATGTGATCTTCCACCGCATGTACCCGGTGGCCGTCGACCGCACCATCGTGGAGTGCGACTGGCTCTATCTCCCCGATGTCGTCGAGAGCGGCAAGGACGTCAGCCGGTCCGTGGAGCTCTTCGACCGGGTCAACCGGCAGGACTTCGACGCCTGCGAGCGCACCCAGCCCGCGATGAACTCCCGGATGTACGCCAAGGGGGGCGTGCTGGTGCCCAGCGAGCACCACATCGGTGCCTTCCACGACTGGGTGCACGAGCGCCTGGGGACACAGCAGTCGCAGTAGCGACTGTCGCATGCGCGGCCCGCGCCTGACCGTAAGCGGTGCGGGCGGTGCCGGTGGCGGACGGGCCGATCAGCCCAGGTACCCCATGCGGTGGCTGATCTCGTCCGCGCCCTTCATCAGCACGGGAGCGAGCTCGTGCAGGCGCTCCTTGGTGAGCCGGTACCCGGGCCCGGAGGCGCTCAGTGCCGCGACGACCTCTCCGTCCCGGTTGCGGATCGGAGCGGCCATGGCGTGGAGGCCGAGCTCCAGCTCCTCCAGGGCCCAGGCGTAGCCACTCTCCCGGATGTCGACGAGGTTCTTCTCGAGCTTCGTCTTCGCGGTGATGGTGTGCTTGGTGACCTTCTTCAGGCCGGACACGGCCAGCACCGTGGCGCGTTCCTTGGCGGGGAGGTAGGCCAGCAGGATCTTGCCGCTCGAGGTGGCGTGCAGCGGGGTCAGTTGGCCGACCCAGTTCTGCGCGGTGACGGCCCCGGGGCCGCGCACCTGGTAGAGGTTGACCGCGTAATGCTCCTGCAGCACGGCGATGTTGACGGTCTCGCCGATCTCCTCGGCCAGGTCCTCGCAGACCGGGCGGCCCTGCTGGGTGATGTCGATGCGGCCCGTGACCGCTCCGGCCAGCCGCACGATGCCGAAGCCGAGACGGTACTTGCCGCGCTCGCCCGCCTGCTCCACCAGGCCGCGCGCCTCCAGGGCGCCGAGCAGGCGGAACGCGGTGGACTTGTGAACATCGATCTCGGCCGCCACCTCGCTGACTCCTGTCTCGCCGCGGCGAGCCAGGATCTCTAGGACGCTGATGGCGCGATCGACCGACTGCACTCCGCCAGCATGTGAATTTGAGGTTCCGGTATCAATGTTGTAGTTGCTCACAACGCAACTATACCCAGAGTAAACAACGCCACTGCAAGTAACGGCGACGAAATGAGGTTGCGCGCATCGCAACCTGGTGCGTATAGCGATACTGTCGCTAGCATGCTCGCGTATCTACGGCGCGAGCGAGACGAGGCACCATGGCTCCCTCCCACTACGACTTCGTCATCGTCGGCGGCGGATCGGCCGGCAGCGCACTGGCGAACAGACTCTCCGCGGACCCGGCGAACCGGGTGCTGGTTCTGGAAGCCGGCCGGTCTGACTACCCGTGGGATGTCTTCATCCACATGCCCGCGGCGCTGACCTACCCGATCGGCAGCCGCTTCTACGACTGGAAGTACGAGTCCGAGCCCGAACCCCACATGGGTGGCAGGCGCGTCTATCACGCGCGAGGCAAGGTGCTCGGTGGCTCCAGCAGCATCAACGGCATGATCTTCCAGCGCGGCAACCCCATGGACTACGAACGCTGGGCGACCGACCCCGGGATGGAGTCCTGGGACTACGCGCACTGTCTGCCGTACTTCCAGCGGATGGAGAACTGTCTTGCCGCCGACCCGGACGACGAGTTCCGTGGTCACAGCGGACCACTCGTCCTCGAACGCGGCCCGGCGACCAACCCGCTCTTCGGCGCCTTCCTCAAGGCCACCGAGGAGGCGGGATACGCGCCCACGGACGACGTCAACGGCTACCGGCAGGAAGGCTTCGCCAAGTTCGACCGCAACGTTCACCGCGGACGTCGTCTGTCGGCCTCGAAGGCGTACCTCAAGCCCGCGATGAAGCGACCCAACCTCAGGGTCAAGACCCGCGCCCTCGTCACCCGCGTCCTCTTCGAGGGCAAGCGCGCCGTCGGCGTCGAGTACCGGCGCGGCCGGGGCGCGCTCCAGCAGGTCCGCGCAAAGGAAGTCATCCTGTGCGGCGGCGCGATCAACTCCCCGCAGCTGCTGCAGCTTTCCGGCGTCGGCAACGCCGAGGAGCTGTCGGCCCTCGGCATCGACATCGTGCACGACCTCCCGGGCGTCGGCGAGAACATGCAGGACCACCTGGAGGTCTACATCCAATACGGCTGCAAGCAGCCGGTCTCCATGCAGCCGTACATGGCGAAGTGGCGCGCCCCCTTCATCGGGCTGCAGTGGCTCTTCCGCAAGGGCCCGGCCGCCACCAACCACTTCGAGGCCGGCGGCTTCGCCCGCAGCAACGAGGACGTGGACTACCCCAACCTGATGTTCCACTTCCTGCCCGTCGCGGTCCGCTACGACGGCTCATCCCCCTCGGGCGGTCACGGCTACCAGGTGCACGTGGGCCCCATGTACTCCGACGCCATCGGCTCGGTGAAGATCAAGAGCACGGACCCGCGCGAGCACCCCGCCTTGCGCTTCAACTACCTGTCCACCGAGCAGGACCGCCGCGAGTGGGTCGAGGCGATCCGCGTGGCGCGCAGGCTCCTCAACCAGCCCGCGCTCGCTCCCTACAACGCCGGTGAGATCTCGCCCGGTCCGACGGTGGAGACGGACGAGGAGATCCTCGACTGGGTCGCGAAGGAGGGCGAGACCGCCCTGCACCCCTCCTGCACCTGCAAGATGGGCACCGACGAGATGTCCGTCGTCGACCCGGCCAGCATGCGGGTGCACGGGTTGGAGGGCCTGCGGGTGGTGGACGCCTCCGTCATGCCCTACGTCACCAACGGCAACATCTACGCGCCGGTGATGATGATCGCCGAGAAGGCCGCCGACCTGATCCTCGGCAAGGAACCGCCGGCGCCGTCCAAGGCCGCGTACTACCGCCATCGCGACGCACAGAAGCAGGCGGGGTAGGCGCCTTGGGCGCCGAAGGCGGGCGCCGCCATCGGGCGTCCGCTGTCGAACGTTTGCCCAGCGCTCCACTCTTCAGGCTGGAGGTGGGGGGAATCTTGCCCTCAGCGGCCCGAAGGAGTGCGGCGCCGTTGTTGAAGTCGCCTTGTCCGACAACAGGGTTGGCGGATCTACCGCCGGACGGGCGGAAAGTAACGCTTGTGGAGGCCCATGTAAGACCGATCTCTTCGGAGACCGGCAAGGGCCCGTGAAGCAGGAACCCATGGTGGTGCCGCGAAGCGCTACGGACCGGAATCGCCTGCCCCCGGGCAGGCGAGGGCGTCAAGAGGTGCTGCCCGCGAAGGCATCGACGACGTGTTCGTCCCGGCCGACGACTCCAACCCGTCGGTCGGCACCTCCCATGGCACTCTTCCGGTGCTGCGCAGGCTGGTGGAGCTGGGCAGGCCCTTCACACACGTCGACTCGCGTGTGCTGGGGGAGTGGATCGCCCGGATGCGGCGTCGGGACGTCACCCTCCCGGTCCATGTGGGCATTGCGGGGCCTGTGCAGCGGGCGAAGCTGCTGTCGATGGCCACGAAGATCGGGGTGGGGGAGTCGACGCGCTTCTTGACGAAGCACGCCTCGTGGTTCGTAGCTTTCGCGGCACCCGGAGGGTATTCCCCCGAGAGGCTGCTGGCCCGCGCGGAGAGGGTCCTCACCGCACCCTCGGCGGGGGTGGCGGGTCTGCACCTGTTCTCCTTCAACCAGATCGCCGAAACGGAGCGGTGGCGCCGCGCGCTGCTGGACCGGCTGGGCGGCTGAACGCTCCGCGCTCATCGCCTTCCTCCTGCACCCGTTCTGACCGCGGCGGTGCGCCGAAAATCGTATACGAGATGCGGCATGCCTGGTCGGCGGGACGGAACCGGTAACGCAGGGGCCGACCGGCCCCTTGCGGAATCGTCATCTTCAACCTCTTGACGCGTGTGTGCGCATTCGCCATGGTGTTCCACCACAAGCAATTGAATGCATGATGCGCAACGCATTTCTGGTGAAGGGCTGGGCGCGTGGCAGACCTGTATGTGGACGGCGAATGGCGGGAACCGCTGGCCGGAGGCCATCGCGAGATCCGCTGTCCCGCTGACGGCACGCTCACCGCGACCGTTTCGGAAGGGTCTCGTCCCGACACCGAGGCGGCTGTCGCCGCGGCCCGCCGTGCCTTCGACGAGGGGCCCTGGCCGCGCACCCCCGAGCGGGAGCGCGGCGCGCTGCTGCTGCGCACCGCCGACCTCATCGAGCGCGACGCCAAGGAGTTCGCCCGGGCCGAATCGCTGGACACCGGCAAGCGGCTCGTGGAGAGCGAGTACGACATCGCCGACGTCGTCTCCTGTTTCCGCTACTACGGCGGGCTCGGCGGCACCGACGCCGGCCGCGTGATCGACACCGGCCGCGACGACGCCGTAAGCCGCGTCGTCTACGAGCCCATCGGCGTGTGCGGACTGATCACTCCCTGGAACTACCCGTTGCTGCAGGCCAGTTGGAAGGTCGCCCCCGCCCTCCTCGCCGGCAACACCATCGTCCTCAAGCCGAGCGAGCTCACCCCCTCCACGTCGATCCTGCTGATGAAGGCACTTCAGGAGGCCGGTCTCCCCGCCGGCGCCGCCAACCTCGTCCTGGGTGCCGGGCCCGAAGTGGGCGCACCGCTCTCCGAAGATCCCGCCGTCGACATGGTCTCCTTCACCGGAGGCCTGCAGACCGGCAAGCGGATCATGGCCACGGCCGCGGCGACTGTGAAAAAGGTGGCGCTGGAGCTCGGCGGCAAGAATCCCAACGTCGTCTTCGCCGACGCCGACTTCGAGACGGCCGTGGACTTCGCCCTCACGGCCGTCTTCCTGCACTCCGGGCAGGTCTGCTCGGCAGGTGCCCGCCTGATCGTCGAGGACTCCCTGCACGACGCCTTCGTGGACGAGGTCGTCCGCCGCGCCCGGCAGATTCGCCTCGGTGGTCCCTTCGACCCCGATGCCGAGACCGGCGCGCTGATCTCCGCCCAGCATCTGGAGAAGGTCGAGGCGTATGTGGCAGCGGGCCTCGCCGAGGGCGCCGTACTGCGCTGCGGCGGTGAACGGCCCGACGACCCCACCCTCGCGAGCGGCTACTATTACCCGCCAACCCTCCTCGACGAGTGCCGACAGGACATGCGTGTGGTGCACGAGGAGTCCTTCGGACCCGTGCTCACCGTAGAGCGCTTCACAGACGAGGACGACGCCGTACACATAGCCAACGACACCGAGTACGGCCTTGCCGGAGCCGTTTGGACGCAGGACGCCGGCAAGGCTCAGCGGATCGCCCGGCGGTTGCGTCACGGCACGGTGTGGATCAACGACTACCACCCCTATGTGCCGCAAGCGGAATGGGGTGGATTCGGGCACTCGGGCGTGGGCCGGGAGCTGGGACCGACAGGCCTGGACGAGTACCGAGAGCCCAAGCACATCTGGCAGAACATCCAACCCAGGCCGCAGTACTGGTTTCGCGGCTGAACGCCGAAGAGAGGTCGATCGTGACCCCAACACAGACCGAGGCACCGCAGAGGAGCGGCACGCCCCAGGATTCGGACGGCACGCCGGTCATATCCGTGCGCAAGCTGTGGAAGGTGTTCGGGCCGAAAGCCGAGCGGGTACCGGAGTCCGAGGAGCTGTGCGGTCTCTCCCGGCGCGAGCTCATGGACCGCACCGGGAACACCGCCGCCGTGCGGGATGTGAATTTCGAGGTCTCCCCGGGCGAGGTCTTCGTCGTCATGGGACTGTCCGGCTCCGGCAAATCCACGCTGGTGCGATGTCTGACCCGGTTGATCGAACCCACCGCCGGTGAGATCGTCTTCGAGGGCGAGGACATCCGCGGCGCGGACGCGGGGCGCCTGCGCGAACTGCGCCGCCGCAAGTTCTCCATGGTCTTCCAGCACTTCGGTCTGCTGCCCCACCGCCGCGTCGTCGACAACGTGGCGTTCGGGCTGGAGATCCGCGGGATGGGCAAGGCCGAACGCATCAAGCGGGCCCTGGAGGTCGTCGAACTGGTCGGCCTGTCCGGATACGAGAACTCCTACCCTGACCAGCTCTCCGGCGGTATGCAGCAGCGCGTCGGCCTCGCCCGGGCGCTGGCCGGCGATCCCGACGTGCTCTTCTTCGACGAGCCGTTCTCCGCACTCGACCCGATGATCCGCCGTGACATGCAGAACGAGGTCATCCGTCTGCATCACGAGGTCGGCAAGACGATGGTGTTCATCACCCACGACCTCTCCGAGGCGCTCAAGCTGGGCGACCGCATCCTGATCATGCGCGACGGCAAGATGGTCCAGTGCGGCACGGGTGACGAACTGGTCGGCGCCCCCGCCGACGACTACGTGCGCGAGTTCGTCAAGGACGTGCCGCGCGGCGACGTCCTCACCCTGCGGTGGATCATGCGGCCCCTGGAGGACGGCGACGAACTGGACGGCCCGGAGATGGGCCCGGACGTCGTGGTGAAGGAGGCCACCCGGGCGGTGCTCGCGGCAGACAAGCCGGTCAAGGTCGTCGAGAACGGCAAGCTGCTCGGCATCGTCGGCGACGAGGAGATCCTCGCCGTCGTCGCCGGGCAGGAAGGCGACATGTGATGACTGTCGCCATAGAGAAACCCGAGAAACCCGAGAAGACAGAGGAACAGGCAGAGAAAGCCACGCCCACCACGGGCGCACGCACGGTCAGCCGGCGCATGGTGGTCGCCGCGATCCTGGTCGTCTGGCTGGTGCTGTTCGCCGTGCTGCGCGGCAAGCACACTCTGACCGTGGCGGCGGCGGACCTCACCGATCTGCACCGCTGGTTCAACGACGTCAACGACTCGATCGGCGCCAACCGCAACTCCAACCCCCTCTTCCTCTACTTCTTCAACGAGATCCGCCTGGTCATCGACAACCTGGTGACCTTCGTCCAGGGGCTGATCTCCCAGCCGCCCGAGGGCCGCCCGGTTCCGCAGATCGGCTGGCTGGGCGTCGTGGGCATCGCCGGCTATGTCTCGTGGGCCGTCGGCAACTGGCGGGTCGCCCTGCTGGCCATGGCGGGCTTCACCTTCCTCGGGCTGCAGGGCCTGTGGCAGGAGAGCATGGACACCCTGGCGCTCACCCTCTCCGCGGTCTTCGTGGCGCTGCTGTTCGCGATCCCGCTGGGTGTGTGGGCGGGCCTGTCCGACCGGTTCAACCGGATCGTGACGCCCTTCCTGGACCTCATGCAGACCATGCCGACCTTCGTCTACCTGGCCCCACTGACCCTGTTCTTCCAGATCGGCCCGGCCTCCGCCACGATCGCCACGCTGATCTACGCGGCGCCGCCGACGATCCGCATCACCGCCCACGCCATCCGCTCCGTACCGGAGACGACCGTCGAGGCGGCCGACTCGCTGGGCGCGACACGGCGGCAGTCGCTGTTGAAGGTCCTGCTGCCCATGTCCAAGCGGACCGTGGTGATGGGCATCAACCAGACCATCATGGCCGCCCTGGCCATGGTGACCATCGCGGCCCTGATCGACGCGCCCGGCCTCGGCAAGACCGTCGTCAGCGCCCTTCAGTCGCTCGACGTCGGGACAGCCTTCAACGCGGGGCTCGCCATCGTCGTCATGGCCATCGTCCTCGACCGGGTCACGACCGCGGCGAGCGGGCGAGAGGATCCGGCCCGGCGCTCCGGCAGCCGCTTCCTCACCTGGCGGCGGCCACTGCTGGGAGCGGGAGCGGTGGCCACCGTTGTCCTGATCTACATGTCGCACACCTATCTGTGGGCGGCGGAGTTCCCCGGCGAGGGCGACATCGGCAGCTCCATCGCCCGAGCCGCCGACACCGCGACCACCTGGACGCAGGACAACCTGTCAGGCCTCACCAACGCCTTCCGCGACGTCCTCACCAATGGGCTGCTCAACCCCTTCCAGGCGCTGCTCACCGACTCCCCGTGGTGGTTGGTCGGCGCGGCGCTGATCGGGCTCGGCGTGGTTCTCGGCGGCTGGCGCGCCGGGCTCACGGCGGCGATCTGTGTGGGCCTGCTGGTCGGCACGGGCGTGTGGTCGGACAGCATGACCACGCTGGCGTCGACCGTCGTCGCCACCGTGCTGGTGATGGCGCTCGGCATCGGCTTCGGGGTGTGGATGGGACGCAGCCTGCGGGTGGACCGCGTACTGCGGCCCACGCTCGACGCCGCCCAGGTCATGCCGCCGTTCGTCTATCTGGTGCCGTTCCTCGCGCTGTTCGGCGCCACCCGCTTCACCGCGATCGTCGCCGCCGTGGTCTACGCGACACCGGTCGCGATCAAGATCGTCGCGGACGGGGTGCGGAACGTCCCCGAGACCACCGTGGAGGCGGCCACCTCCGCCGGGTGCAACACCTGGCAGATCATCACCAAGGTTCAACTGCCGATGGCACGCAGCGCCCTGACCCTCGCCACCAACCAGGGCCTGATCTATGTGCTGTCGATGGTTGTTGTGGGCGGCCTGGTAGGCGCGGGCGCCCTCGGCTACGACGTCGTGGCCGGCTTCTCGCAGGGGCAGCTGTACGGGAAGGGGCTTGCCGCGGGGCTGGCCATTGTCCTTCTCGGCGTTATGTTCGACCGGATCACTCAGGCAGCGGCGCGGCGTACCAGCGGCGCATAAGGAGCAACTGACCATGGCAAGGCAAGCAAACAAGTGGAGAGTCGGCGCGGCCGGCATAGCGGCCCTCGGCCTCACCCTCACCGCCTGCGGCGGTGCGACGGTCGAGGACAGCTCCTCGGGGTCCGGCAGTTCTGGCGGCGCCGGCAAGTGCGGCACTTTCAACCTCGCGGTCAACCCGTGGGTGGGTTACGAGGCCAACGCGGCGGTCCTCGCCTACGTCGCGGAGAACGACCTCGACTGCAAGGTCACACAGAAGGACCTGAAGGAAGAGATCGCCTGGCAGGGCTTCGGGACGGGCGAGGTCGACGCCGTCGTCGAGAACTGGGGTCACGACGACCTGAAGAAGAAGTACATCACCGACCAGAAGACCGCCGTCGACGCCGGCCCGACCGGCAACGAAGGCCTCATCGGCTGGTACGTACCGCCGTGGCTGGCCAAGGAGCACCCGGACATCCTCGACTGGAACAACCTCAACAAGTACGCGGCCGAGTTCAAGACCTCCGAGTCGGGAGGCAAGGGGCAACTCCTCGACGGTGACCCGTCGTTCGTCACCAACGACGAGGCCCTGGTGAAGAACCTGAAGCTGGACTTCAAGGTCGTGTACGCGGGCAGTGAGACCGCGCTCATCCAGGCCTTCCGCAAGGCGGAGAAGGACAAGGAATGGATGATCGGCTACTTCTACGAGCCGCAGTGGTTCATGTCCGAGGTGCCGCTCGCCAAGGTCAAGCTGCCGGACTACAAGGAGGGCTGCGACGCCGACACGGAGAAGGTCAACTGCGACTACCCCGTGTACAAGCTCGACAAGATCGTCAGCAAGAAGTTCTCCGAGTCGGGCAGCCCGGCCTATGACCTGGTGAAGAACTTCACCTGGACGAACGAGGACCAGAACACCGTGGCCAAGTACATCGCGGTGGACAAGATGGCCCCCGAGGCGGCGGCGAAGAAGTGGGTCGAGGCCAACCGCGACAAGGTGGACGCCTGGATCAAGTAGCCCCGGAAGGCAGAGCCGGAAACCGGTCGAGCGTGCCCGGGGGCGGAGCGCACCTGTGCTCTCCGCCCCCGGGCATTGCCGTGTACGGCCCGTGTCCGGGGCCATTTTCCGGCGTCTCGGACCCTCTTGACGCCCCTCTGTGCGCCAGGCGCATTGAGTGCGCAACCCGAAGCATGTTGCGTAAGCAGCAGCCGGGGGTTCGGCGATGGGTGCAGTTTCATTCCCAGGGAGGATCCTGATCGAGTGGTGAGGTCGGATTCCTCCTGGTTGGGTGCTGGGCAGAGGTGGTGTGGGAGCCTGGGAGGCCAAGCTTGCGAGCTTGCGCTCCTGCCACAGGGCCCACGAGCATCCGGCACTGCGGCAGGATGCCACCTGGGGGGAGGGCAGTGACCAGGTCCTCGTCCGGCAGCACAGGCAACCTCCGCCGCAGGGGCGGCCTGTGCAAGGTTCTGGAGCGAGCGCTGCCATGTGCCCACAGCAGCCGCAGTAGGCGGCCCGGGTAGCCCTCCGTGTATGTGCTGGCCAACACCGACCGCCGCGGCAGGCTGATATATTTGAAGTATGTCAGAGTAGGATGCTGATGCCAGCAGCCCACGCGAAGGAAGAGACGGCCGAAAAGATGAGCAGCCCCGAGGTCTCCCCCGTGACTGATTCGGCGCCGATGTCATTGGCCGACCTGGCCTACGAGCGCCTTCAGGATCGATTGGTCATGCTCAACATCCGGCCCGGCGAGCCGATCAACGACAGCCAGCTTGCTGCTGAGATCGGCGTCGGACGCACACCCGTTCGCGAGGCGCTCAAGCGACTTGAGACCGACCATCTTGTGGTGTCCTATCCGCGCCGGGGCACATTCGCCACCATCATCGACGTGACCGAGCTCGGCGCGATCGCCGACATCCGCGAGCAGCTCATGCCGTTCGCGGCACGGCGGGCCGCCGTCCACGCCAGTGGCGCCATGCGCGACGCGCTGCGAGCCAAAGCGGACGAGGTGAGGAGCCTCGAGAGCCCTCGCGGTGATCGCACCACAATGATGCGGATGGACATGTCGCTGCACCGGCTCATCTACAAGGCGGCCGGGAACCCACACCTCGAGGACGTGCTGATCCGCTACGACAACCTCGCCACCCGCATCTGGTGTCTGGTCATCGATCGGCTTCCTGACCTTGCACACCACATCACCGAGCACGCGGACCTGCTCGACGCCGTCGCTGACGGCGACGCCGACCGCGCCGAGCGCCTCACCCGCGAGCACATCGCCGGCTTTGCGCGTGAGATCCGCGGAGTGCTCTGACCGTCCGCGAGCTCGCGGGTTGGCCGCCGGACCGAGACTTCCACTTGTGCGGGCGGGCGCCTATGCCACGCCGTGCGGCGCCGCCCTGCCGGGCACCCGCTGCTCTCTGCGCAGGCACGCCGCCTCGCACCTGGAAACGCGGTCGGCCCCGCACCAGGGCGACGACCTGCGCGGGTGTACTGGGGGTGGCTGGTGCTGGTCCGTGACGCGCTTTCGTACCAGGTCAACAAACACGACCTGCTCCGGCTGGTCATCGTCCGCCACCCGGAAGGCAACGAGCCCGACGACTTCTTCGTCACCACCGGCCTGGCTGCTGACCGCTGACCGCTGAGCGCCAGCCGGGCCGCCGGGTCCAGGACCTGGTCAGCCGCTCGGCTGCCGCGTAAGTCCAGGAAGAGCAATGCCCCCATGCCCGGAATCCGGCATGGGGGCACGCGGTCTCTGGTCGGGTCGGAGCGATCAGTCGTCGAAGAGGCCCTTTGGCTCCTCCGGGGCCTCGTGCTGCTCCGGCTCGGCCTCCGGCGCAGCCTCGGCCTTCCGCTCGGGCTGTGCCACCGGCTCCTCGATGGGCTCCGGGGTCGGCGCCGGAGCCGCAGGCGCCTCCTCGGCCGGGATGTCGAAGAGTGACCCGCCGCCGGTCAGGATGGTCTCATCGGGGTTGGTCGTGTCGGCGGTGGTCGGCTTCTCCTCGATGTCGAAGAGGGAGCCTGGCGGCGTGGGTGTCGCGGTTGCTTGGGTTGCCGGCTCCGGTGTCCCGGTGGTCGCGGGCGCAGGCGCCTCGTCGGCCGGGATGTCGAAGAGCGACCCGCCGCCGGTCAGGATGGTCTCATCGGCGTCGGCCGTGCCGGCGGTGGCCGGCTTCTCCTCGATGTCGAAGAGCGACCCTCCCGTGGTGGGGGGAGTGGTGGGTGCGGTGGTGGGTTCGTCGAACAGTGACCTGCTGGAGGCGGGTTGCGTGGGTGGTTCGGTGGGTGCTTCGTCGAAGAGTGAGCCGCCTGTGGTGGGGGGAGTGGTGGGTGCGGTGGTGGGTTCGTCGAACAGTGACCCGGCGGAGATCGGCTTCGTGGGTGGTTCGGCGGGTGACTCGTCGAACAGCGACGCCCCGGCGGCGCCGGAGGCGGCGGGCTCGGCAGGAGCAGCGGCTGGGGCAGCCGGGGCAGCCGGGGCGGCGGGAGCACCGGCGGGCGGCCTCTCGGCCTTGGCCGCGGCCTCACCCTTGACCGAGGCGAGCAGCATCTGTGCGACGTCGAGGACCTCGACCTCCTCGCGGGCCCCGTCCTTGGCCTGGAGCGCAGACACTCCGTCGGAGAGCATCACCCGGCAGAACGGGCAGCCGACCACGATCTGGTCGGCACCGGTGTCGACGGCCTCCGTGGTGCGGTTCATGTTGATCCGCTCTCCGAGGCTTTCCTCCATCCACATGCGGGCGCCGCCCGCCCCGCAGCAGAAGGACCGCTCCGAGTTGCGTTCCATCTCGACGTACGAAGCGCCCGGCAGCGCCGACAGCAGCTCGCGCGGCGGGCTGTAGACCTGGTTGTGCCGGCCGAGGTAGCACGGGTCGTGGTAAGTGATCGACCGCTGGTTCGCGCCGTTCCCGGTGGCGACCGGGGTCAGCCTGCCCTCGCGTACGAGCCGGTTGAGCAGCTGGGTGTGGTGGACGACCTCGAGCTCGATGCCGAAGGCCTTGTACTCGTTCTTCAGCGTGTTGAAGCAGTGGGCGCAGGTCGCGACGACCTTCTTGACCTTGAACTCCTTGAAGGTCTCGACGTTCTCCTGGGCCAGGGCCTGGTAGACGAACTCGTTGCCGGAGCGGCGGGCCGAGTCGCCGGTGCAGGTCTCGCGGTTGCCGAGTACGCCGAAGGAAACGCCGGCCATGTGCAGCAGCTCGGCGACCGCCCGGGTGGTCTTCTTGGCCCGGTCCTCGTAGGCGCCGGCGCAGCCGACCCAGAACAGCCAGTCGACCGACTCCAGCGACTCCAGGTCCTTGCCGACCTCCTTGACCTCGAACGGCAGGCCCTTGGCCCAGTCCATGCGCGCGCTCGCCGCCATGTTCCAGGGGTTACCCCGGTTCTCAAGGCCCTTGAAGAGCTGGTTGAGCTCGGCGGGGAAGTTCGACTCGATCAGTACCTGGTAGCGGCGCATGTCGACGATGTGGTCGACATGCTCGATGTCGACCGGGCACTGCTCGACGCAGGCGCCGCACGTCGTGCACGACCAGAGCGCGTCCGCGTCGATGACGAAGTCGCCGCCATCGGGGTTGTAGGACCCCTCGCCCGCGTCGCCCTTGCCGATGAGCGCCCGCTCGGCGTGTCCGGCCTGGGCCGCGGCCTTGAGGTAGGTGTGCTCGCGCAGGCCCTTGATCAGCAGCTTGGGCGAGAGCGGCTTCTGGGTGTTCCAGGCCGGACACTGCGACTGGCAGCGACCGCACTCGGTGCAGGTGGTGAAGTCGAGGAGGCCCTTCCAGGAGAAGTCCTCGATCGCTCCGACGCCGAGCGTGGTCTCCTCGTCGAGATCGTCGATGTCGTCCAGGGTGACGGCCTTGCCGCCGACGGTGAGCGGCTTGACCGCGCCCAGCGCCGTACCGCCCGAGGACTCACGCTTGAACCAGATGTTGAACCAGGCGGTGAACCGGTGCCAGGCGATGCCCATCGTC
Organism: Streptomyces sp. NPDC006365; assembly: GCF_042870755.1. Taxonomy (NCBI): domain Bacteria; kingdom Bacillati; phylum Actinomycetota; class Actinomycetes; order Kitasatosporales; family Streptomycetaceae; genus Streptomyces; species Streptomyces sp. NPDC006365. The sequence continues at coordinate 219,224 of NZ_JBIAHS010000017.1, forward strand.
AGGTTGCGGCCGATGACGATCAGCCAGACCATCGCCAGCGCGATCTTGAAGAACGCGATGAAGTAGACGAGGTTCTCGTTGGCGCCCTGGCCGGCCGGGTAGAGCGCCTCACCGATCCAGGAAGAGAGGGGGAAGTGGGCGCGGGTCGCGTGCTCGGGGTCGACGAGGTGGTATTCCGCGCCCCGGATGAACAGGATCGCCGCACCTTCGAGCAGGGCCAGGTACTCCACGAAGTAGGCCTGCCAGAACGTCGAGCCGAAGAACCGGCTCCCACGGCCCTCGCTGCGGGGGTGGTGCTTCTGCCGGTAGACGATCAGCCAGATGATGCCGACCGTGCTCAGCGCGCCGATGAACTCGCTGAACCACTCGAAGGGATACCAGTGGCCCACGATCGGCCATGCCCACTCGGGGTCGAACAGCTGGAAGTAGGCGCCCACCACCGCGGTGCTCAGAAAGAGGAACGCCGCGAACACGAACCAGTGCATGATGCCGACCCAGGTCCACTGGAGCATCCGGGTGTGCAGCACGGTCTCCTTGAGCATGGTGACCGTACGAGCGACCGGATCGTCGGTGCGGCTCGGGCTCACGGGCTGGCCCATCCGGATCACCCGGAGCATGCTCCGGACAGCGGGGACCAGGACGAACAGGGCGGCCAGCGTGAGCGCCAGCGACGCCACCAGGGCGAAGATCTGCATAACAGGGCTCCTCAAGGATGGTCTTCTGGCCGGGGGTCGGCGGAGCGTTGCGCGACCCGCCCGCAGGGGGTGGCCAGGGTGACCAGGTGCATGCGGTCCAGCTCGTGGCGCAGGTTACGCCAGGTGTCGCCAGGTGCCGCCGACGCGGTCTCGGCGACCGGACGTGGAGTTGCGCCGGCCGGCGCAACTCCACGTGGGCACGGATCCGTGGACGCTGATCCGGCCCTCCCGTGGTGACAGAGCGGAGGAGGCTGCGGCATCCCTTGCAGGCGCCGCAGCCTCGCTCCAGGGCGATGAACTGCTTCGTGGCGGCGGCGAGATCCTCGGTTCCCGCTGCGGCCGGTCACTCAGCAGCCGTCGGTCACGCGCCTCACCCGGTAACCCCACGTGACTTGAGCTCTTCGACGATCGCGGGGAGGACTTCGTGCATGTCCCCCACGACGGCGTAGTTCGCCTTGGTCATCATCGGCGCCTCGGGATCGGTGTTGATCGCGAGGATCGTCTTCGACGACGCGCAGCCGGCCCAGTGCTGGATGGCACCGGAGATCCCGCAGGGGACGTACAGGTCCGGGCTGATCCGGGAGCCGGTCTGGCCGACCTGCTCGTGGTGCGGCCGCCAGCCCAGTGAGGTGACCACCCGGGACACCCCGACCACGCCGCCGAGCAGCTCGGCGAGCTCGGCGACCGCGCCGAAGCCGTCCGGACCACCCGCCCCGCGCCCGGCACCCACGACGACCCTGGCGGACTTCAGCGAGCCGGAGTGGTCAACTTCCTTGGTGCCTGTCGACACGACCCGCGCCAGGAGGTCGGACTCGGTCACCTCCGGGGTCACCTCCACCCAAGCGGCGGGCGACGCGTCCGCCACCGGCGACGCGGTCCACGAGTGGCCGGCGACGGAGAAGACCGCGGGCCGCTGGTCGAGCTTCATCTCCTCCAGGGCCGCCCCGCCGACCACCTGCCGAGTCACCACGAACGGCGCCAGGCCGTGGAACGCGACCACGTTGGCGGCCATGGGCACGCTGAGCCGGGCAGCCAGGTGCGCCAGCACCTCGTTGCCCCGGGGCGAGCCCGCGGCGGTGACCACGACGGAGCGGGTCGACTCGCGGATCGCCTGCAGTGCCGCCGCCCAGGCAGCCCCGGCATACGACGCGAACCCCTCGCCCAGCGCCTGGTGGACCTCGGCCGCGCCGTGGGCGCCGAGTTCGGCTGCCAGGGCGTCGCGGTCCTCGACCTCGCCGACCACGACCGCGCGGACGGCGATGCCGCCGCCCTCGGCCGACAGCGACCGGGCGAAGGCGAGCGTCTCCAGAGAGATCTCGCTCGCGGTGCCGTTCTCGGTCTCGACCAGTACCAGAATCATCGGGTCACCCCCAGCTTCTCAAAGAGGTCCGCGACCGTCGTGGCCGCATCCGTGCCCTCGCCCAGCACCTCGACCGTCGACGGCGCCGGCGGGGGAAGGAGCAACTGCACCCGGTTCGCTCCGGCGGGCTCGGCCGACAGGGGCCGGGTCTCGATCTCGACCTTCTTGGCCGCCATCCGGCCCCGCAGCGTCGGATAGCGCGGCTCCACCCCGCCCTCGAGTACGGTGGCGACCGCGGGCAGTGGCGGCGAGTAGGTCTCCTCGCCGTCGGGGCCGTCGCTGCGGGCGGTCAGGTTGCCGTCGGCCACCTCGACCGTCGACACGCCGTTGACCACCGGCCGGCCGAGCGCGTGGGCCAGCCGGATGCCCACCTGGAAGTCGCCGCTGTCGGCGGCGTCGTTGCCGAGCAGGATCAGGTCGTACGTCGTGCCCGCGGTCTCCTTCTCGCGCACGACGTAGGCGATCTCCCGGGCCACGTCGGCCGGTCCCAGCCGGGCCGGCTCCGCCTCCACGAGTACGGCGGCGTGGCAGCCGAGTGCCAGTGTGTCCCGCAGCTGCTCGGTGGCCTCGGGAGGGCCGATCGTGAGCAGCGTGACCGTACCGCCGGTCGCCTCGGCGGTCTGGACCGCCAGCTCGACCGCACAGCTCTCGTGGTTGCTCACGGTGAAGCCGACGTACCTCCCGTCGACCCCCTGCTGGTCGTCGGTGAGCAGGATCTCACCGGAGGAGTCAGGGACCCGCTTGATGCAGACCAGTACGTTCGTCATCGTTCACCTCTCGGGGTCTCGACAGGCTCGACCACTGACAGCCCTGCCATCAGCGGATCCGCTCGTTGTCCGGGTCGAAGGGGGGCGTCGCGTCGTTGCAGATGACGGTCACGGGGTAGAGCTCCTCCATGTAGGAGACCGCGAGCTCGTTGCCGACCCGCGCCTGCTCGGGCGACAGGTACGCCAGCAGCAGGTGCTTGCCCAGTGACGGGGCCGAGCCGGCGGTGGTGACATAGGGGTGGTGGCCGTGCCCGTCGACGAGTGCCTCGCCGGAGCGGGTCGTGATCGGCTCGCCGCCGAGCATGTATCGCTTCACCCCGGACGCCGACGTGTGGTCGTCGACGGCCAACGTGCACAGCACTGCCGCGGGCTCACCGGCGCGCTGCTCGAGGTAGGCCTCCTTGCCGACGAAGTCGGCGCCCTTCACCTTCGGCCGCTGCATGCCCGCCTCGACGATGGTGCGCTCGGCGTCGAGCTCGTGGCCGAAGGCCCGGTAGCCCTTCTCGATGCGCCCGGTGGTCACGTAGACGCCGATGCCGACCGGGCGGGCGCCGTACGGCGCGCCCGTAGCGAGGAGCTTGTCCCATACCGCGGCGGCCTGGTCGAAGGGGACGTACAGCTCCCAGCCGAGTTCGCCGACGTAGGAGATCCGGGAGGCCAGCACGGTGATGCCGTCGAGGTCGATCTCGCGGCAGCCGAGGAAGCCGAAGCCCTCGTTGGACACGTCCGCATCGGTCAGCCGCGACAGGATGTCGCGGGCCCGCGGGCCCCACAGCCCGATCGTGGAGACCTGGTCGGTGAGGTCTTCCAGGGACGCGTCGTCGCCGAGCTGGTCGGCGAACCACTTCTTGTCCGCCATGCCGTGCGCGCCGCCGGTGACGACCCTGAAGTGGTCCTCCCCCAGGCGCATGACGGTGAGGTCGGAGCGGAACCCGCCCTTGGCGTCGAGCACCGGGGTGTAGATCACCTTGCCGACCGGCACGTTGCACTGCGCGACACAGGTGCGCTGCACGGCGTCCAGAGCGCCGGGACCGGTGATGTCGAAGATCGCGAAGGCGGTCAGGTCGATGACGCCCGCGGCCTCACGCATCCGCAGGTGCTCGGCGTTGACGATCGGGCTCCACCAACGCGCGTCCCACTCGTGCTCTCGCGGCATCACGCGGTCGCCGTACACCTCGAGGAGGTCGGCGTTGGACTCGTACCACTGCGGCCGCTCCCAGCCGACGGCCTCGAAGAAGACCGCGTCGAGCTTCTTCTGCGACGCGTGCATCGGGGAGAGCCGCTGCCCGCGGTCGGACTCGTACTGCTCGGCGGGGTGGACGATCCCGTAGGTCTTGATGAACGACTCGGTGGTGCGCAGCCGGGTGTGCTCGCGGCGCATCTGGTGGGGGTAGAACCGGGCGATGTCGCTGTGCGCGAGGTCGATCTCGCTGTGGCCGTGGGTCATCCACTCCGCGACCGCGCGGCCGACGCCCGGGCCCTCCTTGATCCACACCGCGGCCGCCGTCCACAGCCCCTTCACCTGGCTCTCACCGAGGATCGGGTTGCCGTCGCAGGTCAGCGACAGCAGGCCGTTGATCGCGTACCGCATCTCCGCGCCCTCGGCGCCCAGCAACTCCGGCATCAGCTCGTAGGCCTGCTCCAGCTGCGGGTCGAAGTCGTCGGAGGTGAACGGCATCTCGGTGGGGCTGAGCTTGGACTGCTCGATGCTCGGGATCTCCTCCGGCTCGTGCAGGATCGCCCGGTGGGCGTAGGACCCCACCTCCATGTCCGCGCCGTGCTGGCGCTCATAGCAGAAGGTGTCCATGTCCCGGACGATCGGGAAGTTGATCTCGCCAGGCAGCCCGCTCAGCTGTGGGCAGGGGCCGACGGAGATCATCTGGTGGACGGCGGGGGTCAGCGGGATGCTGATGCCGGCCATGTCGCCGATCTTCGGGCTCCACACGCCACAGGCGATCACGACGTACTCGGCCTCGATGTCGCCCTTGTTCGTGCGCACCCGGCGGATCCGCCCGTCCTCGACGTCCATGCCGACGACCTCGACGTTGGGCACGCTCGTCAGCGCGCCGCTCGCGAGGGCGCCGTCGCGCATGATCGTGCCCGCGCGCAGTGAGTCGACGACGCCGACACTCGGGGTCCAGAAGGCGCCGATGAACTGGTCGGCCTCGATGAACGGCACCTTCTCCTTGACGAAGGCGGGGTCGACCAGCTGGGACTCGATCCCCCAGGCCTTGGCGCTGGACATCCGGCGGCGCAGCTCCTCCATGCGCTCCTCGGTGCGCGCGATTTCGAAGCCGCCGGACTCGGTGAAGACGCCCAACTCCTTGTACTGCCGCATCGAGTCCAGCGTGATGTCGGTGATCTCGCGGGAGTGGTCGACGGGGAAGATGAAGTTGGAGGCGTGACCCGTCGAGCCACCAGGGTTGGGCAGCGGGCCCTTGTCGATCTGCACGATGTCGCGCCAGCCGAGCCGGGCCAGGTGGTGGACCAGGCTGTTGCCGACGATGCCGGCGCCGATCACGACGCATTTCGCCTGTTGTGGGACCTCTGCCATGATGACCTCCCTCGAGGTGACACGCAACTGATATACTAGTTGTAAGCACGCTATATGGCAGGCAGTCGATGGGTCAAGGGGCAATCTGCCGAACTTCCTCGAGCAGCCCTCACGCGGTGGACTGGCCGCGCCCGACGACCGGCCATGCGGCTCCCCGTCGTCGCGTCCCGGGGCGAGTCGGGCCCATTCCGGCGGAGCGAGAAAAGGGAGCCGGCGGTCCTTGACAGGTGTGATCTGCCAGGCTTCACTTCACTTGTATATCAGTTAGATGTCAGCCGCTGATGAGCGGTGTTGTACATCGAGGTGCGACCAGCTCCGAGGCGCCGTGTTCCGGGCGTAGTCCCGGCATCGACGACCTACGGGCGGTCGTCACGGGCAAGGAGCCGGTGTACGGCGACTGCGTGGTGGGCTACGTCACCAGCGCCGTCTACGGCCGCACGATCGCCAAGGACATCGCCTGCGCGTGGTTGAACTCGCCGCCTCCGGCACCACCGTGCACATCGGCTACTTCGACCAGAGCGTCGAGACGGTCGTCGCCGCGGAACCCCTGTTCGGCCTGACCATGTCCCGCCTCCGTGGCCAGCTCACAGTGTCGACTTCGAGGGAAGGAACACCGCCGGTGAAAGCACAGCTGCTCGACGGCAAGGCGACCGCCGCCGACATCCGTCGCGAACTGGCCGAGCGCGTGGCCAAGTTGACCGCCGGTGTCGGCGGCCCGCCCGGGCTCGGCACCGTCCTGGTCGGTGACGATCCCGGCAGCCACGCCTATGTCTCCGGAAAGCACCGGGACTGCGCACAGGTGGGCATCGCCTCTTTCCGCCGCGAACTGCCTGCCGACGCCACCCAGCGGCAGGTCGAGGACGTCATCGACGAACTCAACGCCGACCCGGCCTGCACCGGCTACATCGTCCAGCTTCCGCTTCCGCGCCACCTCGACGCCAACGCCGTACTGGAACGCATGGACCCGGCCAAGGACGCCGACGGCCTGCACCCCGTCAACCTCGGCCGACTCGTCCTCGGCGTCGAGGCCCCGCTGCCGTGCACCCCGCGCGGCATCGTCGAACTGCTCCGCCGGTACGAGGTGCCGCTCGCCGGAGCGCGTGTGTGCGTGATCGGCAGGGGTATCACCGTCGGCCGCCCCATCGGACTGCTGTTCACCCGGCGCTCCGAGAACGCCACCGTCACCCTCTGCCACACCGGTACCAAAGGCCTGGCCTGGCACGTACGCGAGGCGGACATCGTCGTCGCGGCCGCCGGTTCGCCCGGTCTGATCACCAAGGACATGCTGCGCCCCGGCGCGGCGGTCCTGGACGTCGGGATCACACGCACCGACAACGGGCTGGTCGGCGATGTGCATCCGGAGGCCGCCCAGGTCGCGGGATGGCTCGCGCCCATGCCCGGGGGCGTGGGGCCCATGACGCGGGCCATGCTGCTCGCCAATGTCGTCGAGGCCGCGGAGAGGAACGCGAACACCGCATGAACGCGCTGGGCATCCCCCTGGCCGGCGACGTCCGATGAGGCCCCGCACCCCCGGCGCCGAGCTCCCCGGGCATCCCGACTGGTTGTGGCGCACGCCCGAGCCCAAGCGCTCGTACGACTTCGTCATCGTCGGCTGTCTGGCGGACTGGCTGCTCGACGCGGCGACGGAATACGTCTGAACGCCCTCGATTGAACGCCCTCGATGCGGATGGCCGTGGCCGTGGTCCGTGCTGTGTGAGCCTCTCAGAGGCTCCCACAGCGCTCAGTGCGCTCGAATCCTGTCAGTGTGAGGTGAGCCGGCCGCTCAGAACAGAGGGCGTGAATACTGCCGTTGGTCCATCGCCGTTGTGTACACGTCCACGGTCGCGGAGGCCGCGGTCTCCCAGCCGAAGGACCGGGCGTGCCGGGCGGCGGCCTCTCCCATCCGTGTCGAGAGCGCCGGATCGTCGGCGAAGCGGCCCAGCGCCCGCGCGTAGTCGGCCGGGTGGTGACCCGGCACGAGCACGCCGCTGACCTCGTTCCGCACGGCCACCGGCAGGCCGCCCACTTCGGCCGCGATCACCGGTGTGCCGCAGGCCTGCGCCTCGAGCGCCACCAGGCCGAAGGACTCGCTGTATGACGGCATGACGAGGACGGACGCCGCCCGGTACCAGTCCACGAGCTGAGCCTGTTCGACAGGTGGACGGAACAGAACCACATCGGAGATGCCGAGCCGTGCCGCCAGCTTCTGCAGGCCCTCCGGCTCGGCCAGGCCGGATCCGCTCGGTCCGCCCACCACCGGCACAACGAGCCGCTCGCGCAGCTGTGGCCGCTCTTGAAGGAGCCGGGCGACCGCGAGCAGCAGCACGTCCGGCGCCTTGAGGGGCTGAATGCGGCCCGCGAACAGCGGGACCAGCGCGTCGGGTGGCAGCCCTAGGCGCACACGGGCCGCCGTCCGGCCGGCTTCGACGCCGGAGGCATCCGGCCGGAAGCGGTCAAGGTTCACGCCCGGGTGGACGACGGTGACCCGCGCGGCGTCGGCGTCGTAGTGACGGATCAGCTCGGCCGCCTCGGCGCCGGTATTGCCGATCGGCGTCTGCCACGATCTGCGCCTCACCTGCCACGCGGGCTGCCGGCTCGGGTCTGTCCCCCGCGGCGAGGGAGGCGTTCTTGACCTTGGCCATGGTGTGCATGGTGTGCACGAGCGGGACGCCCCAGCGCTCGGCGGCGAGCCGCCCGACGTGGCCGGACAGCCAGTAGTGCGAGTGGAGCAGGTCGTAGTGCCCGGGGCGCCGGTCGGCCCACGTCTGCATCAGACCGTGTGTGAAGGCGCAGAGGTGAGCGGGCAGGTCTTCCTTGGCCGAGCCCTCGTAAGGGCCCGCGTCCACATGCCGCACGAGAACGCCGGGCGCGAGATCGACGACCGGCGGAAGCGCGGCGGAGGTGGCCCGGGTGAAGATCTCCACCTCCAGGTCGGCAGCGGCCAGGCGCCTGGCCAGCTCGACGATGTAGACGTTCATCCCGCCCGCGTCCCCGGTGCCGGGCTGGTGCAGCGGCGAGGTGTGCACGCTGAGCATCGCGATGCGACGGGGGCGGCGCTGGGCCGTCGGCGGCCGCGGCCGGGGCGGACCGACGAGGGGGCCGGTGTGGGTACGGTCGTGGAGCCCTCCGGGCCAGGGAACGTACTGGCTCACCTCGTGAGCCCTCCTTGTGCTCGCTGCGCGCGTCGGTGAGGTCGTCGGGACGCCGGGAGTGTGACATCCGACGTCCGTGGTGGCGCCGACGGCTGGACCACGCGCTACTCGCCCGCGTAGACGTTCATGGGCTTGCCACGCAGGAAGCCGATGAGTGTGAGTCCGGTCTCCGCCGCCAGGTCCACGGCGAGGGAGGACGGGGCCGAGCCATCGGCGACCAGCGTGTCCGGCCGGACGCCGAAAGCACCGTCCCGGATCCGCCGCACTTGCCGACGTTCGGTGACTCGTCCCATGCCGTTACTCCCGGTTGCCTTCCTGCCGATGGATCGGCTGCGTTCGCCGACCCGCTCAGCATTCGATGATGTTGACGGCGAGGCCCCCGCGGGCGGTCTCCTTGTACTTGACCGACATGTCGGCGCCGGTGTCCTTCATGGTCTTGATGACCTTGTCGAGGGACACCTTGTGGGAGCCGTCGCCGCGCATGGACATCTTCGCGGCCGTGACCGCCTTGACGGCGGCCATGCCGTTGCGTTCGATGCAGGGGATCTGGACGAGGCCGCCGACGGGGTCGCAGGTGAGGC